>JBNKLG010000012.1:0-44274 GCA_050292235.1 Sedimenticolaceae bacterium | reverse complement strand
GATGATTCTCATGACTGCTCCCTCTAATTGGCAAAAATATCTCGACTTACTGTCTCACAAGGGAATCCCAGAACACCGGCAACGCTGGTACGTTAAACGTGTTGAGGATTTCCTCAAGCAGAACCCTGGGAAGCGGTTACCAGATTTTTCTGCTTCGGATCTCGAGGCCTATTTTCAGCGCCAATCGCATAACGTTTCTTTGAACGCTTGGCAGTACCAGCAAATGGTGGATGCACTGCAGCTACTGTTCGTCGATCTGTCTGCAACTGCCCTCGCAAAAACCGTTGATTGGGGTTACTGGAAAGAGGCCTACGTCGAATATACCCCTGTGAAAGAGCCGTTGTCCAAAGAGATTCCTCCTGAGGTTGTGGCGGCCCAATATTCAGCAGTGAAATTCCCCTCTGGCTCTGGTAGTAATGACGTTCTCACGGCAACGGCAAGGTTGATCCGTAGCAGAACAAGCCTGGGGTGACGGTGCAAAGTCCGGTGGATCGATTGCGGTTGATAGATGCTGATTGAGCGGAATTGAAGTCCGATGTCTTTGGGATTGCGGTGACACTTTGAATGACAGGATTGGTCGGTCACTGCATCGTTGGGCATGCTGCGCTTTGCCCAACCTACTGGTTACCCCGAAATCAAACCAAGCGAAATGCCATTATTTCAAATGCCGACCAGGGTCCTGGCGGCCATGCAGTATGCGGATGATTTCAACCCGGTTGTTGGTCGTGCGATAAAATACGGTGTGGCTTTGGGTCGGCAAACTTCTCAAATTCGGCAATAGATCAGATCGCTCGACCCCCAATTGTGGCTGTTCAGTGACCGACCAGAGTAGGTTTTTTAGGCTTGTCAGGTAGCGGTCAGATTGGACTTGTCCCCAATGGCGTCGTCCATATGGGTAAATCTCTCTAAGGTCAACTTTCGCCTGTGGCGAAATGACGAGTTGGTGCCGCGTCATGGCTACTCGTCCTTGATGCGATCAAACAGGGTGTCAAGGGCGGTATTGGATTCGATGGTGAAACCTTCACCACGATCCAGTTGGTCGATGCCAACCTTCAGGTGTTCACGTAACTGGGCCAGTTTGATCTCGTGAATCCACTCCTCGTGCGTCTCCATAAAGCGCAGTGCATCTCTGATGACTTCACTGGCATTGTTATAGAGGCCGCTCTCCACCTTGGCTTTAACGCGGGATTCAAGTTCCGGGGTTAAGGATACGTGCATGGTGGTCTCCAAGGGGGGTTATGAAAGAATGCTAGGTAGACAACCAAAGATTGTCAATCTTTGGTTGGAGTGGGGCTGTCGATGGATGTTGAGCGCCCAAACCCCCTGACACAAATCCGCCAATGTCGCTTTTCCGACAAATGTGCACTCCAGCATTGTTTATTAAAAACAAACATATAACTCATGGCACACCCTTTGCTCTAACAAACTATCAGCCATAAACCTCTGTTTGCCATGAAACAAAAAGATATCGCTGCTCTTCTGGATGAACCGGCCTGTGCCCATAACAACAAGGCGAAGTCGGGTTGTGCCAAACCCAAGCCGGGGGCTACCGCTGGTGGTTGTGCCTTTGATGGGGCACAGATTGCCCTGTTGCCCATCGCCGATGTGGCCCATATCGTTCACGGTTCCATCGCCTGTGCAGGCAGTTCCTGGGATAACCGGGGCACCCGCTCCAGCGGGCCGCGCACCTTCCGTATCGGGATGACGACCGATCTGACGGAGCAGGATGTGATCATGGGGCGGGGTGAGAAGCGTCTGTTTCACTCGATTAAGCAGGCCATCGACAGCCACAGCCCGGCGGCGGTCTTTGTCTATAACACCTGCGTTCCTGCGCTGATTGGCGATGATATCGAGGCCGTCTGTAAGGCGGCGGCCGAGCGCTGGGGTACGCCGGTGGTGCCGGTGGATTGCGCCGGTTTTTATGGCACCAAGAATCTGGGTAACCGCATCGCCGGTGAGGCGATGGTGAAATATGTCTGCGGCACCCGCGAGCCGGATCCACTACCACCTGCTGCCGCTGAGGCGGGGCACAAGATCCACGACATTGCCCTGGTGGGCGAGTACAACATCGCCGGCGAGCTGTAGTATGTGCTGCCGCTGCTGGATAAGCTGGGGCTGCGCGTGCTCTGCACCCTCTCTGGCGATGCCCGGTTCCGCGAGGTGCAGACCATGCATCGCAGCGAGGCCAACATGATGGTCTGCTCCAAGGCGATGGTGAACGTCGCCCGCAAGTTGAAAGAGTCTTTTGAAACCCCCTGGTTCGAGGGGAGCTTTTATGGGGTGCGCGATGTCTCCCAGGCGCTGCGCGATTTTGCCCGTCTGATCGACGATGCCGATCTGACCCAGCGCACCGAGGCGCTGATCGCCCGCGAAGAGGCCAAGATTGCCGAGCAACTGGCCCCCTGGCGCGAACGTCTGGCGGGCAAGCGGGTGCTGCTCTATACCGGCGGGGTCAAATCCTGGTCGGTGATCGCCGCCCTGCAGGATCTGGGGATGGAGGTGGTGGCCACCGGCACCCGCAAATCCACCGAGGAGGACAAGGCCCGTATCCGCGAACTCATGGGCGAGGATGCGGTGATGCTGGAGGAGGGCAACCCGCGTGCCCTGATCGACCGGGTGCGCGAGCAGAAGGTGGATGTGCTCATCGCCGGTGGTCGCAACATGTACACCGCGCTCAAGGCGCGGATTCCCTTCCTCGATATCAATCAGGAACGCGAGTTTGGCTATGCCGGATATGTCGGCATGGTGGAGCTGGCGCGACAACTGGCGCTGACCATCGAAAGCCCCATCTGGCAGTCGGTGCGCCAACCGGCCCCCTGGAGAACCACGACGGAGCAGAGCCAATGACTGAGATCCTCAAACGCAACAAGGCCCTCTCGGTCAGTCCGCTCAAGGCAAGTCAGACCCTGGGCGCGGCTCTGGCCTTTCTCGGTTTTCATCGTGCCATGCCGATGCTGCATGGCTCCCAGGGCTGCACTGCCTTCGGCAAGGTCTTTTTCGTGCGCCATTTTCGCGAGCCGATTCCCCTGCAGACCACCGCCATGGATCAGATCAGCACGGTGATGGGGTCGGAAGAGAGTGTGGTCGAGGGGCTCAAGACCATTTGTGAGAAGAATCAGCCCTCACTGTTGGGCGTGCCGACCACCGGCCTGTCCGAGACCCAGGGCAGTGATGTCTCCATGGCGGTGAAAACCTTTCGCCAGCAATACCCCGAATATGACGCCATCCCCGTGGTGCCGGTTTCGACGCCGGACTACAGCGGTTGCCTGGAGACCGGCTTTGCCAAGGCGGTCAAGGCGCTGATCGAGACCCTGGTGCCCCAGGCCGATGAGGCCGGTACAAAGCCGGGTAAACGGCGGCGCCAGGTCAATGTGTTGGTGGGGCCGTCCCTGAGCCCCGGCGATCTGGAAGAACTCAAAGAGATGATCGAGGCCTTTGGCCTGCGTCCACTGCTGCTGCCGGATCTGTCGGACTCCCTCGATGGCCATCTGGCGGCGGAGGATTTCTCGCCCCTGACCATCGGCGGCACTGCGGTCTCTGAGCTGGAGACCTTGGGCGATGCCTTGGCCACCCTGGTGATAGGCCGCTCCCTGCACGGCCCTGCCGATGTGCTGAAGGCGCGCACCGGGGTGCCTGATTATCGGTTTGATCACCTCATGGGGCTGGAGGCCGTCGATGCCCTGGTGCAGTGCCTGCATCAGCTCTCGGGCGAGGATGTTCCAGAGAAGCTGGAGCGCCAGCGGGCGCAGTTGCAGGATGCCATGCTCGATGGCCATTTCATGCTTGGCATGTCGCGCATCGCCATCGCTGCCGACCCCGATCTGCTGGCGGCCTACACTGAGATGCTGGCGGGCCTGGGTGCCGAGGTGGTTGCGGCGGTAGCGCCAGTCAATGCGCCGGTGCTGCATGAGCTGCCGGTTCGTCAGGTGAAGATCGGCGATCTGGAGGATCTGGAGCAGATGGCCACCGAGTCCGGTGCTGAGCTGCTGATTGCCAACTCCCACGGGGTGGAGAGTGCCAAGCGCTTAGGGATACCCCTCTATCGGGCTGGGTTCCCCCAATACGACGTGCTGGGTGGCTATCAGAAGGTGGGCATCGGCTATCGTGGTACCCGCCAGACCCTGTTCGATCTGGCCAATCTGCTTCTGACCCTGGAGAAGGGTGAGATTCACCCTTACCACTCGATTTACGCACAAAAGACGGAGGCCGAACGCCATGAGTTTGCAACGGCGGCTGCAGCTGGTGGGCTGCAACACTGAGGCACCCTGGATGTCGACAGCCCTGAAGGTGGCCTTTGCCACCACAGACATGAAGGCGGTCAACCAGCATTTTGGCGCGGCCAAGTCCTTTGCCCTCTATGCGGTGGATCAGGAGAACGCCTGTTTTCTGGAGGCGGTCGAGTTCGGTGCCCTGGACATGGACGGCAACGAGGACAAACTGGCGGACAAGATCAGCGCCCTGGATGGCTGCATCGCGGTCTACAGTCAGGCCGTGGGTGCCTCGGCCATTCGCCAGCTCAAGGCGAAGAATATCCAGCCGGTCAAGGTCTCGGCCGATGCGCCCATCGCCGAGCTGCTGACCGCCCTGCAGGAGGAGCTGCGCCAAGGCCCCAGCGCCTGGCTGGCCAAGGCCATCGCCAGCACCCTGCCCGCCGACCCCAGCCGCTTCGACCAGATGGAGGCGGAGGGCTGGGACGAATGAGTTTCACTTGCCAGAAAAGAGAGAGATGAGATGAGCGAAGAGACTATCAGCAGCGACGATCCGGTCCTGGAGACCGATTTTGCCAAAGAGATGGTGCGCCAGATGCGGGCCGTGGACACCTACGGTACCTTCGATAACTGGCCGACCCACAAGATCCTGGAACCCTTTGTCCTGACCAAGGAGATGAAGCGGGAGATCCCCGTGGTGGGCGATCCCGACGAGATCGTCATGGCACGGGTCAAGGCCTTCTATAACGCCATCTCCGCCCTGATCGAGAAGGAGTGCGGCCTCATGGCTGTGCCCCTATTGAACCTGACCCATGAGGGCTTTGGCCGGGCGCTGATCACCGTCGGCAAGCTGGTGGTGATGGATCGCACCCTGCGCGATGTCCACCGCTTTGGCTTCCCCACTCTGTCGAAGATGAAGGACGAGGCCGACAAGCTGTTGTCGGTGGCGCTGGAGATCATCGGCCTGCACCCCAAAGTCGCTGGCATGTAGTGAGGCATTGAGATGACCGAAGAAGAGTTGAAGGCGATGAACAAGGCCGTGAAAAAGGCCAAGCGTATCGCCACCGAACGGGCTGGCGAGCTGCACGATCTGGTGGAAGATCGTCTGCCTGCCGCCTATGAAGAGATACCCGCCGTCGCCCAGGCGACCTACGACGCTTGTCAGGCCTGGGCAAAGGCACAAGCAGAATATCTAGCAGCAGGAGGTTCCGCGTGACCATGATCAGTGGCTATACCCGTGGGGGAGAAGAGTACACCCCCGAATTTGTAATGGCGATCAACCAGAACAACTGCATCGGCTGTGGCCGCTGCTTCAAGGTCTGTTCGCGCTCCGTGTTCGATCTGGTCGAACGGGATTCAGTGGCAGGCCTGGAAGCGGATGATGATTATGATGATGACGATTACGGCGATGATGATGAGGGTTTCTCCGATGACACCGCCATGGTCATGAGCCTGAAGAACGCGGCGGATTGCATCGGTTGCGGCTCCTGTGCCCGCATCTGTCCCAAGAAATGCTTTACCCATGCAGCCCAGGCACTGCCATCCTAAGGGGAACCACCATGGCTAAACCGGAAAAACACGTTTTTCTCTGTATGCAGAGCCGCCCACAGGGACATCCCCGCCCCTCCTGTTCACAAAAACAGTGTGCCGAGGTGGCTGAGGAGTTCTTCTGGCAGCATCAGCAACAGCAGCTGTTCGATAAGGTACAGATCACCACCACCGGCTGTCTTGGCCCCTGTAGCGAAGGGCCGTCGGTGCTGGTCTACCCGGAAGGCGTCATGTACGGTGGTGTCAGCAAGGAGGATGTGGCCCATATCATCGATGAGCATCTGCTCAATGACCGGCCGGTGGAACGCCTCAAGGTGGATAAGGAGTTCTGGGGGTGATGCCCGGGGAGATGCCAGAGGGCATGGAGGCCCAGACATTGGCGGTTGAGGTGGAGAGGTACAGCACATTGGCTCAAGAGATCGTTGCCCGTATGCGGGAAGAGGTTGAGGCCGTGGGGCTGGCAGCAGGGCTGATGGACGCCGATACTGCCCAATTTCGCCTGGAACGCGATACCTTCAGCGGTCAATGCAGTCTGGCCGGGGACTGGCTGGATGTCATGGGCTGGAAAAAAGGGTTGCTGCTGTTCCACCCCGATGGCAGCTTCATGGCCGAGCAGGATGTCGCCCAGACGCACCCCTCACGCAAGGGGTGGTTCATCGAGGGCGTCAATGTCTGGGGCAAGGATGGTGACCTCAAGGCAGAGCTCAAGTTGCTGCCGCTACCGCAGTGAGCGTCATGGACTACCGCGTCATTCTTTATCACAAGCAATCCACCAGTGCACGCACCCGTTTTTTGCGTTATGGCTATGACAGCGTTTGTGCCCCTAACTCGCTACCGACGTTGTCTCAGCTGGTGGAGGGGCAGGGTGACGGGACCGCCTTGCATCCCACGGCGGTTTTGCAGGCTTTGGAGCAGCAGCTGGATTTGCCCGCTGGCAGTTTGAAAGCCGATGCCGAATTTCAGCATCAGGTCGAGGTGCCAGGTGGCAGTATCCCCATCATTCTCGCCGCCTTTACGACGATGGATCCGCCCTTCGACGCAGCCGAACAGGCCGGTGCCCGGTTTATCGATCTGACCCAGGCCCGCGATCTGCCCGCCATCGAACTGGCACTGTTGCGCAAGGCCTATGAGGTGATTTTGGGTGGTTGATTCAGGTAGTGCCCGTTACCGCTATTCATAGACCGGTTTCAGATATTGCCGAAACACATATCCCTGAATGTTGAATCGATTGGATCCACAGTGTTCTGCCGTTATGGGGATCCAATTTGAATGGGATGAGGTGGCCAGGACGATACAGCCGTTGTAGAGCCGTCCGATTTCGGCACACCTGGAGGATTGACAAGAACGAATGCTGAGAAAACCATCGCCATTGGGATCGAGACCCACCACCTGAAAATAGAGGGCTGCGTTGTTTTCAGAAGCCTGAATCCGGTCATGTTCGGCTTTGCGCAGAAAGCTGACGTTCATTCTTTCAATCTGGGACAGATTTACCGAGCCTTCTCTTGGCCGGTAATAGGACATCCTGCGGAAAAAGGCACGCACCTTCGGGGTGGTGAAGGTATGGCCTTTGCGGGCAAATATCTCATTTCTGGCCTGCCAGAGTTGTTGCTTGCTGAGGCCGGAAATGTCTGCCGGACCGAGCAGGCGTCGGTCGGAGTCAGGAAAGAGAAACTCGTTTTCCCCTGGGTTTGGATTTTCCTGAAAAGACCAATCGCCTTTGCTGCTGCTCTGTGGGTTGGTCGGTTGCTGCATGCTGGCGATCATGGCCCGGGCCAGGCCGGCAAACTGCCCCTGGGGATAGCTGGAGAGGTAGGATTGCAGGCAGGCCTGGGTGCCGCAGGACTTTGAATCCTGCCAAAAGGTCTGTTCTACCAAAAAGGTATTGGGTTGAGTGGGCTGGGGCTTTGCCTCGGCTGGCTCAGGTCCGGCAGCCAGATAGTGTTTTCCCAGAAGATTGCCCTCTTTGTAGGGTATCTGCTGGTTACCGCTGGCCTGTTTGACGGATAAGGCAACCTGTTCGAAGGCATCTTCGATATCCTGTCCAGCCTTAGGCAGCTGTTGCAACAGGTGTTTGGTGAAGAGGCCGTTGTGTTCGTTGGGGTTGTCATCTGCGGTTTGTCCCGGGCTGGCGGCGTAGAGTACCAGGGTGCCTCCGGGAGGGGTGCCCAGGCGGGCCAGTCCGCGGGATGAGCCCCGGGTGTGGGTGGCAAAGGGGTGGTTGCGGCAGGCATCCAGGACAAGGAGGCTGATGGCGCCATCCGGGCGCTGAGAAAATTGATCCAGAATGCGATCAACGGAAATCCCGTCTGCACGGATGTGGGCCTCTCTCTTGATCTGTGCATCCACCGGTAACAGATAATTGGATCGGTTACTGTCCTGCACCGCGTGGCCGGAAAAATAGAGAATGGCAATATCCTGGCTTCCTTTGGTCTGGTCGAGGAAGTCATTGATTTCCCGCCGCATGTGGCGGGCATCCAGATTTTCCAGCTCTTGGATTTGAAATCCCAGGTGGCGGAGCATGGTTGTCATGTCCCGCGCGTCGTTGAGGGTATTCTCTAAGCTGGGTTCTCCCTCGTATTGGGCATTGCCGATGATGAGCGCGAGGCGCTGGGGGGCTGCGTTGGTCTGAAAGGAGATCAGCATGAAGCAGAGGATCGGGAGCAGGGAGAACGGTTTCATGGGACCCGGATTTCCAAAGAGATCGGCTATTTGAGTTTGAGGGCTCTCAGCTGTTGCGCCCACTGCGGATACGCCTGCAGGGTTCGTTGCAGATGGGCTCGAAAACGCTCTGTTTCCCCTGCTTCATGCAGTACGCTCAGCCAGTAAAGCTCGGGGGCCAGGCTCTGGGGCAGTTGTTCTTTCATTGTTGCGTAGGTTTCTAGAGCCTCCTTACTGATAGCTTTCGGCAGCAAGAAGTCGGCACTTTTTGCCATCGTGAGTCCGCCGCGCTGGATATTGGTGGCGAGGATATCGGGATTGAGTCGGCCAAAATGCACCATGGCCCCACTGGGCACTTGACGGATCTCAGGCTCACCCTGATGAGGGATGCTCTGGTTCTCACCGGTAGTGAAATGCGCTGGGCCCTGCCAGGTCTCCAACGTGCCGCTGTTCAGATAGACCAGACGCACCGAGGCCTGGGGGGAAAGGTTGATATCGATGCCGGCTGGCCATTTGTCCAGAGGACGGGGTGAGGAGGGTGTGGCCAGAAGGTTTTTGACCTCGACGGCGCCTTCGGAAAGGATGAGCATGCTGGTGGGCCTGGCCGTTTCCGCCGCCCAAAGCGCATTGCTGTTTATGGTCCATAGCAGAATCGAGAGCCCGTATCCCAGCTTCCTGAACATCCTCATGTCGGGTTTCCTCCTGAGGGCCATTTGCCGACTTCGACGGATTGAAGCCGACCCTTGACCTGTAATTCACGCCACTCCTGGATCATATCGCTTTGACCGGCCGCCACCAAGGTATCCCGGCTGGCTACGATGGGCCAACCCAGAGTTTTGCACTGTCCCTCCAGGCGGGAGGCGACATTGACCGCATCCCCAATCACCGTGTAGTCCATGCGCATGTTGGCGCCAATGTTGCCGGCGATGACCGACCCGGTGTGCAGGCCAACGCCGATACGAAACGGCGCCAACCCGCGACCGATAAATCGCTGCTGCAGCCAGTCATCGAAGGCTTCGGCCCGCTGGATCATGGCTGCTGCGGTTTGCAATGCCCGCTGGGCGTGATCCGGTGAGGGATCAGGTGCGCCGAAGATGGCCATGACCGCATCGCCAATGAATTTGTCAATGGCACCACTGTTGCGAATGATGATGCTACAGATGTCATCGAAATAGTGGTTCAACACTTCGACGATCTCTTCAGGTGTCAGCTTTTCCGATAGCGTGGTGAAACCACGGATGTCCGAGAACAGAATGGTGGCTTCGACAGACTCTCCCCCCAGATGGGGCAGTTGATTGCCTTTGGCGATGCGCCGGGCAACGGGCTCAGAAACATAGCGCGTCAACAGGCGGTAGGTGTGTTGGCGTTTCCGCTCTTCGCGACTGAAGCGCAGGGCGATGGTGGCGAGAAAGGCCAGACTGATCCCGAGTTGGGGCAGGGTGGGAGTGAAACGCGTCTCCTGGAGGAAGGCAGCATAGGCAAAACCGCTGATCAACAGAAGGAACAGCGGCAACAGCAGTAAGCCGTGCCAGGGCGAGAGGCGCAGAAACAGGGTCAGGCCGATGATGAGAAAGCCAAAGCTGAGAGCCAGATTCATCCAGAGAGATGCCGGTTTCGGGTATTGGCCGCTGAGCAGGGTTTCGATGATCTGGGCCTGGATTTCAGCCCCATTCATCTCGCCATAGGGGGTTTTGTGCAGGTCCTGATTGCCGGGGTGGTCGGCGGCGATGATGGCGACCTTTCCTCGGATGGCCGCATGCAGGGGACCGCTGGGTTCTGCGGACAGGAGCTGTTCCGGCGTGATTCGGGGAATGACCCCCTGTGGGCCGATATAGCCAATGGGGCGTATGGGATCAGAGGCCGAGAAAACAGCCCCCGCCTTTTTCGCTATCAGGGGAGCAAAGGCGTACTGGGGTTTCTCCTCCATCGCATGGAAGTTGATGACAAAGGTTCGAATCAGCCCATCCGGGTCGGCATGGAGGTTACTTGGCCCCAGGCCCTCTTCATCGCTCACGAGCAGGGGAAAGAGGTAATCGGCATGGGGCACTTGGGTTTTGGTCTGGCCCTGGTTGTCCGTCACCAACAGGCTGGGCATCACGATGCCGCCTTTGAGCAGTTCTTCTTGAAAGGGTTTGTCAAAGCGTGCGGCTGCTTTGCTCACAGGGTCACAGGCAGGTTGTGGGCAGGCGTTTGCATCATCCAGTTTCAAGGCTTCCAGGCCTGAGGCGGCACTGAGCGTGGGCAGAAAGTCCAGCCCGATGGCGGCGGCATCCAACTCACGCAGTTTGGCGATCAGCTCGGCGTATTTGGCACCTCTGAACAGTAAAGGCAGGGCGGTTTCCTGTTGCTGAGTGGGGTCAAGGGCGATCAAAACGCTGTGGGCCGCTGCCCGTTTGGTGTCTGCCAACCGATGGTAAAAATCGTATTGCAGATTATCCAACTGGCGCATCATGGGCGAGAGTTGGCCCAGATAGCTGCCCAGCAGGGCAAGCAAAAGAATCAGTAGGCTAGGATATTTTTTGATCATCAGTGTCGGTCACAGTCAGGCGTCGAGGCATCTTGTGGACGTCAAGTGCGAAGCCTTTGCCAGCATATCACCAATCTGCTAGTGTCCCTCACATCCTTACGGAATTAGGACATCCGCATGGCGGGACAAATTGACTGGGTGAAAGCGCTCTATGGCCCTCGCTGGACAGCCATCCTGACCCGGCTGGCCGCGACCCGGTATGGGCAGATGACCGATGCCGTTCAGCTGATGGAAGATGCCCGCCAGCAGTTGGCACTCTCTCTGGACCGCAGGCAAAAGTCTGCTGATGCCGGGCTGTCCCTCTCGTCTGCCTACATCATGACCGCTTTCAACAATGCCATGATCGACCTGCACCGTCAGCGCAGTGGTCGTCCCGAACCCCGCGCCTGGCTCAAGGCTTTTGGAAAGCTGGGGCTTTGGCTGTATGCCCTCTATTGTCTTGAAGGATTGGGTCGCCGTGAGGTGTTGGTGCAGATTCAGGCGGATAGCGATCAGGACAGCGTTGAGGAGCATAAACTCAGGGCGGTGTTGGACGAAATGGATCGACGCAGGGAGTGCGATGGTGCTGGCCGTCGGGAACAGCCGCTGGAAGACGAGCGTGGTAAACCCCTGGATATTTCCTCAGGGCACACACCGGAACAACAGTTGATGCGGGAACAGGGGTTGGCGATTCAGGCCCGTTTGTTTCTGCAGTCCAGCGCGGATTTTTCCAGTGCCCAAGGACTGATGTCACGGATGCAGGGTCTGCAGTCGGGCCAAGAAAACGCATTGGCTTTGGATGATGAGCAACGTTTTATTCTGCAGGCGACCCTGGCGGGTGATTTGACAGAAGAGCGCATGGGCGAGCTTTTGGGTGGGCTCAGCGTGCGTCAGGTTCGCTATCGTCGCCAACAGGCACTGGAGAAGCTGGGGCAATGGATTCGGGCGGCGGGCCTGTCTCTGGAGGATCTGTTGCCAGACGAAGAGAAGGCGGCCTGATGTTCTTTCTCGAAAAGCGATCCGTTATTCATATGATGAAACCGGGATACTCAGACTGATGTTTTCTTCTGAATGCACCTCAGATGTCGAGCGGATCAAGCTGGCACTGGCGCTGCTGGTCAGTCAGAAGGACGTTGGGGCAGGCGAACGACCTGACTTGTTCACTCTGGATCAATGGCGCCAGGGTCGGTTGTCTCAGGCCAGGCATCGGGAGGTGCTTTCCTGGCTGGCACAGGATGCCGCTTTACAGGAGCAACTGGTTGCGCTGGAGAAGGCCGAGGCGGAGTTCCCGGTTCTGGATGCAGCCGCACTGGGCGAGCAAAAGACGAAACCGGTACAGCGTCAGACCATGCTGCTTAACTGGTGGCAAAGTCTCATGCGGCCTCAGGTGATCGGAGGGTTGGCCGGTGCCATGATGCTCTTGGTGGCGGTGTTGCTTCTGCCTCAGGGAACGAACCCGGATCTGGGCGAATCCATTGATGCCCTGTATGGCCAATCTGCTAAAGGGCTATCTCTGGTGTCATGGCCATGGCGGGTAGAGGTCCAGAGCAAAGGGCTGGATATTTGGCCTGGTCTTATGCAAAAACCGTTGTCTCAGGAGCAGGTCGCCTTTCGTCGGGGGGTTAAACGTGGCCTCTTGGTCTTGGGCGTGTCGGGGGAATCCTGGCAGCAAAGTCTGGCCTACTTATCGGTCCACAGCGTGGAATGTGATCCGACAGATCAGGCCTGCGCAGAAAGGCGACGTTTGGCCGATTTATCCGGTTTCTGGTCGGTTGCAGCCTTTAGTCAGGCCTGCAGGGAGCAGGGCGCAGGAACGCCTCAAGGGGTAGAGCAGGTGGGAGACAGGCTGTTGAATCAATGGCAGGCGGTCAGTCAGGACCCGCATCTGGTGGGTTTGATTCAGGAAAAAGCGTCCTGTGAACGGGTGATGGCGTTGCTGGACTGGGGGCTGAAAAAATAGTTTTGTCATTCCTTTGGATTCAGCGTGATGGTCAGACAAAGTGCCCGTAACAACAGGAGGCCATCCGGCTGGATTCAATCCGTTTTTTCCTTTCTACTGCTGTTTTTTTTCTCAATGAGTACGCTGTCGGCGGGTTCACTGCCTGAAGGTTTTGTCTATCTCGATGAGGTGGCACCTACTATTAAGGTGCAACTGGTCTACTTTGGTCGCGATAACTTTGTGGGACGGCGCATCGATGGTTATTCAGCCAATCGCGCCATCCTCTCCAGACCTGCGGCCATAGCATTGGCCCGGGTACAATCGGCGCTTCAATCCAAAGGCTTGGGGTTGCGAATCTTTGATGCCTACCGGCCCAGGCGGGCAGTGACCCATTTTTATCGCTGGTCACAGGACCCAAAGGATCGGGCAAACAAGGCAGACTACTATCCGGATTTCACCAAAAAGGCCCTGTTCAGCCAGGGTTACATTGCCAGGCGTTCCAGCCATTCACGAGGCAGTACGGTGGATCTGACCCTGGTGGATTTGCGTTCGGGCAAGATGTTGGATATGGGCTCAACCTTTGATTTTTTTGGCCCGGTTTCCTGGTATCGAAGCAAACGCATCAGCCCGAAACAAAAGGCCCATCGCAAGCTGTTGCGCGATCAGATGATCAAAGCAGGTTTTAAACCCTTTGCCCAGGAGTGGTGGCATTTCACGTTGAACAATGAGCCCTATCCCCGAACCTATTTTGATTTTGAAGTACGATAACAGGTGATTTTCGCCGTATCCGGCGGATGAAAATGCGCCATAATGGCTGTCAGGGACTTTGCCGTTTGGGGCCGCTTTTGCGTCATCTCATCCTCATCCTGCTTTCGTTGTTGCCAGCCTTCGGTATGACAGCTCAAGCGGCGCAGCATCGCCAGGCCTTGGTGATTGGCAATGCCGCTTATCGTTACGCCAACCCGTTGGTGAACACGCTGAACGATGCCCGTGATATTGCCAATGAGCTGCGGGCTACCGGATTCCAAGTCAGCGAAATCTACGATGCCGATCTGGATCACCTGATTGATGCCATGGATAAATTCGTTACCCGGTTGCATGAACAGGGCGGGGTCGGTGTGCTCTATTACTCGGGTCATGGCGTACAGGTGGACGGGGAGAACTATCTGGTGCCCATTGATGCCCGGTTGAAACGTAAAAGCCGCATCAAGTACGAGGCCTATGCGCTCAATGATGCCTTGAGTCGTATGGGGGGGCGGGGGGCGGATAGCATCAATCTGGTCGTGCTGGATGCCTGTCGGGACAACCCCTTTGCCTCTACCCGAGGTATGGGGGGCAAAGGGCTGGCGCGGGTTGAGGCTCCGGAGAGTACCCTTATCCTTTATGCGGCCAAACCTGGCCAGACCGCCAGCGATAATCCCGAGGGCCATAACGGTCTGTTTACCAAATATCTGCGTCAGGCCATTCGCAGACCTGGCATGAATGTGGAAAATGCCTTTTCCGAGATAGTGAAGCAGGTTTATCAGGAGAGTGGGCGGGCACAGTATCCCTGGAAGGAGGGTGTCCTGTTGCACCCCTTTGCCTTTGTGCCGAAAGAGCGTCAGGTTCAGCAATCAGCCCCTGATCCTGCCACTCTCCCAGATGGTTTGAATCCCGAAATGCTGTATTGGGAATCGATCAAAGACAGTGACAATCCCAGTTTGTATCAGGCCTATTTAGGTCGCTATCCGCAAGGCCATTTTGTTGAGCTGGCAAGGATCAAAATTGAGGTGGCCCGAAACAAACTGGCGCCAAAGCCCGGTCCTGCACCAAGTGCCCCCTCGCCAGTCAGTGTGCCGCCGAGCTCTGGCACCATGGCCTATGACCGATCCCTGGTGGCATCCATTACGGCCTCTTCCCATCTCGCTTCGCAGAGGGATCGCCGGGGAAAGGCTTACGCCTACGGGCCATCCAATGCCATGGATGGAGATCCAAAGACGGCCTGGGTTGAGGGTAGCAAAGGGCATGGCATAGGCGATTGGATAAAAGTGCAGTTTTCGCGACCTGTTCGCATCCAGGCGATCGCCATCAACGGGGAGTACAAAGGTAAGAAAAACAACCGATTGAAAGCCCTCAGTATCGGGTTTTCAAACACTTCATCATTGCCGGTGAGATTAGCGGACCAGCCGGGCAAACAGATGCTGAGGTTGAATCAGCCACAGATTACCCAATGGGTGATATTCAGGATCCAAGAGGTCTATCGGGGGACCCGGTTTGCAGATACTCCGATTGCTGAGATTGATTTTGAATAGGGTAATCTATAATTTTTTATATATACTATTATAGCTAATGTATGGTGTGATGTTATCGGGTTAATAAGGGTTGGTTTGGTGGCTGATTTCCCGTCCCTGGGAATGACCTAATCAACGTTATGAATCTTCTGCTTCACGAATTTCCTGCTCAAGGATATCCAGTGCCCGTAGTAGGGTCTCAGAGACGCCTACCAGTTCATCCATATACTGCCTGGCAAGCGTCATGCGTGCATTTTCACGACTGGCACGTGATGAGAAAAGGGCTCTTAAACCACCTCTGTCTTTGGTATGAACCACCGTGAAAATCCGTTTATAAATCTCATGTAGCATTTCGTGAGGGGTATGGATACCTTCGTATGAGGCAAGATGGCCCAGTTTTTGTTTGCCTTCTCCATGGTACCATTGGCCAAAGGCACAATCTGTGTGTTCCACGGGGATTTTGTCGTCACTGACAGGAACGCCTGACACCAAGGCCTGGGCATAGGCGCGCCATTTAATATGGGCGCCTTTCGCCTTTCGCAACTTATCCAAAGCCATTTTTTTGTCAATTTCTGACATATTTTCACTCCTACCTAAATAAATATATTGTTGTAATAAAGACAGATTTTAAAAAAGATTATTTCTAATAGTATCCCTCTGTTATTTTTCTAAAAATTCCGTTGTATCGGCATACGGATAGCTATGGCCAGTGTCGGCCAGCTATGAATTTGTGTCTTATGACATAGGGGCCAGGTTAAATGGCCCATAACAATGGGCGTCAAAATTATTTTATAGGGTCATTTTAGTACAAGGTTCTGACAACCAATAGAGTTGAATATAGACTTTTTCGCACGAGTCATCTGTTTTTTTTAAGGTACCCAGGCTTTGATAAAAATGAGCTGGGCAATAGCGCAGCACAGAACAGCCCTATGCCATCGGCTGTGATATCCAGCCACTCAAAGGTACGGGGCGGCATCTGGTGTTGAAGAATCTCGATGAAAACGCCATAGCCCAGCAGGGGGAGAAAAAGTCCCAGCCACAGAGGAAGTTGGGGCCAGCCTTTACGGGCAAACAGCAAGAGCAGGGCGAAGGCGAGGGCGTGGCGTACCTTGTCGCTGCTGAGCACGGGGGTAATGTCCGGTGGCGTTGGGGTCAGAGCCAGCCAGGTGCCTGCCAGCAGGGCGAGCCAGAAGCTTGCCTGGGCAAATGGCTGAATGGAGTAGGGTTGGTTAAGCATCACCCCGGCTCTTTACTGCACGCTGCTGGTGGTTTTGCGAACCTCTTCCAGACTCAACTTTTGCGCCTTACCCTTTTTCATGGCATCTGCCGCCTCTGGTGGCATGTAGGACTCATCGTGCTTGGCCAGCACCTCTTTCGCCAGGAAGACGCCATTGGCATCCAGTTGGCCCTTGGCCACAGTGCCTTGCCCCTCTTTGAACAGATCGGGCAGGATACCTTCGTAGCGCACGGGCACATCAGTGGCGGTGTCTGTGACGACAAACTCCACGGTCAGGCCTTCGGTGGCGCGTTTCAGACTCTCCTTTTTGACCATGCCTGCCAGCCGGAAGAGCTGATCCTTGGGCGCTTCGCCGGAGGCTACCTGAGAGGGGCCAAAGGAGTAGGCGATGTTGTTGCGCAGGGCCTGGGTGATGAGGAAGGCAGCTCCCGCAACGCCCACCAGGGCGATAGTGGCGAAGACGAGGCGTTTTTGTCTCGGTTTCATGATTTTTCCAGTCGAATGAGTCGTTTCAGGCGTTTGATACTGTTTTTGCGCCCTTGGTTCAATGTGAGGGTCTCCCCAACCATCAGGAGGGCGGTGATGCCGAAAGCGGTCCAGAGATAAAAGCCGTAACCACCGGCATAGAAGAATTCAGACAGGCTCATGAGGCAATCTCCGGCAGTTCCCGTACCCAGGCGGTGTTGCGTTCCCGTTCCAGGATGATGCGGCGTACCCGCATGAAAATGGTGGCAAAGGTGTAGCTCCAGAAACCCAGGGCAGTGATCAGCATGGCCAAGAGGATGTTGCCCTCGACTTTGCCCATGCCCGACTGCTGGTGCAGGGCCGTGCACTGCGTAGGATCGGGGCAGTTTACCGACCAGTAGATGATCGGCACCATGACCACCCCCACCAGAGAGAGCACTGCCGAGGCCCGGTCGGCGCGGCGGGTGTCGTCAATGGCAGAGTGCAGTGCCATGTAACCGATATAGAGGAACAACAGAATCAGCTCTGAGGTCATGCGCGGATCCCAGTCCCACCAGGTGCCCCAACTGGTCTTGCCCCAGAAGGCACCGGTGACGAGAGCGATGATTGTCATGATGGCACCGGTGGGTGCGATGGCCTGGGCCATCATGAATGAAAGCCGGGTACGAAAGACCAGCCCGGCCATGGCCCAGCAGGCCAGCATCACATAGAGCCACATGGACATCCAGGCGGCACCCACATGGGGGAAGATGATGCGGTAATACTGCTTTTGATCGGAGAGGATATGGGGCGTCTGAAAGAATCCCCAGTAGAGGCCAAAGCCGATCAACAGCAGGGTACTCCCCCAAAACCAGGGGATAAACTTGCCCGCCAGGGGGTAAAAGGTGGCGGGGGCGGAATATTTGAACCAGTTGATACGCATAGGTTTCATTCAACAGAGATCTTGAGTGCAGCGGCCGTCGCCCAGGGGGCCAGCGCCAGCGCCAGGATCAGAAAGGCCGCCAGCAGTTGCAGATAGGGCATGACCGGTACATCCGTCGCTATGGCGGCAGTCACTGCCCCGGCACCATAGACCAGCACAGGAATATACAGGGGTAGGATGAGAAGGGAAATGAGAATCCCCCCGCCACGCACCCCCAAAGTCAGGGCGGCGCCAATGGCACCGACCAGACTCAGCACCGGTGTGGCCAGCAGCAGTGACAGCATCATGACGCCAATGGCGCCGGTTTGCAGGTGATATTGGAGTCCGGCCAGAGGGGCGATGAGCACCAGAGGCAGGCCGGTCAGCAGCCAGTGAGCACTGATTTTCCCCAGAACCAGCAGGGTTGGTGGCTGGGGAGTGAGCAGCAGTTGTTCCAGGCTGCCATCGAGAAAATCGTCGGCAAAGAGACGTTCCAGTGCCAGCATGGAGGCCAGCAGGGCAGCGACCCAGACCACGCCCGGCGCGATGCGGCGCAGGGTCTCTTTGTCGGCGCTCAGGCCCAGGGGAAAGAGGCTGAGGACGATGATGAAGAAAAACAGTGTGGTCAGTACATCGGTACGGCGGCGCAGGGCCAGCAGCAGATCGCGGCGGAGGATGCAGAAGAAGGCCCTAAACATCAGTTTTCCAGCCCAGCTTGAGGTGTTTGGCCCGGCCCGAAGTGAGGGGCACCTCCTGATGGGTGGTGAGTACGGCCAAACCGCCCTGGTCGAGATGGGCGCTGACCACCTCCTGTAACAGCCGCACTGCGGCCTGATCCAGGGCGGTAAAGGGCTCATCCAGTATCCAGAGTTTGGACTGGTTGACCAGCAGTCTGCCCAGGGCCACCCGGCGTTTCTGCCCCTGTGACAGCACCTTGGTCGGCAGGTCCTCGTGGCCTTGCAGGCCAATGCGCTCCAGGGCATTCCAGGCATTTTGTTCGTCGATGGGAAAGCCGTCCAGCGCCGCCAGTGTTTGCAGGTTTTCCAGCCCGGTCAGTTCATCTTTGATGCCGTTCTTGTGCCCGAGATAGAGCAGCTCACGGGTAAAAGTCTCGCGCAGCTCACGGATATTCTCCCCCTGCCAGCGCACCTCACCCTCTTCGGGCAGTACCAGGCCACAGAGCGTCCGAAGCAGAGTGGTCTTGCCACTGCCGTTGTGGCCCTGGAGATAGAGCAACTCCCCCGGCATCAGCTGGAAGCCGATGTCACGAAAGAGGCGGCGGTCACCGCGGACACAGGAGAGATGTTGAACGTCTAGCATGAAGGGCCGTGGGCCAGGTAAAGAGCCAAATGGTAACCCGGCGTTCAGAGACTGGCCAGAATACGACCCGCTTCGACCTGAACCTTGTGGGTCCGGATCGGCTCATGGGCCGGTTCTGCCTGGGCCTTTCCACTGGCCAGATCGAACCAGCTGCCATGCAGGGAGCATTTGATCCGGCCTTCACGGACACAGCCGAGGTAGAGGGAGTAGTCCTCGTGGCTGCACATCTCGTCCACCAGGAAGTACTGGTCCTGGCTGAAGCAGAGCAGCAGCTTCCGGCCATCGACCTCGACCCGTTTCATCTGGTTGTCGGCCAGCTCGCCGACCCGGGCGATTTCGGTCAGGCTCACCTTATCGAATCCGCTCGGCGGCCTTGCCGGCGTCCAGCACTTGGCGGATCTGCTGGGCGGCGTCGCTGAGATCCTTGGCTTTGCCGACATGCTGTAACACCAGCGCGCCGGTGTAGACCAGGCCGTCGTAGGCCGGGCCTTTCTCGCCCTTGAGGGCGGCTAAACCAATTTTGGCGGCGGCACGAGCCGTGGCGGGCATGTCGAGGCTGATGGCGATCTCATCACCAGGCCGGGTGGTGGTGGGCAGATCCTCGGGCAGGGGGACGGCGCGGATGGGCTGGTTGATGCCCAGGTCGGCGGGGTTGATGTCGACACCCTGTTCCTCATCCCGATGGTGGTAGTAGAAGTATTTGCCTTCCTGTCGCAGGGAGGGCATGACGCCCCCTTCCACGCCCCGCACCAGCAGGGCGGAGTCGTAGCCCACATGGCGGGCGAGCTGGGCGTAGATGGGCGGGTAGGGCTTGTGGACATAGCCGGTCATCATATGGGTCTTGGTGCGTCCGGCGATGGGTTTGCACATGACCTCGACGGTGGTCAGCAGCTGGCGTTTGACGATGAGGGTGCGCAGGGGTACCAGATCATGCAGTTTGGGGCAGAACTGGGCCTGGTCGATGTAGCTCCAGCCCAGCTTGCTATCGGCCAGACGGTCGGCGGCCTGCTGGGGACTGAGATCGACATTGACCCCGGCGGCGGCCAGCACATGGCGGTGGGTCACACCGTATTTGGGACCCACCGCATCCACACCCTGGGTGATGGCGGCAACGCCACACTCTGCCAGTACCGCTGGCAGGAAGGGCAGCACCGGCAGGGAGCGGTTGAACCCATCATAAGGTTCGGCGATATCGACCAGCTCGTCCACATCGGCGGTCACTGTCTGGGTGGCGGCACGCAGGGCATCCAGGGCGCCCAGATACTCCTCCATGGTCTCCCGTTTCATCCGCATGGCGATGAAAAAGACCGCAGCCTGAACATCCTCCACCTGCTTGTCGAGGATGTACTTCATGGCATTGTGGGTCTCTTCGCGGGAGATGCTCTTGCTCAGCTCGGGACCGGTGGCCACCCGTTGAATGATGGAGCGCATCTCCTGGTGGGCATCGGTGTTGAAGCGGTCAGTGGGGTGGCTCATGGGGACTCCAAATAGGGTGTGCCAGTCGGCAAGCATATATGGCGAGCTGTAGTGGATTCAATACCAAGGGCAGTGGGGCTATGGGTTCGGCCATCCGTTCCCACGCCGGAGCATGGGAACGAGTCCTGTAGATATCATCTCTCCACCACCTCTCACAAACGCCAGTAGGAGCGCCCCATGGGGGCGAAATCCACGTCTGCAAGCATGATATTCCCGGCGCATCATCAAACTCATCGCGCCCACGGGGCGCTCCTACTATAGGAACCGCAGGATATGCTGAGCGTTTTTAGCGAAGTGCATCAATTGCATCAGCTGCGTTTCCCGTCCTGCCGGTCGGGCGCAGGCATGAGTGTTTTTAGAAGGATGCAGCAGTGCGACCCAGCCCCCACAATGGCTTAATTGTTGGGCACGCTGCGCTTTGCCCAACTACGAAGGGGGCTGATCGCAATAGCGCTGCAACAACCCCTCATAGGCATCGATCCGTCGATCCCGGAAGAAGGGCCAGATGCGGCGAACCTGCTCCGAGCGTTTGAGATCGATCTCGGCGATGAGAATCTCGGCCTCTTCTCCCGCCTGAGCCAGCAGTTCCCCCTGGGGGCCGCAGATCATGGAGTGACCCCAGAAACAGATACCCTCAGATTGATCGCTGGGATCGGCCTCCGGTCCCACGCGATTGGCGCTGATCAGGGGCAGGCCGTTGGCGATGGCATGGGCGCGCTGTACCGTGATCCAGGCGTCCAGCTGGCGCTGTTGTTCGGCTGACCCATCCCCGGGGTCCCAGCCGATGGCGGTGGGGTAGAGCAGCAGATCAGCCCCGGCCAGGGCCATGAGACGGGCGGCTTCTGGATACCACTGATCCCAGCAGACCAGAAGCCCCAGCTTGCCCAAGCTGGTCGGGATCGGGCGAAAGCCGAGATCTCCGGGGGTGAAATAGAATTTCTCGTAAAAGCCGGGGTCGTCGGGGATGTGCATTTTGCGATAGCTGCCCGCGATGCTGCCATCGCGCTCCAGCACCACGGCGGTGTTGTGGTAGAGGCCGGGGGCACGGCGTTCGAACAGAGAGGTGACAATGACCACCCCCAGCGCTTTGGCCAGATGGCCAAAAAACTCAGTGGAGGGGCCGGGGATGGATTCGGCCAGATCGAACAGGTCAGGATCCTCAACCTGGCAGAAGTAGGGCGTGTTATGCAGCTCTTGCAGCAGCACCAATTGTGCACCCTGTTGAGCACAGTGGCGGATGTCTGCCGCTAATGCCGCTCGGTTTTCTGTAACATCGCTGCTGCAGGGGCGTTGCACCAGCGCCAGGGTCAGGGCCTCACTCATCGCCGTTTCACCAGGAGTTCTGTGCCAAGCAGGCGGCCATTGTGTTCACACCACTGGCCTTGTAGCCGATTGCCATCGTCCAGGATTTGGTAGGAGACGATGCCAAACCATTTGCGATTGGCATCGGTATAGGCTACCGATAAGACATTGCCGGTACGGATGCCGGTACCCCGATAGGTTGCGCCGACCTGCCATCTGACGTAATAGATGCCTTCGGATTGGGTGATCTTCACCCGCCCCTTGTATTGTCCACTGCCGCCAGGGTTGGTACCGACGGCGGAGTAGGTGCCGACCAGCCCTTGTGATAAAGCAGGCAGACTCGTCATGAGTCCAAGGATAAAAAATATCAGGCTGATTTTTCTCATGGGGATATCCAGATTCCGCTATTTTGAAAATGATTCTTTTCGAGAGATAATAGAGGTAATTTCACCCTAATTGAATCCAATTCTGCTATGCATCTGACCCTACTGAAATGCAAGATCCATCGTGCCTGCGTGACCCACGCCGAAGTGGATTACGAGGGTTCCTGCGCCATTGACCGGGCGCTGATGGATCTGGCGGGCATTCTGCCCTACGAGCAGATTCAGCTATATAACGTGACCAATGGCGAACGTTTTACCACCTATGCCATTGAAGCCGAAGCGGGTTCCCGCATTATCTCCGTCAACGGTGCTGCTGCTCACAGGGCCGCTCCGGGTGATCGTGTCATCATTTGCGCCTACGCGGCTTTGGATGAGAGTGAACTGGCAACCTTCAGGCCCAGTCTGGTCTATGTGGACGAAAACAACCGGGTCATCCGCACCAGCGACCAGATTGCCGGACAGGCGGCCTAGTCTGTATCCGAAAAGGGCGAGGTCCTTTCGCGTCTCTAACTTTCCCTGATTCAGTTACTGATCCGCTGGATTTCCACAGAAACCACGCCTTGCCGCAAAGGGGCGATGCGCTCAAAGGCGGCCTGGGTCAGATCAATGGTGTGGCCTCGGGTAAAGGGGCCACGGTCGTTAATGGTCACAACGACACTTTTGCCATTGCTTTTATTGGTCACTTTGACCTGAGTGCCAAAAGGGAGCTGGCGATGAGCAGCCGTCAGCTTACTGTTGTTGAGAGGTTCGCCACTGGCGGTCCGATGTCCATTAAAGCTTGAGGCATAGTAACTGGCCTTGCCGTAGCTGGTTTTGCCCTGGGGCTCATCGTAGCTACGCTGGATCTTCTCCTCTCTGATCGTACCTGAGCAGGATTGTAACGAGACCGCCATGAGTAACAGGAGAGGGTAGTGCGACCAATGGGGCATGGGATTTTCCTCGTGGAGAAGCCTAGGGGTTCAGTGATTCAAGGTAGTCCATAACCCCACTGGCAGAAAGTTTCAGTGTCGGATTGATGTCCAGTCCACTGCTTTTGAGCCCTTTTGCTGTCCATTTGTTGCAAGTGTTCAGAAAAAAATAGTCCCCGACACCCTGATAAAACTGGCTGTCACCGTAGATTCCCTTGCGTAGCGGCATGATCTCTCCCTCAATCTCTTGGTGAAAACTGTTGGTCAGAAAACGGACCAAAGTGGCGAAGCCCCGCTGACTGAGTCTGAGGGTCCGGATCTGGCTGTGGGGGAAAAAGGCGTGGACCTCATCGGTGACCGCCACCACATGAACGACCGATTCGGATGGCCAGAACATGGCCCGCAGACTGATGCCCAGCGTGATGGTTTCGGCCTGATAGAAGCCCTTGTCGCCCCAGCCGATTTCCAGCATGGGTGCGTTTCCAAAACGGGCCTTCAAGGCTGGCAGTTTGGCCTCTAGTGCCTCTGTGGGAATGATAAAACCCGTATGCCAGCCATGGCTGACGACATGAATCTGGATAGGTCCGGTTCCGGTATAGCCAGCTTCTGCCTTAACCACATTGGGGGCTGGAGAAAATCCAAAAACAATGAAAAGGGCGTAGCTGCCCAGCATCAGCAGCAAACTGAAAAACCACTTTTTCATCTGATCATCTTTATTCCTGTTGGAAGGGCACTTGCTTTCTGCCAGGTTTGCAGGGTATTTTGAAACCGCTCGAAAGAGCCTAACTATATCGACTTATTCTCAGGGCAGGGTGGAATTCCCTACCGGCGGTATCTCCGTTTCGATGGAGGAGCCCGCGAGCGCCCAGGTTTTGACCTGGGGTCAAGCAGATCCGGTGAGAGGCCGGAGCCGACGGTTACAGTCCGGATGAGAGAGAATAGGGCATCGCGTGAATCCGCTTGCGGGTTTGCGTGCGCCTGTTTGCCGGTTTTCCGGCCTATCTCTTTGCGCCCTGATTCTGGACTCAACTTTAGGAACTATCCATGAATCAGACTCAGAAAAATCCCTCCTTATTGGCCCGGTTTGGGCCGTCATCAACCCGGGTGATAACCGCTCTGGAGGCTCTACGTCAGGGCAGAGGTGTGTTGTTGGTCGACGATGAAAACCGGGAAAACGAAGGTGATCTCATCTTTGCCGCCGAAAGCATCAATCCGGACCAGATGGCCATGTTGATTCGGGAGTGTAGCGGTATCGTCTGTCTCTGCCTCACCGATGAGGCAGTGCGTCAGCTTAAGTTACCCATGATGGTGAAGGACAACAACAGCCGGAATAATACCGCCTTTACAGTATCCATCGAAGCCAAAGAGGGGGTGACCACCGGGGTTTCCGCCGCAGACCGGGTCACCACCATCCGAACGGCCATCGCCGCTGATTGCCAACCAGATCAACTGGCTCGGCCCGGTCATGTCTTTCCGCTACGGGCACAGCCGGGCGGTGTGCTCAGTCGCCGGGGTCATACCGAAGGTACGGTGGATTTGATGCGCCTTGCCGGACTTCGGCCTGCTGGTGTGCTCTGCGAGCTGACCAATGTCGATGGTTCCATGGCACGCCTGCCTGAGATTGTGGCTTTCGCAGAACGACATCAGATGCCGGTGTTGAGCATCGAGGATCTGGTGGCTTATCGCACCAGTGCCTTGGGTGAAGCCGTCTGAAGCCAAAAGAAAAAACGGAAGGCAACCACTCTCCACGGGTGGTTGCCGTGACCGAACCGGTGAATTCGGCACTAGACAACAGAGGCATCAGGACTAAACCGATCCGGATCATTTTCAATTAATCGCTTGAGCGCATCCACCACCACAGGGTCATAGAGTTTGACGCGATTTTGATCCAGTTCAGCCATGGCTTTAGCGATACCCAGTGATGGTCGGTAGGGGCGGTGGGCGGACATGGCCTCGAAGACATCGGCCACGGCCAGGATGCGGCCCTCCAGACAGATCTCTTCTGCTTTCAAACCGTGGGGATATCCAGAACCATTCAGCCTTTCATGGTGCTGCAAAATGATATCGAGAACCGGCCAGGGAAATTTGACATCCTTAAGGATATTGGCTCCGGCTTCTACGTGGGTTTGGAGAACGCTGTATTCCAGCTGGGTCAGTTGGGTGGGTTTGACCAGCATCTCAGTCGGGATGGCCAATTTGCCAATGTCGTGAATGCTGGCCCCAAGCTTCAGGCCCTCAATCCGGCTCTCATCCAGGCCAATCTCAACAGCGATGGCATAGGCAATCGTCGCAACCCGCTGTTGGTGTCCCGCTGTATAGGGGTCGCGTGCTTCCATTGCCCGACTCATGGCCGTGACCGTACCGATCAAGGTCTCCTTGATCTCTTCGGTTTTTCGGATGAGTTTTTCCTGGGAACGTTTGAGTTCGGTAATATCGATACCCGTTCCCAAAAAGCCGGTATGTTCACCCAGGTTGAAGGGCGCCCCATTGAGGATAAACGGAATTTCCTCACCCTCTTTGGTGCGGACATTGGCCTCTACCTCGACCCTGTTGCCTGAAGAGAGTGAGGTCAGTGCCTGGGTGATTTTTTCGTGTTGATCGGTGTTGAAGAAATCAAGAACCGACATCTCCCTTAAATCCTCATCAGAATAACCAAGGTCTTCTTCATGACGGCGGTTCCATCGGATGAGGCGCTGCTGTTCGTTGTACAGATAGACCAGTCCAGGAACACTGTTGATGACCTCATTGCCAAACTCCTGTTCCTGCCGCTCGCGCAGCATCAGAGCCTCGGTTGCTTTGGCGCGTTCCTTTTTTTCCTCCTCCAGCTCAAAGGTACGGGAGGTCAGACTTTCATACATGTTCAGTAAGGAATCGATGAAGACCTCGATGGAATCGCTCATCTCGGTCTGAATACGGGTCTTGGCCTCTTGAAGGCCGATTCCCCCATCCACTAAATGAATCACCTTGGCCATGCGCATATCATCATCCAGGATGTGATGGGCCAGCCAGTAGATTAAGAATCGTAAGACCTGCTCGTAGAGTTTTTTGTTTTTGCCCTCGTGTTTTTGTTGGCGAAAGTCGGCGACTTTGGCGACAAAATCCGCATGGGTTTTTTGATGATCAGTCGCCCACTCGTCGTCATGAAACCATTTTTCCCAGACCTTCTCTTCAGAACGGAAATGGTAGTGGGTGTAGTCATGGAGATCTTCGATGACTTTGTCGATTTCCAGTAAATCGTGGCCCTGAGCCAGCTTGGAACCCATGGTGTTTAACAGCGTGACCAGGCGCTTATGCTGCTGATCAATGCCAGGGATTTTGGTCTCGAAGGTATGACTCCAGGGGAGTACCTCCCGTAGCACGTGTTCGGCAGACATCTTGATCTCCAGCGATGACCTTTTCTCAAAAAATAGCATGGAAATCAGAGGTGAGATTTGTTTGATCCCTGCCAGGAGGGCGGGATGCCGGGGCGTCGCTGGAGCGCAGGATGTTTCTGGGGATCGTGCCTGATTGAAAGGGAGAAAGTAAGAAGGGTTGGGCTTTAAAAAAACGGGGCCATCGGCCCCGTCTTTGTTACTCTTCTGTCGCTTCCTCAGCAGGTGTTTCCTCTACTGGTGCCTCTTCCGCTACCTCGGGTTTTGGCTTGGGTACTGGTTTTTTCACCAGCCCGGCGGCGGTGAGTTTCTGAATCTTCTCTTCCGCCAGCAAATATTTTCTGGTGTTGAGATCTTTGACGGCGTAACGACCGCTACGCTTTTCGAAGATGACATACTCATCGTTTTTTTGTACGACTTTCATCGAGATACCTCTTTGGTTGTTGGTCGAAAATGCGATCTTGTCCTATGGAAATACCATGGGCAATTCACAAATTGCCCGGATGAAACCCAGGCAGGCGGCGATTCTATCCTGCTTATATTGAAGATGCCAGCGCAGATTTAGGTGTGACACCAGCGCCTTTGAGGTGGGTGCCCTGAATGCCACGGCGCAGCAGACCACCGCTCTCAGCGCCCAAAACATCCGGCTTCAGGGCAGCCAGGCCGTCGCCGACCAGAGCGGGCTCAAGGCCGGAGATACACGGCATAAAGAACGACTACCTTGAAGCCTTTACGGGAGAAGCGCACAGCGATGCAACAGGGCGCAACCGTAGAAGCGCTTTTCAGTCATCAATGAAGTTGAGTCGGTTGTCGGCATCTACATCGAGAACCGCCGGAATCTGCATGGTCAGACAATGCAGGCTGCCGTATTGACGGATGATGGGCAGGCAGTTGATGCCGATGATCTCCCGCTCGGGAAAGGCCTGGCCAATGGTGGCCAGAGCGATCTTATCTGCCTGATCGCCATAGGTTGGCACCAATACCGCACCGTTAATGATGAGGAAGTTGGCGTAGCTGGCCGGTAGTTGCTGACCCTTTTCATCATAGATGGGATGGGGGGAGGGCAGGGCGCTGAGCCGGTAGGGCCCGCCGCTGTCGGTTTTGAGGCGGCGCAGTTCTTCGGCCATGGCCTGAAGCTCCCCATGGTTGGGGTCATCGGGGTTGTCGCAACCCTGGTAGAGAATCTGGTTCTTACTGCTGAACCGGGCCAGGGTATCGATGTGGCCATCGGTGTCATCGCCCGCCAGTCCACCCCGATCCAGCCAAAGAAAACGCCGAATGCCCAGGATACGGTTCAGGCTGGACTCAATCTGGGCCTGGCTGAGACAGGGATTTCGCGCCGGGTCGATCAGTGACCGTCGCACCGCCAGCAGGGTGCCCTGGCCGTCGGTTTCCAGCGCTCCGCCCTCCAAAACCAGATCTTGAGAGAGTAAAGGTGTATCGCCAAAAGCCCCTTGCTGTTGCAACTGGCGACTGATGGCGTCGTCTTTGTGCGCGGGAAACTTACCGCCCCAGGCGTTGAAGATGAAATTCAGCAGGTGCAGCTTTCCTTCGGTGTAGACCCCAATAGGACCGTGGTCCCGGGCCCAGGTGTCATTGGAAGGGATCTGGTACAGCTGACAGGTGTCGGCATCGATACCGGCCTGACTGAGGCAGTGGCGGATGTGGTCTTTGTGGGTTTCATCTCTGGCTACGATCAGAAGCCCCTGGCGCTGGCTGATGTGACGGGCGATCTCTACAAAAACCGGCTCTACGCTGTTCAGGTGGGGAGCCCAATCACTTTTATCATGGGGCCAGGTGAGCATAACTGCCGATTGGGGTGCCCATTCTGCCGGGAAGCAGAAAGACGATGCTGCCAGGAACTTTTCATTTTGGGTGGAGTCATCTTTTACATGTGTCATGGACTGGGATGCTGCTCTGAATTGGGCCTTGTTTTGCCGCTGTGGGTCGAAATGGGCGAATTTTACAATGGAAAGGTGAGTGATGGGGCTGGTTTTTTATGAAATGCATTATTAATCAATGCGTTGTGATAATGTGATTTTATGTTGCGCCAGTAAAGGTAAGGTGATATGAAAATTAGTGTTGTAATCTTGCATCATCCTGCCTACTTTTAGGTTATGAACTGATTTTTATAGTGTTGAGGATTTTTCTTAGAATATCGCTTTAATCGTGATGAAAATTAAGAAAAAATACTTGTTTAATTATCTGGAAATATTTATACTTTCTCACCGATTATGGAAAGTAGCTTTTCTGATACAGGATCAACCATGAGCGCCCAGTTGCAATTCGCCCGCTGTGCCACTTGTGCCAATGCCATTATCTCTGGCGTGGCCTGTGAGTCAGCCCATGTTCCCGCTGACTGCCCCTTGCTGGTGAGTTTCCGGAATCATCACGACCGCCGTTTCCCCCGTCGCGGTCTCAGAGTGATGCCTTCGGATTGCGCTCTCCCCAGTGAATACGACGTCGTCCGAAGCGAAGGCTAGGCCTCAGGCACCGGCTCTCCGGTGCGTTTCTGATTGACAAGTCTTCTCCAAGGCAGGATAATCCTGCGCTTCCAAAATTTGCGCCCGTAGCTCAGTTGGATAGAGTATCTGGCTACGAACCAGAGGGTCGGAGGTTCGAATCCTTCAGGGCGCGCCAAACATAAAAAAAGTCCCTATGTGGGGCTTTTTTTATGTTTGGCGGGTCTGGAGGACTTGATGAGAACCTCCGGTTCGACAAATTTGTCAGGAACAAATTTGAACGCGCGCAGCGCGACCCCGAAGGGGCGGAGGGCAGGAAGCCCGGAGTAATCCTTCCGGGTGCGCTTTCCCAAAAGAAACCCGCTGGCTGCGGGTTTTTTTCGTTTTCGGGTACAAGGGCTGCTGAGTCGAGGAGTTGTTGTTCATGATCTACCGCCAAAACCTGCTGCTGGGTGGGTTGTTGATTGTGGCCTCAGAGCTTTTCTTTGCGACGATGGGGGCAGCGGTTAAAGAGGTCTCGCTATTGGGCATGTCCAATGAAATGACTGTGTTCATGCGCAATCTCATTGGTTTGGTGTTTCTCCTGCCTCTGGTGCTGAGAAGTCCAGCCCGTCTGTTGCAGACAAAGGTGTTTCATCTGCATCTGTTGCGTGGTCTGGCCGGAATTCTGGCCATGTATTGCTTTTTTTATGCCCTCTCTCATCTGGCCCTGGCCAACGGCATGCTGCTGAAAATGACCTCGCCCCTGTTTATGCCGCTGATTGCCATGGCCTGGCTGGGTGAAGAGCTGCGGGCCCAGACCCTGGTTGCGGTGGCGCTGGGTTTTGGGGGTGTCATTCTGGTGTTGGATCCTGCCAGTGGTTGGGATCCAGTGGCTTTGGCCGGTTTGGCGGGCGGAGGCCTGGCAGCTTTGGCCAAAAGCACGGTACGGCGGCTCGGGCACACAGAGCCCAATTTGCGAGTGGTGTTCTATTTCGCTTTGATCGGCCTGGTGGTATCCGGTTTTCCTTTGGCGTGGGCCTGGCAGACGCCAAGTCTTCAGCAGAGCTTTTGGCTGTTAGCGATCGGCCTCTTTGGCACATTAGGGCAGATGTTGCTGACCCGGGGCTATGCCATTGCCCCATCGGGTCAGGTCAGTCCTTTTACCTATTTCTCAGTGATATTCGGCAGTTTCTACGGTTACCTCTTTTGGCAAGAGATTCCCAGCCACGGATTCTGGCTGGGTGCGGTTTTGGTGGCAGTGGCGGGTGTCCTGACCCTGAGGGCAAAGGAGAGGCCTGCCGGGATTGATTGATCAGGAGCGGTCGCCGATCATGCAATCCGGCCCCATAAAAAAGCCTAGCGGAGCTAGGCTTTTCATCGTGGCTTAAGATCAGTCCTTATTCGGAAGGCTTTTGGTCGGCACCTTCGTCACTGCCTTCGGATTTGGGTTCGCCCATACACTCCTTGATATACATCTCTCTGTCTTCAGCAGAAACATTGTCTTCGGTAGCGTATTGCTCGCACTGCGCTCTCAGATCTTCTTCAGCAAAGCTGGTAACGGGGGCTGCCAAGAACACGAAAAGCAAAGCGGTAACGATTTTCTTCATTTCATTTCTCCACGAATGAGGGAATATCCAAATTAACAATCGTGTTACGGCACGTTGTGTGGCGCGATAATGATCCACGGGTATAAACTTGGCCAACAAAATCTCGTGATGGTCACCATTGCTTTTTTCGATTATTGACAGATGGATATCAGCCTGCTCAGAACCTTTCTGGAGGTGGCCGAACTGCGGCATTTCGGTCGTGCTGCAGAGAAGCTCTGTATTACCCAATCGACGGTCAGTGCCCGCATTAAATTGTTGGAATCGAATCTGGGGCTGGAGCTCTTCAGCCGAAAGCGCAATGACATTCAGCTGACCCTTTCGGGCCAGCGTTTGTTGAGCCATGCCGATACGCTGGTCCGGGGCTGGGAGCGTGCCCGTCAGGAGTTGCTGCTGAAGCCGGAGGTGATTTCCGTCGCGGTGGGTTGCTCCTTCGATCTCTGGCAGATTGCCATTCAGGAGTGGGCGGCGGCAATTCGTCAGCGTGAGTTGGGTCTGGCCCTGCAATTGGACATGCAATCTCTGGCTACACTGGCGGAACGGGTGGCAGCGGGAAACCTGGATGTCGCTTTTTTGTTTGAGCCACCTCCCGTGCCTGGTGTGGAGATTTTCAAGGCCTTTGATATCAGCTTGGCTTTGGTGAGCAGTGAGCCTGGGCAGGATATGGCGTCGGCCTTTGCCAATGGCTATGTGCTGGTGGATTGGGGTATCAGCTTCGGTTTGCGCCACGCCACGCTTTATGGGGATCGCCCGTCACCACAGGTGCGGGTCAATTCCGGCGCCATGGCACGTGATCTTCTGGTGAAACAGGGTGGGGCGGCCTATCTGGCCTTGCAGTCGGTGGTCGGTGATGTGAAGCAGGGAAAATTATTTCAGGTGGCAGACGCCCCGGTGATCAGTCGCTCGGTCTTCGCCATTTATCGCGGCGGTCGGGATGACGAAGAGTTGCTGCGCCATTTGATCCAGGGGACCCAAACCGTCTGATATCGGCGCCGTTCGACGCCAGGCCCGGTGGCCCGTAAAATAACCTCTTTTTTCGTCCTAAATTATTAAGAGAGACCGCCGTGCTCGAAGCCTATCGCCAACACCTTGCTGACCGTGCCGAACAAGGCATCCCACCCTTGCCGCTGGATGCGGAGCAGACCGCCGCTCTGATCGAACTCATCAAGCAGCCGCCCGCCGGTGAAGAGGAGATGCTCCTCCATCTGTTGGAACAACGGGTGCCACCCGGCGTAGATCCAGCGGCCTATGTGAAGGCGGCTTTTCTGGCCGATGTGGCCAAAGGCGCGGTGGAGACGCATTTGGTCGATCGTCAGCAGGCGGTCTTTTTGCTGGGCACCATGTTGGGGGGCTATAACATTGCCCCTCTGATCGAGCTGTTGGATGATCCGAGCGTGGCTGATGTCGCCATGCAGGCCCTGTCGAAAAACCTGTTGGTGTACGACGCCTTTCACGATGTCAAAGCCAAGGCCGATGCCGGTAATGAGGCCGCTGGTCAGGTGCTGCAACATTGGGCCGAGGCGAGCTGGTTCCAGCAGCGTGAGGCGCTGCCAGAGAGCCTGACCCTGACCGTCTTCAAGGTGCCGGGTGAGACCAATACCGACGATCTCTCCCCCGCCACCGAGGCCTGGAGCCGCCCGGACATCCCCCTGCATGCCAAGGCCATGCTGGTAAGCAAGCTGCCTGATGGTTTGAGCCGGATTGCCGAGCTCAAGCAGAAGGGGCATCCTCTGGCCTATGTGGGTGATGTGGTGGGGACCGGCTCCTCGCGTAAATCAGCCATCAACTCAGTGCTCTGGCACATGGGGCAGGACATCCCCTTTGTCCCCAACAAGCGCCAGGGTGGCGTCATCCTGGGCAGCAAGATCGCCCCGATCTTTTTCAACACCGCAGAGGATTCCGGTGCCCTGCCCATCGAGTGCCCGGTGGATGCGCTGGAGACCGGCGACGTGATCACCATCTACCCCTATGAGGGCCGGATCGAAAAAGAGGGTCAGACGGTGGCTGAGTTCACGCTCAAGCCGGTGACCCTGCCGGATGAGGTACAGGCCGGTGGCCGTATTCCCCTGATCATCGGTCGCGGACTGACCGAGCGGGCGCGTGAGGCGCTGGGCATGGGGCCGTCAGAGATCTTCCGTCGTCCCATCGATCCTGTCGATAACGGCAAGGGCTTTACCCTGGCGCAGAAGATCGTCGGTAAGGCCTGTGGCATGACCGGGGTACGTCCCGGTACCTATTGCGAACCGCGCATGACCACCGTCGGCAGCCAGGACACTACCGGTGCCATGACCCGTGATGAGCTGAAAGAGCTGGCCTGTCTGGGTTTTTCCGCCGATCTGGTGATGCAGTCCTTCTGCCACACCGCCGCCTACCCCAAGCCGGTGGATATCAAGCTCCAGCACGAGTTGCCCGAGTTCATCAGCACCCGGGGCGGGGTCTCCCTGCGCCCCGGTGACGGCATCATCCACTCCTGGCTCAACCGCATGGTGCTGCCGGACACGGTGGGCACCGGCGGTGACTCCCATACCCGTTTCCCCATGGGCATCTCCTTCCCGGCGGGTTCCGGTCTGGTGGCCTTTGGCGCTGCCCTGGGCGTCATGCCGCTGGATATGCCGGAGTCGGTGCTGGTGCGTTTCAAGGGTGAGATGCAGCCCGGCATCACCCTGCGCGATCTGGTCAACGCCATCCCCTATGTGGCCATCCAGCGCGGCCTGCTGACGGTGGAGAAGAAGGGCAAGAAAAACGTCTTCAATGGCCGGGTGCTGGAGATCGAAGGGCTGCCCCAGCTCAAGGTGGAGCAGGCGTTTGAGCTCTCCGATGCCTCTGCCGAACGCTCCGCCAATGGCTGTACCGTGCGTCTGGGCAAGGAGCCGCTGATCGAATACCTCACCTCCAACGTGACCCTGTTGCGCTGGATGATTGCCAATGGCTATGAGGATGCCCGCACCCTGGAGCGCCGTATCCAGGCCATGGAAGCGTGGCTGGCCAATCCTGAGCTGCTGGAGCCGGATGCCGATGCTGACTACGCCGAAATCATCGAGATCGATCTGGCCGAGATCACCGAGCCGCTGCTGGCCTGTCCCAACGACCCGGACGACATCAAACCGCTGTCCCAGTTGCAGGGCACGGAAATCGACGAGGTTTTCATCGGCTCCTGCATGACCAATATCGGTCACTATCGCGCTGCCGGCAAGGTGCTGGAGCAGGTCACCAATGTGCCAACCCGTTTATGGATCGCCCCGCCAACGCAGATGGATCAGTATCAATTGACCGAAGAGGGCTACTACAGCATCTTTGGCAGGGCCGGTGCCCGTACCGAGATGCCGGGCTGCTCGCTCTGTATGGGCAATCAGGCCCGGGTGGCCGACAATGCCACCGTCGTCTCCACCTCAACCCGCAATTTCCCCAATCGTCTGGGCAAGGATGCCAATGTCTATCTGGCCTCGGCTGAGTTGGCTGCGGTGGCTGCTCTGATGGGTCGTCTGCCAACGCCGGAGGCGTATCAGGATCGGGTTAAAGGGCTGGCCCCCGTGGCCGACGAGATCTATCGTTACCTGAATTTCCATCAGATTGCGGCTTATCAGCAGGCTGAGGGGTAGGTGCTTTAAGGCATGGCAAAAAACGCCAGTGGAGAGATAACGCTGCCCAGGCTGTCGGGTGTCTCCTTTCTGCGGAATCTGGCGTTTGTCCTGCTGTTTGAGGGGCTTCTGCTGGCCGCTTTCTATTGGCAAGAGGGCGGTTTCCTTCGGGAGTTGTTGGGCGATCAGGGCCTGCTCGGTTTGCAGGAGGATATGCTGGCCAACCTGCGTGCCCGGTTGCTCATTTTCTCCCTGGCGCTGACACCGGTGCTGATGGTGTTGAGCTATCTGTTATCCAGACGGCACCGGCGTTTGCAGCATGCCCTGGAAAAGGCCAATCGACAGCAGGCCATCCTGGAAAATGAACGCGCCATCGTCGAGGATATTCTGGCAAAGATCCGCTCGGCAGAGGCCTTTGATAACCGGGATATTCGCTTTCTTACCGCCTCGGTGGAGACCACGGCAGGAGACCTTCTCTTATCGGCCCGCTGTTTTGATGGTGAGCGCTACTTTTTGTTGGGCGATTTTACCGGTCATGGTCTGCCCTCTGCCATCGCCAGCCCGACGGTGGCCGATATTTTTTATAGCATGACCCGTAAGGGTATGCCCCCCTTGCAGATTCTGCACGAGATCAACACCAAACTGGTGGAAAAACTACCCCCCCGACTCTTTTTTGCGGCCTGCTTCATCGCCTATAAGCCCTGGCAACGATTATTGCGTATCTGGAATGCGGGTCTGCCGGATCTTCTGTTGTTCAGAGAGAACTGGCCACATCATCGGGTCCCCAGTATGTCGGTGCCTTTGGGGATCGTGGAGACGCTGATGTTGGAGGAACCGGTCACTCTTGACTGCCAGACTGGCGATACCCTCTACGTCTTTACCGATGGCATTGTTGAAGTGCCGGGGATGCAGGGTGAGCTTTTTGGTATCGACCGCCTGGAAAGGGCAGTCGGGCGTATCCTGCGTCATGAACGATCTTTGGAAAGCCTCCTGGAAATACTGGAGGATTTTCAGGGGTCGTTACGACCGACAGATGACATCACTTTGTTGGAAGTGGCCATCAAATAGTCATCTGTTTTGACCTCATCCGCGTATAGGACATCAATGATGCTCTGGCGGGTCAGGCGGGCGATGCTTTTTCGATCCTGATGTGCCAACTGCAAGGGGTCAAGGATGTGGATGTCAACATCGATGCTCTCTTGTTGTAAGAGCCGCCACAGATGCGGGACCAGGGCATCCTCTCCAATGAAAGGGGCTGCCGGGCTGAGGTCGCCATGCTGAGAATAGCGCAACGCAATCGGTTGCAAGGGGTGGCCGGTTTGCTGCGCCAGGGCAAAGAGTCGCGGGAAGAAGTTTCTGACCTCGCGACCATCGGTGGTCGTCCCCTCGGGGAAGAGGGTGACATGACAACCCTGTCCCAGGTGTCTGGTCATCTCTTGTTGAAGGCGCTCCGTCTGACCACCGCCACGCTGAATGAACAGGGTGCCTGCCTGGGCGGCCAGCCAGCCGATCAATGGCCAGTGGCGCACCTCCTGTTTGGAGACAAAACAGAGCTGACCCAACGCACCCAGAACGGAAATATCGGTCCAGGAGATGTGATTGCTGATGACAAAGACCGGGGTCGCTGACAGCGCTCCCCGGGTCTGGATGTTCAAATGCAGCAGTCGGCAGAGGCGTCGGTGCCACCAGGTGACAATGCCTGGTGCCGGATGGGGCTGGTCATTGCGCTGGAAGAAGCGGATCCCCAAGGTCAGGAGGCCACCGCTGATGAGATGCAGCGTGACCAGCGACAGACGCCAACTGGTGCGCAGACTGTTCAACGGGGCGGGACCCGCCTGGAGCCCAGAAAGTGACGGGCGTAGCTGGCGTCCAGTTCATCCAGCTTCACCAGTACAAAGAGATCGGCCACCTGAAAGTCGGGGTCCCAGCAGGCGTCCCCACAGACTTTGGCACCCAGCCGGATGTAGGCCTTGAGCAGGGGGGGCAGCGGGGCGGCGAGTTTGTTGTCGTAATCCGGGTAGGGTACCGCTTTGCGTGGCGTAACCCGCAAGGACTCATCGGCCAGGGCCTGCTGGCGCAGTTTGTCCGTGATGATGGCGGCCCGGATTCCACCATCGCGGAGATCGATGCTGGCACAGCCGCAGAGATAATCAAAACTGTGCAGACTGACGTAGTCAGCCAGGCCCGACCAGAGAACCGAGATACCGGCACCCGAACGATACGCCGGTGCCACGCAGGTGCGACCGATTTCCAACACTCGCCCCCGCAGGGCTTTGATGTTGGTGAGGTCGAATTCGCTGTCGGAATAAAAACCGCCAGCTTCCCGGGCCATGGCACCTGACAACAGACGGGTTGAGGCAACGACTTCGCCACTGTCAGCACGTCGAACCAGCAGGTGGTGACAATAGGGGTCGAAGTGGTCGATGTCATAACCTGCAAGAGGGCTGTGCAACTGGGCGCCCAGTTCCTCACAAAAAATACGATAGCGCAGGGCCTGGGATTCGCGAACATCTGCCTCGGTGGAGGCCAGTTCGGCATAGAGCGTCGGGCGGTTTTTAGGCTTGGCAACAGCCTGTTGGGGTAGGGCGTTCATTCTCTGTATGTCCATGGTCAATCTCCTTGGAAGGTTAATCCTTCCATATTGCAATCTGCCTAAAGTTTTATTACCGGCGGATGACGCCACCACCCAGGCACTGCGTACCCTGATAAAACACCACCGATTGTCCCGGCGTGATGGCTCGCTGGGGCGAGTCAAAAGTGACTTCAGCGGTTTCTTCTCTCAACTGCACCTGGCACGACTGCAAAGGCTGACGGTGGCGGAAACGTGCCTGACAGGAAAAGGAGGTGGCTGTTGGTTGGCCACAGATCCAGTGCAGATCCTGGGCTACCAGAGATGAAGACATCAATAGGGGGTGCCGGGCGTCCTGGGCAACGATGAGGTGGTTTTTGTCCATATCTTTGGCCACCACATACCAGGGGGACTCCTTGCCCTCGGCGGTCCCACCAATGCCCATCCCGCGGCGCTGTCCCAGTGTGTGGTACATCAGTCCTTGATGCTCTCCCATGACCTGGCCTTCTGGGGTGCGGATATCACCCGGCTGGGCAGGCAGATAACGGGCCAGAAAATCCTTAAAACGCCGTTCACCGATAAAGCAGATGCCGGTGCTGTCTTTGCGCTGGTGGTTGGGCAGTTGATGCTCGCGGGCGATGGCGCGAACCTGATCTTTGGTCAAATGCCCCAACGGGAAAAGGCTGCGGCAGAGTTGCTGGCTACCGACCATATAGAGAAAGTAGGTCTGATCTTTATCCGCGTCCGCAGCGCGCAGCAGGTGACAACAGCCATTGTCGGGCTGTAGCTGGGCGTAGTGGCCGGTGGCGATGCGGTCGGCACCCAACGACAAGGCGTGATCGAGAAAGGCGCGAAACTTGATCTCGCGGTTACAGAGCACGTCCGGATTGGGGGTGCGGCCCTGGGCATACTCCTGCAGGAAATGCTCAAAGACGCGATCCCAATATTCGCTGGCAAAGTTCACTGTACGCAGGGGAATATCCAGATGATCCGCTACCTGTCGGGCCATGGCCAGGTCTTCGGCAGCGGCACAGTAATCGGCATCATCGTCCTCCTCCCAGTTCTTCATGAACAGGCCACTGACCTCATGTCCCTGTTGTCGCAGCAGCAGGGCGGCAACAGCAGAATCGACGCCGCCGGAAAGGCCAACGATGATTTTCAATGGATGTGTGGAAGAGAGGGGCATAGGCACAGTTTACCTCAGAGGGTCATGGCTGAGACCGATCTCATGGGACAGCGTTCCCGATTACGCCCTCCGTTGTGCATCAAGCCGTCGATCAGGTTGTCATATGAGAGGGCAAAGGTTCGTACTAAGCTGTCAATGAAGTCCTCACCTGGAAAATTGACAGATGACCCAGCCCAACGCCATTCTGGATGCAGTGACGCTTCGTGCTCGGGAGGCCCTGATTCGTGGTGCTATCTGGGGTTTTGTGGGCGTGCTATACGCCATTCTGTTCGTCTCTTTTGGAACCATGGCGGAACATTGGGCGTTGCCGATCGATCCGACCTTTTTGGCAGCGGTCATGGCCGGTGCCATCAGTGCACTGATGTACAGCAGCATGCGTTTGGCGGTTTTCATGGCCTCACTGTTGTTTCCGCTGAGCATGTTTTATTTCATTCAGGAGGGAGGTCTCATTAGCCTGGAAGGACAGCTTAAGCTGATCATGCCCGCCGGCATTTTGATTGGGGCCTTTTACGGTCTTTTTTCCAAAGGCTCTCGTATTCATCGGGCCGACGCCAAGACCCTGGCGGGATTTTCGGTGGGTATTTTGGTGGGTTTGGGGTATCTGGTGGTTGAAACTTGGATTCAGAAGCCTCAGCCCATTGCCCTGACCGTAGGGATTCTCTGCCCGTTGACCGGGGCGCTCTATGTGAGCGTGGTGCCGACTTTTATCCGGCTCTATAAGGACCTGTTGCCCCCGGTGGGTGATGGTGTTTTGGTCGGCGCCTGCATTGCTGTCTTCATCTCTTTTTGCTCTTTTCTCATGGCCGGCAGTCTGGATGTCCAATACACCAGTGTCCAGATTCCCGAGGTGGCCCGCATTCTGGATCTGTTGCCTGCGGCTGTGTTTGGCGGTGTCGCGGGTGCGGGGGCTGGTGGCGTGATTTCGGGGTTGTTATTGTTTGAGTGGCAGGATCTTTGATTCAGGTGTGCGCAGGCTAGATGGGTTGTTTGTTTTATTTGAGATTTTTTTCTTCGTGCAATAATCTCTGATCAATTGATTATTTCAAAGAGTTGTTGTGAGAGTTAAGACAGAAAATAGTTTTTTTGGCCTGTTGATATTTGGATTGATGTCTGCCGGAATAGGCTACTTCGTTGCCTTTCACTGGGGAAAAGAGGTTTTGGATAATGCCAAGGCCAGCGAGCACTGGCCTTCCGTGGAAGGAAAGATCCTCTCTTCCCGCGTGGTCAGGCCGAAAGGGGACGATGGTGCAAGCCTCTACGCAGCCTCTGTGGGCTATGCCTACAGGGTGGATGGCCAGGAGTACTTCTCTTCGCGGGTCTGGTTCGGCGATGGCAACCAGTCTTCCTTCTCCAGTGGAGCCAAGGAGGTGGTTGCCCGGTATCCTCAGGGTAAAGTGGTCAGGGTCCATTACAACCCAGCCAAACCCAAGCTGGCGGTGTTGGAACCAGGCGCCTTCTTTTCCAGCTATCTCATCTATGGCATCGGTCTGCTGTTTTTCGGTATTGGCCTGCTGGTGTTGCTCTGGGCCGCATTTCGGATCTTGATCGTAGTGGGGGTCCTGGGCGGTGCGGCGGTTTTATTGCTGTCCCGCAAAAGAGGCGGGAAGGCGAAACGTCCCCCACCACCGCCCCAGCCGTAAATACCTATCTTCTGGCCTCCGGCTTGACGGTGACTTGCTGTATCTCTCCTGGCCGCAGTTGGTTGAGTTGATAGGGGCCAATGGTTGTGCGTACCAGACGCAGGGTCGGGTAGCCGACAGCAGCGGTCATGCGTCGGACCTGGCGATTGCGGCCTTCGCGAATGCCCAGTTCGATCCATTGGGTGGGGAGGTTGGCCCGAAAGCGGATTGGTGGGTTTCTTGGCCAGAGCGCCGGCTCTTTGATTAACCTGGCTCTGGCGGGCAGGGTGGGGCCGTCTTTGAGCATTACGCCCGAACGCAATTGGGCCAGGGCCTCTTCGGTTGGGATACCCTCGACCTGTACCAGGTAGGTCTTCCAGGCCTTGTGTTTGGGGTGAGAGAGTCGATGCTGTAAACGGCCATCATCGGTGAGCAGCAGCAGGCCTTCGCTGTCACGATCCAGTCGGCCTGCGCAGTAGATCCCCGGCGTCGAGATGAAATTGGCCAGGGTGGCGCGTCCCTCACTGTCCGTGAACTGGCACAGAACGTCGTAGGGTTTGTTGAACAGAAAGAGCCGGGTCACAAGAGGTTTGGGTTCTCTTCCTCATTGTCCTTGGATACCAGATTGATGTCGGCAAGACCCCCCAGTGCTTTTTTGTCATCCTGGGTTTGTCGGCTTTCGACCACCCGCTGGCCAGCCTCTTCTGCCCGGATTTTCAACTTGGCGTTGGCGACGGAATCGGCATATTCATAGACCGATTGCTCTTCGATGACACCCTCAAAATAGAGTTGGACCAAATGCTGGTCGAAGGAGCGCATGCCGTAGTTGGCCCCTTTTTCGATCATATCCTTGATCTCGCCCAGCTCCATATCCTTGATCAAATCGGCAATACGGGGCGTGTTGATCATGATTTCGATGATCGCTATTTTGCCACCCCCTTTCTGCGGTACCAGGCGCTGACAGATGATGCCACGCAGATTTTGTGAGATGCGCTGGGCCAGGGCAACCCGCTCGGCCCCTTCATAAAACCCCAGCATACGGTCAATGGACATACTGGCGTTGTTGGCGTGTAGGGTGGAGAGCGCCAAATGACCGGTATTGGCAAATTTGAGGGCGTACTCCATGGTTTCGATATCGCGAATTTCGCCCAGCAGAATCAGGTTGGGTGCCTCGCGCAGGGCCGATTTCATGCCGCTACTGAATGAGATCGTGTCAGAGCCGATTTCACGCTGGGCCACCACGGCCTTTTTGTGTCTGTGCATGAACTCGATGGGGTCTTCCAGGGTCAGGATGTGGCAGGCCTGATTGGCGTTGCGGTGGTCGATCATGGCGGCCAGGGTGGTGGATTTTCCCGAGCCGGTTGCGCCAACGACCAGCAAAAGCCCATCCCGCTGCATCACGAGATCCTTAAGAACCTGTGGCAGGCCCAGTTCATCGATGGTGGGCACTTCGGTGGGAATCTGGCGCATCACCAGGGAGATCTCCCCCCGCTGGCGGAAGGCATTGCCACGGAATCGGCCGATGCCTTTCAGCGCCATGGAAAAGTCCAGTTCACCGCTCTTTTCCAGCTCGACATATTTTTTGTCTGGCACATATTCCCGCACGGCCTGTTCGACCTCACCCGGGGTAATGGTGTCGCCCATTTGCGCAAAACCATTGGGGGTCTTGATGGTGATTTTGGCACCGGTATGAAGAAAGACATCCGAACCATTATTTTTCACCATGATTTGCAGAATGCGGGGAAGATCAATCGCCATGGAATCGCTCCTGGGGTTGGTGGCTAGAACAATCATAGCCTCTGGATGGGCAGGTAACTACCCGGGAGTTGCCGGTCAACCTGAGGTAGAATGCGCTATTTCTTTGCCTCTCAGGAACCAGCATGGCCTACGATAAAATTCAGCTTCCCACCCGCGGTGAAAAGATCAGTGTTAACGCGGACCATTCTCTGAATGTGCCCGATCAGCCCATTATCCCCTTTATCGAAGGGGATGGCATTGGTGTCGATATCACACCGGTGATGCGCAAGGTGGTGGATGCTGCAGTGGATAAGGCCTACGGCGGCCAGCGCCAGATCTCCTGGATGGAGGTCTATGCCGGTGAGAAAGCCAACAGGCTTTATGGTGGCGATGTCTGGCTGCCGGATGAGACCTTCGAGGCCGTGCGCGACTACGTGGTCTCCATCAAAGGGCCCTTGACCACCCCCGTGGGTGGTGGCATCCGTTCCCTCAATGTGACCCTGCGACAGGTGCTGGATCTCTATGTCTGCCTGCGTCCCATCCGCTATTACGCCGGCACCCCCAGCCCATTGAAAAATCCGGAGCTGACCGACATGGTGATCTTCCGCGAGAACTCCGAGGACATCTATGCCGGTGTGGAGTGGCAGGAGGGATCGGCTGAGGTGAAGCAGTTGATCGAATATCTGCAGACCCAGATGGGCGTGACCAAAATCCGCTTCCCCGAGACCTCAGGCATCGGCATCAAACCGGTCTCCCGCGATGGCACCGAACGTCTGGTGCGCAAGGCGATCCAGTATGCCGTCGACAACGACAAACCTTCCGTTACCCTGGTGCACAAGGGCAACATCATGAAATTCACCGAGGGTGCCTTTAAAGAGTGGGGCTATAACCTGGCCAAGGCGGAATTCGGTGCTCAGGAGATCGATGGCGGCCCCTGGTGCGCCTTCAAGAATCCCAATACCGGCAATGAGATCATCATCAAGGATGTGATCGCTGATGCCTTCCTACAACAGATCCTGCTGCGCCCGGCGGAATACAGCGTCATCGCTACCCTGAATCTGAACGGCGACTACATCTCCGATGCCCTGGCGGCTCAGGTGGGTGGTATCGGCATCGCGCCTGGGGCTAATCTGTCAGATGATGTGGCCATGTTCGAGGCCACCCACGGTACGGCACCAAAATATGCCGGCCAGGACAAGGTCAATCCCGGTTCACTGATTCTGTCGGCAGAGATGATGCTGCGCCACCTGGGCTGGACCGAGGCGGCGGATCTGGTGATCAAGGGCATGGCAGGTGCCATCTCAGCCAAGACCGTTACCTATGACCTGGAACGTCTGATGGACGACGCCACCCTGCTCAGCTGTTCAGCCTTTGGTGAGGCGATGATCGCTAAGATGTAAGCGATCAAACGCCGTCAGCGCCAGGGATGGCTTTCAGGGTGCCTGTAGCGCCTGTATTGAGATGGCATGCAGGCCCTTGGGGCCTTCATCCACCTCAAATTCAACCCGCTGACCTTCCTTGAGGGTTTTGTATCCCTCCATCGAAATAGAGGAAAAGTGCACAAAGACATCGACGGCATCTTTATCCTCAACGATAAAGCCGTAGCCCTTGACGTTGTTGAACCACTTGACGACTCCGGTGGGCATAGGACGCTCCTTGATATTGCTTATGGTAAATGCTGTGAATTTTATGGGAAATCCACCACACCGCATTATATCCCTGTTTGAATCGGGGTCAATTTTCCTGTGTGGCAGACGCTGATCCGCGCTCACAGAGATCGCTTCTTCCGCTACAATTCCCCCTATGTCGGATCGAGAAAACCAGATTGAGACGGATGATGACTTGGCGGTTCAGGAGTCTGATCCAGAGGTCAAACAGCCACCCCTGTTCAAGGTGTTGTTGTTGAACGATGACTACACCCCCATGGAGTTTGTGGTGCAAGTGTTAGAGACATTTTTTCGGATGAATCGGGAGAAGGCGACCCAGATCATGTTGCATGTTCATACGCGTGGCTTTGGTGTCTGCGGCATCTTTACCCGGGAGATCGCGGAGACCAAGGTCCATCAGGTCAATGATTTTTCTCGTAACCATCAACACCCCCTGCTGTGCACCATGGAGGAGGCCTGATGCTGAGTAAGGATCTGGATTTCTCCCTGGCCCAGGCGTTCAGTGAGGCCAAGGGTAAACGTCACGAATTTCTCACCATCGAGCATCTGCTGCTGGCCTTGCTGGATAACCCCTCTTCCATGCAGGTGTTGCGTGCCTGTGGCGCGAATCTGGACCAGCTGCGGGCGGAGCTGATGCGCTTTCTCGATGAGACCACCCCCACCATTCCCGAGGGTGAGACCCGGGACACCCAGCCGACCCTGGGCTTTCAGCGTGTGCTGCAACGGGCGGTATTTCATGTGCAGTCGGCGGAACGTACCGAGGTCACCGGCGCCAATGTGCTGGTGGCCATCTACAGTGAGCAGGATTCTCAGGCGGTGTTTTTCCTGCATCAGCAGGATATCCAGCGGCTCGACGTGGTCAATTACATCTCCCACGGCATTTCCAAAGAGAAACCCTATCACAGCCTCTCTCCGGCACAGCGCGACCCGGAGACGGAATCCACCGCAGATGACGCACCCGATGAGAACGGAGAGACCGGCGCAACTCCGCTGGATCTTTATGCCACCAATCTCAATGACCTGGCCATGCGCGGGCGTATCGATCCTCTGATCGGGCGCAGTCTGGAGATTGAGCGCACCATCCAGATCCTCTGTCGCCGCCGTAAGAACAACCCCCTGCTGGTGGGTGAGGCCGGGGTGGGCAAGACCGCCATCGCCGAGGGGCTGGCGCTGAAGATTGTGGAAGAGGAGGTGCCGGATGTGCTGCTGGACAGTGTTCTCTACTCCCTGGATCTGGGCGCCCTGGTGGCGGGCACCAAATACCGCGGCGATTTCGAAAAGCGCCTCAAGGCCCTGCTGGCACAATTGAAAAAACAAGAGGATGCGATTCTCTTCATTGATGAGATCCACACCATCATCGGCGCGGGCTCTGCCTCCG
>JBNKLG010000011.1:0-46476 GCA_050292235.1 Sedimenticolaceae bacterium | reverse complement strand
GCCATCAACGAAAATGGCTTTTGTTAACGCACCGCCAAAATGAGAGTTTCTATAAACATATAACCCTGATTTTCCTGGTGACGGCGATCTAAACTGTTTTTTTGCTATATCGTTTTTACTTTGACCCATTGGTACTGAAGCACAGCCAGAGAGGAATGATAATATGACAACAGTAAATGCCAGTAATATATGATGAGATTTCATAATGTTTATCTACCAGGTTATCAGTAAAATTTAAACTTCGAAAAGAAGATCTATTATGCGACGGTTCAACAAATATATAGTCGAATAGACCCCCTCCCATCTTAGTAGAGAGGAACGCCCAATCTTATTTACTTAACCAGAGCCAGCTGCCGATTAGTAAGCACAGCCCGTCGTCATGCCCATCTTTTTCAGAATCACAGCCAAGGGGCAGAAGCCGGTGAAGGCGGACTGTAAAAGATTAAAGCCAATGAAAAGGGTGAAATAATGCCAGTAGGGATGGTGCACCATGCCCAGGATAACGGTCAGCATGACCATGAAACCGGCAAAGGCCAAGACAAAGCGTTCGACATTCATGATGGTCTCTCTTAAGAAAATGGATCCAGACCTGTACTACACGCGCTGAACCGGGGATAGTCAAGTCATGATCAGTGATGCAGAACAGCAAGCAACCCTCATTGCTTCTCTGAAGCAGCCGGGCAGCTGGCCGCAGCGGCCAAGCCATGTCCCGGTGATTGAGACCCATATTTCGGTGGTTTTCCTGGTCGGTGATTTTGCCTATAAGCTGAAAAAATCCCTGAGCCTGGGCTTTCTCGACTTCTCCACTCTGGAAAAGCGGCGCTTTTATTGCGCAGAAGAGGTGCGCTTCAACAGTCGCATGGCGCCACAACTCTATCTGGGCAGCGTACCCGTGTTTGGGTCTGCCAACGCTCCACTTATTGAGGTTGAGGATGAAGAAACCGCGCCCATCGAATGGCTGGTCAAGATGCGTCGTTTTGATGAGCGGGCTGTACTGAGCCAATGTCCTGAGCGACTGACCAATGGACTGATGGATCAATTGGCGCAAAGCATTGCCCGCTTTCATACCCAGGCAGCCCCGTCAGATGGCACCACGGGTTACGGATCGCCCGAAGAGGTGCTGAAGCCCATGCTGGAGAATGTCCAGCACATCAAACAATGCCTGAACGATAATGCACGACAGGTGCAATTGGCCCGGTTGGAGAGCTGGACACTGGCGCAGCAGGTTGCATTGCAGCCCCTGCTGTCAGATCGTGTCCGACAGGGATTCGTGCGTGAATGCCACGGTGATCTCCATCTGGGCAACATCCTACTGCAAACCGATGGGCCGCTGTTGTTCGATGGCATTGAATTCTCACCAAGCCTGCACTGGATCGACGTACAAAGCGATCTCGCCTTTTTGCTCATGGATTTGACCCGTCAGGGCCGGGATGATCTGGCCAGAATCCTCCTCAACACCTATCTGGAAAGCAGCGGCGACTACGCAGGCCTGCCTTTGCAGCCTTTCTATCAGGTCTATCGTGCTCTGGTGCGGGCCAAAGTGGCAGCCATTCGTTGGGGTCAGCCTGACCAAAGTCCTTCAGCGCGGGCAGCGGCCTTGAAAGAGGTTAGCGATTATCTGGATCTGGCGGAGCGTCTCTGTGCCCCTGCCCGGCCCCTGTTGCTGATCAACCATGGCGTATCTGGCAGTGGAAAAAGCTGGTTCAGTCGGCAATTGGTGGCACAGTGGCCCCTGATCCGACTCAGTTCAGATGTTGAGCGCAAGCGACTGGCGGGTATGGCTCCTTTGGGTCGGGGCGATGAGCGGCTCTACAGTGTGGCCATGACTCAGCGGGTCTATGATCGATTGCTGGCCTTGGCAGAACGGTTGCTGGAGGTAGGCATTCCGGTTCTGGTCGATGCCACTTTCCTTCACCAGGAAAATAGAGTGCGTTTTCGGCAAATGGCACTGGATCACTCAGTTCCATTTGGCATTCTGGACTTTGTGGCGCCAGAGGCGGAACTACGCCATCGCGTCCAAGAGCGTATTGACAGGAATGACGATGTCTCCGATGCCACCCTGGCGGTTTTGGAGAAGCAATTGCAAGAGCGTGAGCCTTTAAGTTTGAAAGAAGTCTCCTGGGCATTGCCAACCGCCAACTTAGACAGCACATTGGCGGCCATTGATGCGCTATCGAACCAATAGAATCAATCCAATCCCCACCAGCATCAGCATCCCTGCTGGCAGGTTGCGCCAAAGATGTTCCTCTTTGAACCACCAGGCACCATAGAGAATAGCGAACAAGAGGCTGTAGCGTTTGACGGTTACCATGTAGGCGGCTTCGATCTGTTGAATGGCGGTGAAATGGGTCAGTACCATCAGAGCCATCAACGCTGCCACGGCCAGGTTTGGCACCGGGCGTCGCCATAGGGCAGGTATGGCTGAAGGTCGCCATAATCCAGCCAGCAGCAGGGCCACGCTGCCCGTCACGACAAAATAGAGCGCTCCAAAAGCCGGGCTGGGAGGCAGGGTCTGCATCACGGCTTTGCTGAGGGTCAGGGTCAGGCTGTAAAGAAAGGCGACCCCCAACATACGCCGCGAACCGGGATGGCGGCCCATGGCCATCAAAGGGATCATGCAGGTGCGCCAGCTGAGGCGATCCAGGTGGTGCAGATTTAGCAACCAGGCACCGGCAACAATCAAAAGGATGCCGCCAAGGCCGGCCAGGGAGAGGGTTTCGCTCAGAATCAGCCAGCCGGTCAGGACCGTAAACAATGGGGTAAAAGAGAGGTAGGGCGTGGTCAGGGCCAGGGGGTAATCGCGGATGCAGCCCATGTAGATCAGCATGGCGCTGATTTCCATCAGGGCCAGTACCAGCATTTCGCCCCAAAAAACCGGGGTGGTGGTGCTGAGATCCATATTAGGCACCAACGGCAACAGCAGCAGGCCGCTGAGGACAAAACGCACCAGAGTCATTTCAACCGCGCTGTAGCCCTGTAAATAGCGTTTGGCCATGGCATCAGAGCTGGCCAGGGTAAAGGCGCTGAGCAGAGAGAGGGAAAACCAGTCCATCAGATTCGGTTTCTTATGGCAGGATTGGCGTTATGATCAATGATAGAAGTAAAAAAGGCGCGTCAGTTCGGCCTGCCAGGCCAAGAAAATTCATCATGAGGAAGCAGTATGAGTCAGATGCCTGATCTCACGCCAATCTGTGGTCGTTTGTTGGAGCAGTTGCTGGTTTTTTTGGGAGGGGACACCAGCGGCGGTTTCCCGGCTTTCAAACGACTGAAATCGGAGCTGGGCAATCAGGGCATGGGTGAACGCCTGGATCTGAATCCGGCAGAAATGGAGGCGTTTGGTCGTGCTCTGCGGGATTGGGAGCGGGCCGATGCCGATAGCAGTCAGTCCGATCGCAATCGCCAGCTGGCCCGATTGCGTTTTATCTCCTGGATGGAGACCCTGCATCAGCTCAACCCCGCCCTGCCTTTCGATGCCGAGGTGACAGCGATCATTTCTGAGGAGCTGGGACGAAAGCAGGTGCGTGCCCTGGAGCTGATTATCCGCAGTCTGGTGACGGAGAAGTTTGGCGATCAGCAGGCCTTGGAACAGGGCCTGTCCGAGTTGCTCAGCAGCCCGGTGGTGGCGAAGTGGAAAAAGAGCGCTGACCCTGGTGATCTGCTCAGTGGTACTACCTTCAGCGAACTGGCCAGCCTTTTTGTCAATAGCAAGGAGTATCCCCACTACTCTCCCCTGTTTGATGAGAGCCATTTCCTTACCTTTCTCAAAGACAAGCGCAAGACCATCCAGAATTTTCTTGAGGACATTCGCCGTATTCGCAATCTGCTGGCCCATAACAAAAAGGTCAGCAACACCCAACTGAGTCTGATGGACCTTTATTACGAGGAGTTGATCTCCCCGGTGCAGGAGGCCCATGACCAGGGTCAGACCAAGGTCAACCCGGATACTTACCTGGATGTCTCCAGGGAGGAGCTGGAAGGTTACTTCGGGCACTTGTCGGAGGATATCGCTGCTGTTCAGGACGATATCGCCGCCTTTCGCGCCTCTGTCGAGTCAGGATTGGGCGGGCTCAAGGCCGATACCGCCGAGATCAAACAGACGACTGGTGCCATCGGCAAACGGCAGCAGACCATTGCCCTGGGTGTGGCGGTGGCTATCCTGGGTATTGCGAGCCTGCTCTATCTGGCCCAGGGTACCCAAGAGGATACCCTGGCGATCCAGGCGACCACGACCCGCATTGAGCAGAAAACCGATAAAACCGCCAAGGCCATTGCCGACACGGCCAGGCAGCTCAGTGGCTCTATGGAGGAGATTCGCCAGGGATTCAGCACCTTGAGCAAACAGGGCGGCATCATCAATCAACCGGAGCGGCCTGAGCAGTTCTATCACAATGCCCGGATCTATGAGTTGCGTGGTGATACCCTCAATGCCCGAAAGAGTTATGAGCAGTTTCTCGCTTTCAGCCTGGATGTGATCGATCCCTATTTGCGTTATCTGGATCTGCTCAAGGCCCAAGAGGGGCTGTCTGGGGCCGGGGCCAGCTACCGCATTCTGGCACCCAAACAACCGGGGGCCGCCTATGAGTCGGTGGCGGCACTGCTGCTGGAGGATAGGGCCCGTATTCAGGCGCTGGGCCAGGTCATGGAGAGGCATTCGACCTATGCCCCTGCTTATTACCTCATGAGCCAGCAATATTCGCAGAAACAGCTGGGCCAACAGTCCCTGACCAACAAACAGCAGGAGAAGCAGGCACTGGAGGCCTTCATCAAACTGGTCCAGGCGGGCAGTTTCCAGAAGTATTTTATTGACAAAGAGATGGCCAAACAGTGGCAGGAGGATGCCCAGGCCCGGCTCAGGGCGTTGAGCCTGATCGATGAGAAACCCAGCGAGCCGCCCTTCTCCTATACCGCCATGAGTAGCAATTCTGGCTGGATGATCCAGTTCAATTTCCGGGAGGCGGTGCGCAAATTCTTCTATAAGCTGGAGGACGATGCCGATTTTATTGATAACGGCATCAGCGACTATATCGACCAGCGCCTTAATGCTCCGGCGGCCAAGACCTACATTCAGCTGCCACCGACCCAAGCAGCGACCAGGATCCTGGTTGAGTATGAAGACATCAACAACCAGCGTATCGGTCCCTTTGAGGTGGCCTTCAACCCGGCGGCAGAGCTGGAAAAGAGCCAGAAAAAGATTCTGCTCCAGACGCAAAATTCCTGGGTACAGTTTGGGCGCAATCACAACGCAGCCTATCTCTACTTTACCCATGTGCAGTCCTATCACTGCGGCATCCAGGCGGTGCACTATGGCTTGGGTAAGGCGGTGCCGGATACCCGTTGGGAGGGCCTGGATCGGCACTGTAATCTCTCCGATCCCATCCGGATGGAGGGGGATAGCCAGCTCTATATCAAGGTCTCGCCCCAGGTGGACTTTGTCAGCGTGCAGCTGACCTTCAAAGATGGCACCCAATCGGATGTGGTGAAGATTCTGCGGCGCTAATCAGATGGACAGACTGTATAAGGTACTTTCCGACCTGGCACAGCAGACAGGGCTGCCCGCTGTGGCATTGACTCGACTCTCCCCTGCCCTTTGTCAGCCGCCACCGGGCAGTATTGATGCCGACGAGGTGACAGCGGCCCTGGATCGGGACGATGGGCTGAGCCTGGCGTTGGTGGTGGGCATCTACGCGGCCACAGATTTTCGCCATCAGGGTGAGACACTGGAGAGCCTGCTGAAATGGCTGTTACCACAGGAGCTGCACCTTTCGGCCTATGACCGTGCCCGTCTGCATCACATTCGTGGCTTTGCCGCCTGGCGCCTGCATGAAGATCTGCTCATTGCCTACACCGCTCTGGATCTCAGCATCCGTCTTTTGACCGAGCTGGATACCCCAGAGGCCCGGGCTTACCTGGGGCGGGTATGGAACAGTTTTGGCCAGATCATGCACCACCAGGGTCGGTTCCAGGAGGCTCGGCACGATTTTCAGGTGGCCCTTGGCTATCGCAAGCAGGCGGGTGATGCTGTGGATAGAGCCTTTACGTTGGGCAATCTGGCGCGGGTCTGCATCGATTTGGCGGACTATGAAGCGGCGGCGGCCTATCTGGAAGAAGATTTGGCGCTGATCCGCGCCACCTCTCAGCTCACCCCGCCTTCTGTAGAGGCGCAATTGCTGTCTGAACTCGGCCATTGTCGATTACGCATGGGCCAGGTAGATCGGGCGGCTGCCCGCTACCAAGAGAGTCGTGATCTGGCCCAAGAGGCAAACAATACGGCGGGACTTATTTTTGCTGGTCTGGGCCTGGGCCGGGTGGCCTTGACCCAAAAGCCGGCGGATCTGACCGAGACGGGCCAACAATTGGCACAAGTCCAAGCCTTAATTCGCCAGGATGATTTACCCAAAGAGTTTCGACAGGAACTGAAGGCCCTGGCTGATGAGCTGGCTGGTGATCTGGCCTTTGCCCACCATGATTGCACGTCAGCCCTGTCAGCCTATCAGCGTACCCACGCCCATTTTGCTCAGGCCACCACCACGGTGCCGGGAGAGATGGCGCAAATCCTGAGCAAGTTGGCCCAATGTCATTTGTCCATTGGCAATGAGATGGCGGCGGCGCTGGTATTGCGTGAGGCTCTGGCGCTACTGGACGCCACCGCCCTGGATCAGCAGCGCGAAGCGCTGGAGAACGAACTCAAATTGCGCTTTCCTCAGCTTTGGGTGCTGCACGCGGCTGGGCGCTTTATCGGCCAGGCCCAGATTGACCGTTTTCTCGAACAGGCGGGCCAGCGCGGTTTTCTGGGCGAAAAGCAGCAGATGGCGGTTCTGTTCAGCGACATCCGGGGTTTTACCAGCCTGTCGGAGACTCTGGCGCCGGATATCCTGGTGAGTCTGCTCAACCGCTTCCTGACCCGCATGACTCGCAGCATTGAGGCGGAAGGAGGCATGGTGGATAAATTTATCGGCGATGCGGTCATGGCCATCTTTTCCGAGTCAGAGGCGGCCCAGGCCTGTTCCAGGGCTGCCCGTGCTGCACTCATGATGGCCGCAGAGCTGGAGCATATGAATCTGGAGCTGGCAGAAGAGGGCCATCACCTGGACATCGGCATCGGTCTGCACTGGGGCAGCCTGGTCTCCGGGCTCATTGGCTCTCCGCAAAAACGCTCCTATACCGTGATCGGAGATACTGTGAACACCTGTTCACGTCTGGAAGGCATGACCAAGACCCTAGGTGCCCATATTCTGGTCAGTGAGGCCTTTGCCCAACAACTGGAAGCGTCCGTTTTCCTGGTGCGTCCTCTGGGGAGATTCAACCCCAAGGGTCGCCATGAGGCAGTATCTGTTTCCGAGCTGATGGGCCTGGCTGATGGCAGTGCCCAGGCCAAGCGCTGGGGCCAAGACTGTGCGGCCAGCCAAATGGCACTGAACCAGCTCGATGTTGGCCAGACCGAACGGGCCATGGCGCAATGGAGGCAACTGGCCGCTCAGGAACCAGACCCACTTCGAGCCAGGGGCTACCATTCCATTGCCGAGATGGTTTGGGCTCATGTCCAACAGAGTCCCGGTGCCGATTTTCGTCAGGGGATTCCGTTGCGGGAGAAATAGGAATAATGCTTTACCTTCATCAGAAGGGAAGAGAGGCGTGGTCGTGATAAAAATTCCCAACCCACAGGCAGGCTTGAGACGGCTCTCCCTGGCGTTTCTGTTGCTCTGCAGCCAACCCCTTTTCAGTAAAACGCTCTCATCTCAATATCTCTCGCCCCAGGACCAGCTGAAATATCAGGCCTACTTCCAATTGGTAGAGCGTCAACGGGAGACAGGTGAGGATTTGCTGATCGAACGGCGCTATTCAGTGCTGGTGAATCAATTCGCGCAATCCGCGGACAAGATGATCCGTTTTGTGCAATACCATCAGGGATGGGGAGACATTTTCTTTATGCTGAAGGGCACTGAAGCGTGTGAGGATAGCAACGCCTTTCGTTGGGGTAGTGGCAAGGTTTGCGAATGGATGGGGGTGGATTGGGTCGCCCCCATTTTGCACCACCAGGGTGATCTCACCATCGAGCAGAGTGTCGAGTTGGATATGCCGCTCCTGGTCGAAGGCAATCTGACGATCAAGGGCAATCTGATTCTGAAACGAGAAAATACCCCCTTAGTGGTAACCGGGGATATCAGGGCAAATCACCTGTTGTACGGACTCATGATGACGAACCAAGGCCCACACTTGTTCGTAAAGGGCAAAACCCTTCTGACCGGCTACGCCTTTATGGAGGGAGCCACCATAACCTTTGACCCGCGACTGAGCTGTAAAGCTACCTATGCACTGGGTCTTGTGGTTTTGCCTTCCTCCCGCTCCACTTCTAAGTCCAAGCTCTTTCCCGATACCCCAGGACGGCTGTGCCCGGGCATTCTGCAATACTCTGATTTTTATCAGAGAAATGAGTTTAGCCTGGAGGCCCTGGAACAATGTTTGTTAGAAGATCGGCCTGTTTTTCAGTGAGACTGGTCGTCACTGGCCTATGTCATCAAGGTTTTTTGTCGGGCCGAAACGCTTGGCAGCGCTGTACGAAACCCCGATAGTTATCATCTTTCAAACCAAACCGGAGGGCGATATAGGCAGAGGTGATGGGTGCTGTTTGAACGGCCAGGCCGGGCCGCTCCCGCGCCAGTCGATGCTGAAAATCCAATGGTCCTTCGTGGGGCTGGTGTTCAATACCCACTTTGTGGAGCCGGGCCAGAAAGAGCCGGTAGGCGGTAAGAACCGGGTCGCGGCGTTGGCGCTCTTTGCGGAAGAACCAGAGGCCGATCAGGGCCAGGCCCCCCAGGATCAAGAACAGAGCCAGTATCCCGATGCGATGGGGCAGCCAGTTACCGATGCCAAACAGGTCGAACAGGTTCTTCTGGCGCTGTTCGTCGTAGTTGATGATCCAGCGCTGCCAGGCCAGGCGCAGGGCGTCCAGTTGCAGGCGGAGGCGGCGGGCCATGCTTTGCATAAAGGCGCTGTTGTCGAGGTGGAACAGGGCGGCGCGGCCTTCTCCGGTCAGAGCCTCGATGTCCAACGGGTGTTCAATACGTTCCGGGGCGATGGCGGCAGTGGGGTCGATCCGCACCCAGCCCCGGCCGCTTAGCCAGACCTCGGCCCAGGCGTGGGCATCGGACTGGCGCACAATGAGATAGTTGCCCTGGGGGTTCTCTTCGCCACCCAGATAGCCGGTGACCAGACGACTGGGGATACCCGCCAGCCGCATGAGCAGGACGAAACTGGTGGCGTAGTGTTCACAGAAGCCGCTACGGGTTTCGAACAGGAACTCGTGGGTGGGGTCGTCACCCAGCAGTGGGGGCTGCAGACTGTAGATAAAAGGCTGTTCCCGAAAGTAGCGCAGGGCGGTCTGGACGATCTCTTGGTCACTGCGGGCACGCGTACGCCAGTCTTGGGCCAATGCCCGTACCTGGGGGCTGATGTGGGGGGGCAGTTGCAGTCCCTCACGCCGCTCAAGCCCATTGAGGGGGCGAGGAAGGATCTGAGGCGCAGAAGCCGCTTCGTAGCTGATGGCCTGTGATACCGGCTGGCGGGTGATGGCCTGGCCATCCCGGCTGATCCAGGCATCCGGAGCCTGGAGGAACATGGGGTGCTCCAGTAGCAATAGCCAAAAGCTGTTGCTGGGTTCCTGAAAGACTCGGTAGTGGTAAAGGGGTAAACGGCTGTCTGGAGCAGTGTCCCTGGGCTGCATCATATGGGGGAGGGGGCTGCGGGTCCAGCTGATGCCATCGGTATACCACATCACCGGGCCACGCCAGTAACGTTCTGGCTTTGAGGGCAGAGGGCCTTCAAAAGTGGCACGAAAGGCTACCTCATAGGATTTGGCCAGGTTGCTGACACTGCCGGGGCGAACCAAATCGGAAAGGCCGGTCTGCGCCACCGTGCCACTGCCCAGGTTGAGCGACCAGAGCGGTCCGCCCAGACGGGGAAAGAGAAAGAAGAGCATCAGGGCGATGGGAATGGCGGGCAAGGCGAGCCAGAGGCTGTGGCGTAGCGGCAAAAGGCCATGGCTGGGGCGCTGAATCCAGCTGATTTCAAGCAGAATGGAGATGAGCCCCAGGCAGGCACTGAATACTATTATGGCGATCAACATACTGTTTTCAAACAGAAAAACCGTGATGCCAATGAAGAACCCCAGGAGTACGGAGAAATAGAGGTCACGTCGGCGTTTGATCTCCAGCAGCTTGAGGCCGGACATGATCAGCAGCATCGAGATGCCGGTTTCGGACCCCAAAGAAGAGCCGCCACGAACAATAACAAAGGCCACGGCCAAACCGGTCAGCAAAACCAACAGCATTCCCCTGGGCAACAGGCGGGGTTGATAGAGGGTGATAAAGCGGAATAGCCAGAGGACGAAGAAGATCCCGGCGAACAGGGGATTGGCCAGGTAGAGATGGGGGGCGGTGACCAGTCCCATATAAAGGAGCAGTCGTACCAGGGTGGCACGCTCGGGCTCTCGTAATAAGGGATCCAGGTTATGGACAGGATTCTGGCGGCGGCGACCAAAAATCACAGCTGTGCCTCCTGGCCAAATTCGGCCAGCATCGTCAACGCGCGTAGCTGATGGCCCTCTCCTAGCCCTGGTTTGATGATGTGTGGACCCAGCCGCAGGCCGAAGCGCCGCTGTTGCTGACCGGCATCGAGTACGGCATGGCAAAGCTGGCTGAGACGCCGTTCCAGATCGGGGCCGGGGGTTTGATCCAGATCGAACCAGAGGTCATCGCCCTGGCTGCTTTCGTATTCCCGGCTCATGAGGACATCGCCTTTGGCCAGGGAACGCCAGTGGATCGAGCGCAAGGGATCGCCGGGTTGATAAGGGCGCAGTCCGTGATACTCTAGCCCGCTTGAATCACGCCTGGCCCAGGCACCCTCGTGCTCCTCACTGCTTGTTCCTAGAGCTTGATAGGGCCAGGCTTCAGGGCGGGGATAGACCAGACAGCGGGCTGCGGGTTCCAGATAGGTCCAACTGCGAAACAGTCCCATAGGATAGCGAGTACTGAGGATACAACGTCCGAGGCGATAGGGGCCACGCCGTGGAATCCGCACTTTCAGGTTTATGGGTTCGACAGAATCGGGCCAGGCATCGATGGCGGCCAGATGGTCATTGCCCTGGCGCAGTTCCAGATCGGGCCGGGTGCGATGATCCTCCTCGGGCAGAAATAGAAAATGGGCCTCCTGCCCGGCAAAAATGGGCTGAACCCGCAGGGTACGCAGCCGCAGGCCCTGGAGGTTGCGCCAGCAGTAGATCATGCTGACCAACCCTACCCCACCGAGAAAGAAAGTCAGTAAAAAACCCAGGTTGTTGGCATAGTTCATAGCGCCGATCAACAGCAGCAGACAGAGCAGTCCATAGATCAGCCCAAAGCCCGTAGGCAAGATATAGATGGCGCTGGGGCGGATGCGGATCAGGCCATCTGGTCGGGCCCGATTGACCCGCAGAAAGCGCTCAAATCCCTGGGTCTTGGCGTTCAGGCCACGGGTACCGATTGAATCAGCCATGCCACCAGCTTTTCGCTGCCGGTTGTGGATTGCTCGGTGGATTGCAGCCGATGACTGATCACCGCGGGCAAGACGCGCTGTACGTCCTCCGGCAATACCATTTGGCGTCCCTCCAGATAGGCCCAGGCGCGGGCAGCCCGCAACAGGCCCAATCCGGCGCGGGGGGAAAGGCCGTGGAGAATGCGGTCAGATTCCCGGCTCAGACTTAACAGTCGCTGTCCGTAGTCCAGCAAGGCATCGGAGAGATGCACTGCTTCCACCTGATGCTGCATGGCCATCAACTGATCCGGTTGAATCAGGGGCTGCATCTGCGCCAATACAGTCCGCCGGTCCTCGCCGCGCAACAGGGCACGTTCGGCACTGGCATCGGGAAAACCGATGCTCAGGCGCATGAGGAAGCGGTCAAGCTGGGATTCGGGCAACGGGTAAGTCCCCACCTGAAAGCCGGGATTTTGGGTGGCGATCACAAAAAAGGGCTCCGGCAGATCGTGGCGCTGCCCCTCGACGCTGACCTGCTGTTCTTCCATGGCCTCCAGCAGGGCGCTCTGGGCCTTGGGGGTGGCACGGTTGATTTCGTCTGCCAGCAATACCTGGGTGAACACCGGGCCGGGGTGAAAACGGAATTCGCCACTGTTACGCTCAAAGATAGAGACGCCGATGACATCGGCCGGCAGCAGGTCACTGGTGAACTGAATGCGGCGATACTCCAGGCCCAGCAGCGTGGCCAGGGCATGGGCCAGGGTGGTCTTGCCCACCCCAGGCACATCCTCGATCAGCAAATGACCCTTGGCCAAAAGGCAGGCGAGGGAGAGGCGGATGACGTTTTCTTTGCCAAGCAAAATCTCGCTGGCCTGGGCAATGATGTCGTTCAGTAGTTTGGTCATAGGCAGTTCCCTGCAAGGCGTGGCGCATAGCATGCCACGAAATTCCTTTGCAGGCTGGTCTGCTGCTAAAAAGAAAAAGCCCGGCAATGACTGCCGGGCTTTTGATCAATGGCTAAAAACGAAATGCGATCAGTGCAGCTTCGCCGGGTTTTCGGTTTCACCGCCCAAGAGGCTGTATTCTACCAGGGAGCCGTCATAGAGCTTGGTCTTCTTGTTGCCTACGATTTCAGAGGTGACGAACCAAAGACCGGAAGCCAGATGTCCGGTGTTGCAATAGGCGATGGTCGCTGCCTCAGGATCGAGACCTTTGGCCTTCATCATGGACTTGTAGCTGTCGGCGGGCAGAAAACGGGCAGAGGCACCATCTGCGGTTGTCAGCAGATCCGGGGACATGTCCTTGGCGCCAGCCAAGTGGCCGGACTTCTCGCCCTTTTTGGTGAAGACACCCATGTACTGATTCTGCGGACGGGCATCGGCCAGCTGCATCTTCTTATCCTTGAGAGCCTGTGTCACATCGGCATAGGTTGCCATCACGTTTTTGTCTTCTGTCGAGGCCGTCCAGTTGCCTAGTTTGTATTTCTGGAAATCCGTTGCTGCCGGGTTACCCTGGGCCAGCCACTCCGCCATGCCACCATTCAAAACAGCCATATTGGTGTGGCCATAGTATTTGAACTGCCAGTAGAGTCGTGCTGCCTCATCCACATCGGCGGTGTTGAGACCGGCAGGGACAAAGACGATGGCGGAATCTTTGTTGACGCCCCAGGACTGGGCCAGTTTTTCGAAATCGGTTTTTAGCGGGATCAGCTTTTTGACCTTTTTACCCTCAACCTCGCGGGATACGCGAACTTTCTTGAAATCGACAAAATGGGCGCCTGGAATGTGGCCAGATACGCTTTTTACCACGAGTTTGCCATCTTTGGTGGCAGTTTCCGGTGCTTTGGTAAAGGTCTCCATAGGGCCGCTGACCTGTAGGATGGTGACCTCGCCCTGGTGGGCCTTCAGCCATTCTGCATCGACCACTGGAGAGGCGATGTCGATGGCCTGTACACTCTGAATGGCGCTGGCGCCAAGGATGAGTGCGCCTGTCACTATGGTGTTGAATTTCATTTTCTCTACTCCTAACGCTTGATTGTGTGGTGATTACGTATTTTGAGCGCAGCGGTTGCTGGTTCAATTATTGTTGTTTGGCTGCATTTTGGACTGATAGGAGGATGGGCGGCAAGTCTAAAGGTATTTGGCTTAACACATGGCGATCACGATTGGCCAGTACCGGGTTGGTGGTCTCGTCCCATGTGCCTGCGGCAGCAATCCGCTGATCCCGTTGTTTTAGTAAAATTTCTGCATGGGGCCGCAGTAGAGTCAGCATGGCATTCAGCCATTGCGATACCAGCCAGGAGGGACGAGCGCGATTGATCTCCCAATGGTCATCGAGATGCTGCAGAATCTGATCTGCAGGTTGCATTATTTCGTCAGTCACCCAGCCATTGGTTGCGAATATCCCAACGGGCAGACCCTGGTGGCTCATGGAAAGAGCCAGAATATGGGTGAACTCGCCTTTAGCCTCAGGTCGAAAAAAGAGGTGGAAATGGCCATGTTCATCACGATCCCATCCGTCAGGATCGTGGCTATGGTAATAGAACATAGCACCAGTTTGAGGGTCCCGGCAGTCGTCCTTTGGATAGTGTGTCCAGACATGGGTGGGCGCTTCTCCATGATCACGCAGCAGCTCGCCCAACAGGGACAGATTTTCGTCGGAAAGCGCTTGTTGGATGGTCAGTAGCGTCTCTGCAGCTTCGGCTATCCGCTCAAATTGGTCCTCATCCAGGGTGTTGAGCCAGCCAGCGTAGTCGGTCATGTCGGGCGGATAGGATACTGCGATCAGCGGCTTGCAGGGGCGCAGGGATTTTCACCACGAGAGGCCGGTGCACAGGGGTTCTCCCCCCGGCTTGCAGGGGCGCAGGGGTTTTCACCGCGTGAGGCCGGTGCGCAGGGGTTCTCCCCCCGGCTTGCCGGGGCACAAGGGTTTTCGCCCCGAGCCTGAACGCTGGGTACGACTACCGAGGCGATGGGCTCGGGGAGGGGGGCGACACCCAACATGCCAGCGGCTATGGCGGTGACGGAGACGGTCATCAGGCGACGTTGTTTGCGAGAGCGGCGAGAGTTGGTAGGTGCGTTCATGTGCGAAGGTTCCAATCTTTCGTTGAGGTGTCTGTTGGGTTGGCTTTACGGGTCTGGCGATACCGAGGTGTCATGCCTGTCGTTTCCTCGACGTTCAAGCCGGGAGGCCAGTAGGATAACAACAACGGAGAGTGCCGCAAGCATACCGACGACAAGCCAGGGTGAAACGCCGAACAAAGCGGGAAGGGTTTTTTCTTTCAGTTCGCCGGCATGTAGCAGTTGTTGCATCCATTCGGCATCGTACTCGAAAGAAAAAATCCAGATGCCCAGTACCATGCCCACCGCAAAAATGAGACCGTCGATGCGTCCCGACATGGCGCCCACCACGGAGGTGCCGGGGCAGTAACCCCCAATTGCCATGCCCGCACCGATGAGAATACCCCCTGCTGCAGCGGCACCCAAAATAGTGCGGGGGACGTAGAATCCCTGAGCGCCAAAGGTATTGTGGAGCTGAAGCAAAAGAATGCCTGCCGAGGCCACCAGTATGGCGGTGAACATGACCTTGAAGACTGACCAGTCGGTGAGGTGGAACTGGGCGACAAGTTTTCTCGGCGAAGCAAATCCGGCCTGTTCCAGGACGTATCCGAACAACATTCCTGTGGCTAGCGCTGTGCCTGCTGAACCGTAATCCACTACCAAACCCTCCGCAGCAGCAGGCTCGTCAGCAGGCCACTGATGAAAAAGGTAAGCAAGAAGAAAAAGCCGCCAATACTCAACATTGCGCCTCCTGATAAGCCCAGACCACTGGTGCATCCGGCAGCAATACGAGAACCAAAGCCAGCGAGAAGTCCACCCAAAAGCGCGAGCAGAATCCGCGAAACAACGCGAATCTTTTCTGTGCCGTCCAGTTGAATACGAAAACGGCCGGCATTGACGGCTGCCAGCATGGCCCCTAAGGCGATGCCAATGACCTCGATGACGATCCAGGAAGCGAGTGGATTGGCCCCTTTTGCTACCATGCTGCCGAAATAGGGGCTGTGAGCGGTTGTTTCCGGCGCAAAGTTCATACCCAGATAGGCAGCAAGGCGTGCAAATACACCAGAGGCGCCAACGCCATTGCCGACCAGAACAAAGGTGAGAATCACCACCAGTCCTAAAACGACACCGGCGATATAGGGAGACCAATGTGGGCGAACAGATCCTGCCACGCCTAAACCTCCAGACTGAAGAGTTGGTAACTGATTAGAATAATGGCAACTTCTAATATTTGAACGGTGATTCTAACCATAAGTATTCCATGAATCAATGTGGAGACTGCATAGGTATGAATGGTCTTTATCTGACAGATACAGAAAGATCAGCAAGCAATAAGGATGCTGTTTCTACATAAATAACCCCAGGACAAAGGCGGCGAAAAGAGAAAAGTGGATGACACCTTTCAATTCGTTGGTATGACCAGAATAGGCGTTAAAAAAGGCTACCAACATGGTGGCAAACAGGAGAATGGCTTGAAGTGGCGTTAGCGCCAGATCAAGCTCAAATCCGGCAATTTGTGATACGAGCAACATGGCAGGGATCGTTAGGGCGACCGTCGATAAGGCAGACCCCATCACAATATTGATGGCCCGTTGCATTTCATCCCGGAGGGCCGCCCGGACCGCTGTCATGCCTTCCGGTGTGATGATGATGATGGCCACGAACAGTGCCCCTACTTGAGCGGGCAGACCGTGATTATCCATGCTGTCATCGATGGCTATCGAGAAGAATTCAACCAGAACGGCAATGGCGCAAATTGTTGCGAAAAGCAAAATGACATGATAAGTGATACCAGAATGCGTCGTTTTCTCCGTATCAGCCAGAGGGTCTGTTTTGATAAGCGCACTCTGTTCGGACTCGGATTGTCTGTAGGAAAAATAGAAACTTAACCGTCCTGTCTGAGATTTCAGAAAATAACCATATAGGATGATGGAGTTGATGATCAAAAAGATATTGTAAAGAGCTATATAGGACGTTGGCAGCACCATCGGTACATAAAACCCTAGTGCTGTCAGTGCCAAGAGCGTTGTCATAAATGAGCCTGCACTATCAGAGTTGAACTGCTGCTCAATAAAGCGCTTGCCGCCGACAAACAGGGCCAGTCCCATCAGTCCGGTCAAAAGGATCATGATTGTCGAGTACATGGTATTTCGAGCAAGACTGTGATCCGCTGACTCTGGTCCATGAATCATGATCGTCCCCAGCATGACAACCTCGACAAGGACGGCTGTCATGGTAAGGATCAGTGTTCCGTAGGGCTCACCGAATAGCTTTGCCAGGGCCTCGGCATGTTGAACCACACCTGTGGCCACATAGATGATGATGGCGAGCAACACCAGGAAAACCCCATCTGTCATAAAGCCAAAGTGACCGACAGGGCCAATTAAGGGTGTGATTTCAATTGCGTAAACGAACAGCAAAGCGGCCAGTCCGACGAGAAGTTGCCGTTCATTTTTCAAAATAGCCTTTAGCATTTAATGCTCCTTTGGCTTGGCCGAAAGTGCCGCTACCAGTGGGTTTGCGGTTAAGCCGTGGGCGATGACGCTGAATATGATGGTACAGACAACCGTAAGCGCCAGGGTCTTGCTGCCGGGTAAGGATTTATCCAGCACGATGAGGATGAAGACGATGCTGGCCAATCCACGCGGACCGAACCAGCCGACAAAGAGTTTTTCAGAGAGGGTCAGGCCTGTTCCCTTGAGGGCCAGATAAACCGGTAGCAGGCGAATCAGGGTCAGGCTCAACAGTGCGTAGAGAATGATATTGAGGCTGAAACCCTGGGAGGCAGCCAGTCCGATCACCGCCGCGCCGAAGATGATCCAGGTTAATAATGCCAGTGTGTCGCCACTGCCTTCGGCAGCCAATAATAGCTGATGCTTATGATCTTTACACAGCGCATCGAACAAAAGACCGCCAACAAAAGCGGCGATAAATCCACTGCCGCCCAGCATCTGGGCAGAGGCAAAGCAGGCCATGGCCAAACTGATCACGGGGAGCTGACGCCATGTTTCGCTGACCCACCGGCGCGACATGCCGTGTTTGATCAACCAGATTCCTGGCAGGGTCACTGCAAAGGCAACCAGAATGCCGATACCGATCTCTTCCACAATCAGGCGCAAGGCCAGAAAACCAGCATTCTGTTGGCCCTGCTCTATTGCCAAGGTCAAAAAGACGAACAAAAGGGGCACGCAAATACCGTCATTGAGTCCGCTTTCCACATTCAGTCCTTCACGGATGTTAACGGGTACCCGAGAGTCTGAGACCACGGCCTTGCCGAGGGCTGCGTCAGTTGGTGCCAGCATGGTGGCCAGCAGAGCGATCTCCAACAGCCCTAGGCCGGGAAAAATCAGGATGCCAATACCAAAACCCAGCACGATGGTCAGGGGCAGGCCAATCAGTAGCAACCGTTCTGGAAGCCGGTGATTTCTTTTCAGGGCGATAAGGTTGGCATTGGATGCATCGCTAAACAGCACCAGGGCCAGGGTCAGCTCGGCCAATAGGCGTAGCCCTTCCTCTTGTTGAATGTCTAGCTGGAGCAGACCAAGACCGTAGGGGCCCAAAGCAAAACCCACGACCGTAAAGACCAGCGCCCCGTTGATGGGTGTGCGTTCCAGACGCGCAGCAATGCTGCTGTAGAGCAGAATGAAGAGGGCAAGAAGGGCAAGGTTTTCGTACATGTGGTGTCTTGGTTTTCTCTAAATCCAGGTTTAACGGAAGTGCGGGGTCTCAAGGAAAAGTCTGCTCCATTGACTACTGAATTATGGGTGGAAAATGGACTGTTGCCATCTTATTCGGGTGGGGACAAGCGATGGTGGGAATAAGAAGCCTCACATTGCCCTGACCAGTCCATGCGGCCACAATGGGCCGGAATGATCTGAAGGAGTCGAACATGCAGGCACTCAAAAGCCGTTCCGTACTGCTCAACGGGGCAGATGTAGAAGCCAAGCGCGAGGAGATACGCGCCTATTTCCGCCGTACCTATGACATTTACGAAAAACTGTTTGAGGCACTGGTTTCAGATGAGGCTTACTATCAGCGGCCAGAGCCGTTACGCCATCCGCTGATTTTCTACTACGGCCATACTGCCACCTTTTTCGTTAATAAACTCATTTTGGCCAAGGCGATACCCGCCCGGCTCAACCCCTGTTTCGAGTCTATGTTCGCCATTGGTGTGGATGAAATGAGCTGGGACGATCTCAACGAAGACAACTACGACTGGCCGCCGGTGGCCGAGGTGCGCGACTATCGTGATCAGGTGCGAGCGCTGGTTGATGGGGTCATTACCAGGCTGGATCTGAAACTGCCGATCCGCTGGGAGGATCATCCCGCCTGGGCGATCTTCATGGGCATCGAACATGAACGCATCCATTTGGAAACCTCTTCGGTGTTGTTTCGGCAACTGGATCTGTGCTGGCTCAAGGCCGATCCGGGCTGGCCCCTGTGCCCGGATCATGGGCCAGCACCGGAGAACGGGCTGCTGCCCGTATCCGGTGGCGAGGTGCGATTAGGCAAAACAAGGGATGATCCGCTCTACGGCTGGGATAACGAGTATGGAGAACAGGATACCGAGGTCGCCTCTTTTCAGGCCAGCCGCTACCTGGTTTCTAACGGTGAATTTTTGGCCTTTGTGCGTGCTGGTGGCTATGAGCAGCCCCAATACTGGACCGAAGAGGGTCAGCGTTGGCTCGCCTTCCGCCAGAGTCGTCATCCGGTGTTCTGGACAGAGGATGGTCACGGTGGCTACCGCTATCGCGCCATGCTGCAAGAGATAGAGATGCCCTGGAATTGGCCCGTGGACGTGAATTATTTGGAGGCCAAGGCCTTTTGCAACTGGAAGTCGGCCCAAAGTGGCCAGCTCATTCGCCTGCCTACGGAATCGGAGTGGTATCGACTTCGGGATGAACTGGACATCGCCGATGAACCTGATTGGGGTGAGCAGGTGCCCTGGAACATCAATCTGGAGCACTATGCCTCTTCGGTGCCGGTGGATCGTTTTGGGCAGAATGGTTTTTTTGATGTGATCGGCAATGTCTGGCAGTGGACCGAAACGCCCATTCACGGTTTTGAGGGGTTTGAGATTCATCCCATCTACGATGATTTTTCCACCCCAACCTTCGATAACCGCCACAACCTGTTCAAAGGTGGCTCCTGGATCTCCACTGGCAACGAGGCCATTCGGCATGCCCGCTATGCCTTCCGCCGCCACTTCTTCCAACATGCTGGCTTTCGTTATGTGGAAGCTGGCCTACTGCCTGCACTGGAAGAGGTTCCCAATCAGGATTACGAGACCGATCTGGCGGTCGCTCAGTATGGTGAATTTCACTATGGTCCCAGCTATTTTGATGTGCCAAATTTCCCTCAGGCCCTGGTTGAAATCGCTCTGGCTGCTCATCACGGCCCCACGACCAAGGCGCTGGATTTGGGTTGCGCTGTAGGCCGGGGCACCTTCGAGCTGGCCAAAACCTTCGACGAGGTCATTGGCATCGATTTCTCCGCCCGCTTCATCCGCCAGGCCATCGGTCTGCAAGAAAATGGGTTGGTGAGCTTTCAGGTGGTAGAAGAAGGTGATCTCGGTTTCCAGCGGACACTGACCCTGGAGGCGCTGGGCTTCCTCGGTCTGGAGACCAAGGTGGCCTTCTGGCAAGGGGATGCCCATAATCTCAAGCCGCAGTTCGGCGGCTTCGACCTGGTGATCGCTGCCAATCTGATCGATCGTCTCTACGAACCGGCCAAGTTCCTGCGCGAGATCCCTGCCCGCATCAACAGCGGTGGAATCCTGCTGATTGCCTCGTCCTATACCTGGTTGGAGACATACACTGAAAAGCCTAATTGGTTGGGCGGTTACACCCAGGATGGCCAGGCGGTAAGGACGCTGGAGACATTAGAGAAATTGCTGGGGCAGCATTTTGACCTAGTCGAACCACCGTGCTCGGTGCCTTTCGTTATCCGCGAGACGGCACGCAAATACCAGCACAGTCTCAGTGAAGTCAGTCTATGGAGAAAGCGTTGAGCACGACTGGGGTCTCACAATCCAACATTGACGGGCAATAGTATGCAACGTACTCATATATTCCATGTTGGATTGTGAGACTCCATGCCCTTTATTTAATTTATGAAGCGACCTTGGCGAACCAATTCGTGGCCACCCTCACGAAAAAACGGTGAAACTTCAGATGGAAGATAACCAGACTCAAGAAATCATTGACTCGTCTCGTGAAGGTGCCCTGAGGGCGTTGGAAAACCTGCGTATGCGTCTGCTGGACCTCACAGCACGCAATAGCTTGATCAATTTCCGACATTCCAAGAAGGCAAGTCTGCGCATTATCGACGAAATGCCAGATCAGCTGGTCGATACTCTGCTATCAGACAAGGAGATGTGCTTCACTCCCGTACCTGAGCCGACTGAGAAGCAACTAATTGAGGCTGGTTACATTGAGGTGGATGAGGAGAGCGGTAAGGTCACTGTACTAAAAAAAGACCCCACGGCTGAAGAGTGGGCTAGGTATTTGGGCTTGCAGACCTCCTATGAGGTACCAGAGTCGAACGAAGATGGGGAGACCGAGTCCAAGCACAGTGACAACGCCATCCAGACGCTGCTTTATCCCTATGAGATGGAGAACCGACTCAAGGGGCTTTTACAGACGGCTGAGTCAGCCATTCAGGAAATGGGGGCCAATATTCAGAACATGATACCGGCAGAGCACCAGACAGTGACTTCGAGATCTCTGTCATGGAGTCATTGGGGCGTCATGGGTTCGATTGTGTACCGCAGGTAGGCGTGGCGGGCTTCTTCATCGATATCGCAGTAGTTGACCCCGGCAACCCCGGAAAGTACCTAATGGGTATTGAGTGTGATGGCGCCACCTACCACTCGGCCAAGTCTGCAAGAGACCGTGATCGACTGCGCCAGTCCATACTTGAACGCCTAGGCTGGAAAATCCGCCGCATTTGGTCAACTGACTGGTTTAAGAACCCACACGCTGAGCTACAACCCATCGTGCGTGAACTGAATGCACTGAAGTCGGAACCAGCCATTGAGCCTGAATCTGAGTCAGCTGAAGTTGAAGAAATCGTGCAGAATAATGAGGAGCTGGAGACTATTATCGAGCCCTTCGTGACTGAACATGTCAGTTTAAAGGATAGGCTTCTTCACTTTGATGAGCACGTTATTCAAGCTAGACACCCAGGTGCGCCAGAGTATTCTCGACTCCTCAGACCCGCCATGCTTGAAGCATTGATTGAGTATCAACCGACTAGCAAGTCGGAGTTTCTTGAATACATTCCCTCCTATCTTCGTCAGGCGACAGCACCTGAGCAAGGTATATATCTTGAACAGATATTTGAAATCATCAATGGAGCAACTCAATCCACGGGGCAGTCAGAGGATGAATAGTTAGTGGATCAAGGGGCCAGCCAACTTGGTCATGTTGTTCAGACCCGAGCACTATCATTCAGAACAACAGAACTTGACTGGTTTATGCCAAGATAGCCTTTCACCAAATTCCAGAACAGTCTCAGTTATGGAGAAAGCGTTGAGCCGGTTCGATCAGATCATCCCACGGGCGGGCAGTGGCTGCCTCAAATATGACCACCGCCAAGGGATTTTTGGCACCGAGGCCGTGATGCCTCTGTGGGTGGCTGACATGGATTTCGCCGTGCCCGATGCTGTGCAGCAGGCCCTGCAGGCGCGTACCCGGCACCCTGTCTGGGGCTATGGTCTGCGGGATGACGCCATGGGTGAGGCCTTTGCTACTTGGGCTGATCGGCGTCATCGGTGGTCGGTTGAGCCGGAGTGGGTCTGTCCCAGTCCTGGTGTGGTGCCCTCAATGGTCCAGGCGATTCTGGCCTTTACCGTGCCTGGCGATGGCATCATCGTCCAGCCCCCCATCTATCCGCCCTTTTTCGCCATGGTGGAGGAAAACGGACGCCGTCTGCTCTCTAATCCCCTTCTCTTGGAAACGGGCCGGTATCAGATGGACTTCGAGGGATTGGTGCCGCTGTTGGAGCAGGCTCGGATGCTGATGCTCTGCTCGCCCCATAATCCCACCGGCCGAGTTTGGCAGCGAGAAGAGCTGGCCCGTTTGATCGAACTCTGTGACCAGGCCGATGTGCTGCTGTTGTCCGACGAGATCCACTGGGATCTGGTCTATCCCGGTGCGACCCATATCCCGGCCGCCACCCTGTCGGACCGCATCATCACCCTCGCCTCGCCGGGCAAAACCTTCAATATCGCGGGCATCACCCCTTCGGTGACGGTGATTGCCGATGAGGACTTGCGGCAGCGCTTTCAGCTACAGCTGAAGGCCAGCCACCTTGGGGATGGCAATGTGCTGGGTGATGCCGCCTTTCTCGCCGCCTATCACGGGGGGGAATCCTGGCTGGATGACCTGCTGCCCTATCTGGCGACCAATCTCGATCTGATCCGGCGACGGCTTCCTGAATCGATTCAGTTGATTGAACCCGAGGCCACCTTTCTGGCCTGGCTGGATTGTCGTGCCCTAGCCTACGTGGGCGATGCCCTGAACCGGTTTTTCATCGAACAGGCCGGCCTGGGGCTTAGCCCCGGCGCCATTTTTGGCAACGAAGGTCAGGGTTTCATGCGCCTGAATTTTGCCTTGCCCCGGCAGCAATTGGCACGGGCACTGGATGGTATGGTCTCGGCTGTTGTGAAAGCATCTTTTTCAACGGAGAGAGCAGGTTGACTTGCCACAGCTAGAGTAGCACGGGACAATATCCCCCCAGGAATAGAAAACTGGGGCTGGGGCGAATGAAAAAGAAAAAGCTGCTGATCGGCGTCATTGTGGTGCTGTTTTTGGCGATTTTGGCGGCAGCACTCTATAAGGCCTGGCCATTGCTCTTTCCCACGGCGCAAGTTGTTCTGCCGCTGGATCCTGACTGCAAACTTCGAAGCGGCTCCTGTGTCAGTTTGGATGAACACGGTTACAGCGTGTCGCTGTCCATTGAACCCAAACATCTGCCTCTGTTGGATCCTTTGTCGTTACGTGTCGGTATTGAGGGCATTGATGCGCAAGCAGTGTCAGTCGATTTCAGTGGTGTGGATATGTTTATGGGCTATAACCGGGTCAACCTTGATGCGGTTGGGGATGGGCTCTATATCGGCGAAGGGCGCTTGCCGGTCTGCACCCAGGAGAGCATGATTTGGGAAGCTAAAATCATGGTGCAAACGCCGAAAGGTCTCTTGATTGCCCCTTTTCGCTTTGTGACCTATCGTGATCCAGATCGGGCGCCAGCGCCAGAACCTGCCAGATACTCACCGCCAGATTCAGACCCCGCTTTGACTCAGGACGGAGAGCCTGAAATTCCCCGCGCCGTTTTTAGCCCCGGCATGGTGGAGCCTGAGCTGATATCTGCTGATGGCGCTGTCCCTGTTGAGCCACTCCCGGAAATGATGCCAGCGATCGAGGATGCCATCCCTGTTGAACCACTTCCCGATATGGCACCGGTCGAAGTGTTAACGCCCTCTCTGCCCCCTGTTGAGGCGACTTCTCTGCCAACGGAGAAGCTGTCCCCCCCTCCCGGGGAGCCAGTTTCTGCACCAAAGGCATCGGTAGCTGCAGCTATAAAGCCAGCGGCAAAGCCTTCTCCTCGGAAGCCGGTCACTGCTGCGCCAAAGAGGCCAGTGTTTTCGCACAAAAAACGGTCTGTACCAAAACCCAAGCCTATGGTGTCTCAGCCGGAGCTCCCTCCTTCAGGGACGTCAGTGCCAGTCCCAGAGACGGCAGAGGCCGCCTCCTCAGAGGCACCTGCGGTTGGTCCACGTCCGACAGTGAGAACACCGGCATCTTCGGAAAATCCCTTCTTTTCCTTCCCTGCAGGCAGATCGGAATCCAGATGGAAATTGGACTTGCCGGGTCGCAGGAAATCCTCACCCCCAAAGAAATCAGCTCCGGCTCCTCTTCCTGAATCATCGGTAGCTGGTGGGCCTGCTGCGGAGCCGGTGCCAGCGCCCACCCCTGCGGCGGTGGCTGCGGCTTTGGCATCCGATTCTGCACCGTCACCAGCCCCAGAAGAGGCATCCCCTGAGGTTTCTGAGGTGCCAGTGCCACCTCCGGCCCCAGCACCCAAGAAGCCAGCGTCGACCTGGCGATTGGATCTGCCTTGAGCGGGGCAAATGCCGCAGCCTAGGCTGTTTTTTGGTCCATTGCTGTCGACTGGGTAGAAACCCGTAGGCGGGAAAAATATACTGGCGCGATGTCTTGCTTACGCCCCCTTCTCTATAGCCTCATTTTGAGTCACGGCAGTTTGGTCGTGGCAGAGAATTTGCCGACCAGCTCTGAGCAACAGTCACAGCGGCTGGAGATGCAGCGGCAGCGGCTCTTGGCCGAGAAGCAGGTCAGAATCCAGGCTGTTGCAGATCAGGAGCGGGAGATCGACCTCCTGATTCAGCAGATGGATGCCATCCCAAAGCAGGATCAGCTCAATCAGCTGCTCAAATCCATGCAAACTGAACTGGCGACTATGGTCGCCAACGATCCCCCTTTTCACCAAGCCGAGCGCCAGGCTGAAATGGCCGAATTGGCCCGGCTGGTAGCTCAGCCAGAAGTGCAGGCGGCGGAAAAACTGCGCTCACTGCTGGCGGCCTACGAGAAGGCGATGAAACTGGGCCGTGAACTGGAGACCTATGAGGCCGAGTTGGATCAGAATAGTGACCGCCGCTTTGTGCAATTTCTGCGTTATGGCCGCCTGGGCCTGGCCTATGTGACGCTGGATGGCCGCCAGGGCGGGGTTTGGGATCGGCAGCATCAGAGCTGGCGTCCCCTACCCGCCTCTTTAATCGCCGAGCTGGAGCGTGGCATGCATCAGGTTCGTCGTGAGCGTCCACCGGATCTGGTGGTCATGCCAATAGCCCAGAAGGTCGTGCCATGAGACTGGGGCACCCTTGGCTTGTGCTGCTCACCGTTTGTGCATTGCCTGTCCTGGCCGAGCCTCAAAACCTGGCAGAAGAGGTCGCCGTTTTGGAGCAGGAGGTGGCTGCGCTGACCGCCCGCCAGCAGGCGTTGGAGGTCGAACGCCAAGCCTGGCAACGGGAGCTGGAGGCCCAGCGCTTGATACAGGGTGAGCTGTTTCAGGTAGCGCGCCAGTTCGCCCATGAGATCAGTGGTCCCCTGAGCGATTCGCTGATCAGTGCGGAGGCGCCGCAAGGGGCGCGAGTGGCCAAGGCGTTGGCTCAGGACAAGGCACCCAGGCTGGCCCAGATCAGGGCGTTGTGGCAGGCGATGCGGACAGAGCTGCGGGGTCAGGGGGAGATTCGTCGCATTCAGGCCCAGGTGGTGGCTCTGAATGGTCAGCAACATCCAGCCTCAGTGATTCGTCTCGGTCCTTTCAATGCACTCTATCAAGGGCGTTATCTGAGCTATAGCACTCCCAGCCACAGCTTTCGAGAGCTGGCCCGTCAACCGACGGCTCACTATCAACGCTTGGCCGCTGCCCTAGAGGGTGGCGGTGAGGCCGTGGCCATAGACCCGGAGGCGGGAAAGTTGTTGTCCTTGCTGGCCGCGACCCCCAGTTGGGAAGAGCGGCTGCGCCAGGGTGGCCTGGTGGGCTACCTCATTCTTGGCCTGGCGGTGGTGGGGCTGCTCTTGGGGTTTGGTCGCTGGCTATTGCTGCGGCGTATTGCATTACGGGTGGGTAGGCAGCGGCAGGATGCGGATTTCCCCCGAGGGGATAACCCCCTGGGTCGGCTCCTATTGGCAGTGCGCGAACACAGTGAGGATGATCTGGAGGCTATCGAGCACCGGCTGGACCAAGCACTGATTAATGAACTGCATCGCCTGAATTGGGGACTGCCCCTGCTGCGTCTTTTGGCGGCCATTGCCCCTTTGCTGGGTCTGCTGGGCACGGTGGTGGGCATGATTCTGACTTTTCAGGCCATCAGTTTGCATGGCTCCGGTGATCCTCGACTCATCGCCGGAGGTATCTCCCAGGCTTTGGTCACCACGGTTCTTGGCTTAGTGACCGCGATTCCGCTTCTGTTGCTGCATACCCTGGCCCGAGGCAGCAGCAATGCCCTGGGTCAATCTTTGGAGAGCCAGGCTGCTGCCCTGGTGGCGCAACGATTGGAGTTACGCCAGTGAATGGGGTATTGGGTGAACTTTGGATCACCTTTGCCAACCTGAGTGGGATCAGGGATTTTCTCGAACTGGGCGGGCCGGTGTTGCTCATAGTATTACTGGTCGGTCTGGTGCTTTGGCTGTTATTGATCGAACGTTTTTTGTTTTTTCTGTTTTGGCTGCCTGCTGAGGTGCGCCGGCGTCAGTATCAATGGCAGGCACGGCCGGAACAGCACTCCTGGTTCGCCCGTCAATATGGGTGGGCTCTGGTGGTTGAGCTGGATCTTCTCAGTCGGCGGGGCTTGCCGATGATTCGCACCCTGATCGGCATGGCCCCCCTGTTTGGTCTACTGGGCACGGTAACGGGTATGCTCTCCCTGTTCGAGGCTATGGCCCAGGCGGGTGGTGGCCATCCCCGCTTGATGGCGGCCGGTATCGCCAGGGCAACACTGCCGACCTTTGCCGGTATGGTTCTGGCGATCTCAGGTCTGTATGTCCAAGCCCTGTTGCGGGGTTGGCAGCGTCAGGCCTATCAGCATTGGCAGCACCAGATTTTCTGTGCAGGCAGTTCGGCATGAGACGGCGGCGTTGCGATGAAGAGGAGGAGAGCCCGCTGGATTTGACCCCCATGTTGGACGTGGTCTTTATCCTGCTGATCTTTTTCATTGTCACGGCCTCTTTTGTGCGCGAAAGCGGCGTACCATTGTTGCGTCCTCAGGCGACCAGTGCTGAATCAGCGGAGCAGGCGCGAATTCTGGTGGGCATCGATGCCCAGCATCAGATCTGGATTAATCACCAATCCCTGCCTCTCTCTGAATTGCGCCAGCAGGTGACGCGGTTGCAGCTGGAATATCCCCAAAGCGGTGCCCTGGTGATCGCCGATAAGGCGGTGGCGACCGGCTTGCTGGTGCAGGTGATGGACCAGATTCGCCTGGCTGGTGTGACCCAGGTGGCGGTGGCTGCCCGCAAAGCCCCCTAGCCTGCCATGCTACGCATTTTCGGTGCCCTGCCCCTGGCCCTTCTGGTCATGTTGTCCCTGATCTGGCTGATGCAGTCTATGATTGCAGCTCAGCCGATAGAGGCTCCGCCGCCAGGCTCGGTGCGGGTGGTGGCGGTAGGTTGGGACGATGCCGAAGCACCATGGCCAGAGCCGGTAACGGCTTCCACGCCTGAACCCGGGTCCGAACCAGTTCCAGAGGAGACATCCAAGGGGCCTGAGCCCCGGCCAGATTCGCTTCAAAAAGAGATCGAGCCGCCACCTCCAGCCCCAGCCGCTAAACCCGCGCCACCAATTCAGCTCAAGCCTAAACCGCGGCCAAAGTCACCGAAGAAGCCGGTTCAGAAGAGAAAGGCCATACGCCAAGCTTCACAGCAGGGCTCGGCTGGGCAAAAGCCGTCTCAGTCCCGACCTATTCATCGTCCCAGGCCCGCCTACCCCCGTGGTGCCCGACGACAACATCAGGAGGGCTATGTGGTGGTGGGCTATAACCTGGACGCTGATGGCCGAACCTTTCAGGTGCGGGTGCTGAGTGCGAGTCCGCCCGGTGTTTTCAATCAGGCGGCCCTCAGCGCGGTGCGAAGGTGGCGCTATACGGCGACAGGCCGCACTCGCCATGGCATGCGTACCCGTATCCGTTTCCAATTGCGGTAGGGCTTTGGCGCGGAAATCTGGGATAATCCCAGACTTTGTCATTCACTCTCTTCACACCAGCATGGAAAAAACCTACGACCCCAGCACTATCGAAACCCAGTGGTATCAGACCTGGGAGGAGAAGGGCTGGTTCGCGCCGACCCAGGGCGACAGCGCCGCCGAGCCTTATTGCATCATGATTCCGCCACCCAATGTGACCGGCAATCTGCACATGGGGCATGGGTTCAACAACAGCATCATGGATGCCCTGATCCGCTATCAGCGTATGAAGGGCCGTCCGACCCTCTGGCAGCCCGGCACCGACCATGCGGGTATCGCCACTCAGATGGTGGTGGAGCGCCAACTGGAGGCCGAGGGCAAGACCCGCCATGATCTGGGTCGCAAGGCCTTTATCGATCGCATCTGGCAGTGGAAGGCCGAATCCGGCGGCAACATCACCCAGCAGTTGCGCCGTTTGGGCTCCTCCCTCGATTGGGGCCATGAGCGTTTCACCATGGACGAGGGCTGCTCCGAGGCGGTGCGCGAGGTCTTCGTGCAGCTCTATGAAGAGGGGCTGATCTATCGCGGCAAGCGTCTGGTCAACTGGGATCCCAAACTGCACACGGCGGTCTCCGATCTGGAGGTACTGAACGAGGAGGAGCAGGGCCATATGTGGCACATGCGCTACCCCCTCTCCAACGGTACCGGCCATCTGGTGGTCTCCACCACCCGCCCCGAGACCCTGCTGGGGGACTGCGCCGTGGCGGTAAACCCGGAGGACGAACGCTACAAACATCTGATCGGTGAGCTGGTCGCCCTGCCTTTGACCGGGCGCAAAATCCCCATTGTCGCCGATGAGCACGCCGATCCCGAGTTCGGCACCGGTTGCGTCAAGATCACCCCGGCCCATGATTTCAACGACTATGCAGTCTGGCAACGACATCGGGATGAGCTGGCCATCAGTGAGCAGATCCATGGCGGTCTGATCAACATCTTCAGTCCGGATGCCGCCGTGCGTGACAATGAGGCCAGCGAGGGCGAGCTGATCCCCGCCGCCTATATCGGCCTGGATCGCTACGAGGCCCGCAAACGCATCGTTGCCGATCTGGAGGCCCAGGGCTTGCTGGAGAAGATCGTCGACCACAAGCTCATGGTGCCCCGGGGCGACCGTTCCGGCGTGGTCATTGAGCCTTATCTCACCGATCAGTGGTATGTGAAGGTCAGCCCCCTGGCCAAACCGGCCATCGAGGCGGTGGAGAGTGGCAAGATCCGCTTTGTGCCGGACAACTGGAAAAACACCTACTACGACTGGATGCGGAATATCCAGGATTGGTGCATCAGCCGTCAGATCTGGTGGGGTCATCGCATCCCCGCCTGGTATGACGACGAGGGCAACATCTATGTGGGCCGTTCCGAGCAGGAGGTGCGCGATAAACATGGCCTCTCTGCCGACTATCCCCTGCGCCAGGATGAGGATGTGCTCGATACCTGGTTCAGCTCCGCCCTCTGGCCCTTCTCCACTCTGGGCTGGCCCGAGCAGACCGAGCGCCTGACACAGTTCTACCCGACCCAGGTGCTGGTGACCGGTTTCGACATCATCTTCTTCTGGGTGGCCCGCATGATCATGATGGGCCTCAAGTTCCAGGGCGAGGTGCCCTTCCGCGATGTCTATGTCCATGGGCTGATCCGCGACAGCGAAGGCCAGAAGATGTCCAAGTCCAAGGGCAACGTGCTGGATCCCATCGATCTCATCGATGGGATCGATCTGGAATCCCTGGTGGCCAAACGCACCAGCGGCATGATGCAGCCCCATCTGCAAAAGAAGATCGAAAAACAGACCCGCAAGGAGTTCCCGGACGGCATCCCCAGCTTCGGCACCGATGCTTTGCGCTTTACCTTTGCCGCGTTGGCAGCCACGGGCCGCGACATCAAGTTTGACATGGGTCGGATCGAGGGCTATCGCAACTTCTGCAACAAGCTGTGGAACGCCTCGCGCTATGTATTGATGAACACGGAAGGCCAGGATTGTGGGCAAAACGGCGGCGAGATGGATTTATCTTTGGCAGATCGCTGGATTTTGCAAAAGCTGGAGGATCGCACCCGTGAGGTGACCACGGCACTGGACAACTATCGTTTTGACCACGCTGCCCAGGCGATTTTTGAATTCACCAAGAACGACTATTGCGACTGGCATGTAGAGCTATCAAAACCCACGCTTACCAGCGATAGCATCGCGGAAGCCGCTAAACGGGGTACCCGTCATACCCTGGTGACTGTGCTGGAAAGCCTGCTGCGCATGGCCCATCCCATCATGCCCTTCATCACCGAAGAGATCTGGCAGCAGGTTAAATCCCTGGCCGGTAAGAGTGGTGAGACCATCATGCGCCAGCCCTATCCGATGATCGATACGAAGCAGGCGGAGCAAGACACCTCTGTCTTGGTCGAGATGGCGTGGGTCATGCAGTTCATCCTCGGGATTCGCAAGATCAAAGGCGAGCAGAACATCGCCCCCGGTAAGCCGGTGCCGGTGTTGCTGGCCAATACCAATGAACAGGATCGTGCCTGGGCCAAAGAGCATCGTGCCTATCTCGATTTTCTGGCCCGAACGGAGTCCATTGAGATTCTCTCTGAAGGCGAAGAGGGGCCGGAATCTGCCACTGCCCTGGTGGGGCAGATGAAGGTGCTGATCCCTCTGGGTGAGCTGATCGACAAGTCGGCAGAGCTGGCCCGGCTGGACAAAGGGATCGCGGCTTTGGATACTGATCTCCTGAATCTGGAGAAGAAGCTGGCGAATCCCGGCTTTGCAGAGAAGGCGCCGGCTACCGTGGTGCAGCAAACACGGGATCGACTGGCCGCTTCTCAGCAGGCCCGGCAGGATTTATTGGCTCAGCGGGAGAAGATTGCTGCGCTCTAAATGATGTTTGGCATGGCATCATCAACCAAACCACATCTGAAATTGAGGGGTATCGATGGAAGGCATTCATGAGTTGGTGAAGGCGCTTAATGGCATTGTCTGGGGCCCTTTCATGCTGTTGTTGATCCTGGGCACGGGTTTCTATCTGATGGCAGGCCTGAGCTTCATGCCCCTACGCCATATTCCTCGGGCCTTTCGCCTTTTGTGGCAGGGGCGCCGCTCTGAGGAGGAGGGCGATATCTCTCCCTTCAATGCGCTCATGACATCACTGTCTGCTACTGTGGGCACCGGCAACATTGCCGGAGTCGGTACGGCCATTGCCGTGGGTGGCCCTGGGGCGGTTTTCTGGATGTGGTGTACTGCTCTGGTGGGCATGGCCACCAAATACGCTGAGGCTGTGCTGGCCGTCAAATACCGCGAAGTAGATGAAATAGGCAATCACGTAGGCGGCCCCATGTACTACATCAAGAATGGCCTGGGCGAAGGCTGGGGCTGGCTGGGGGTGGTCTTTGCTGTCTTTGGTGCCCTGGCCGGTTTCGGTATCGGTAACATGGTGCAGTCCAACTCGGTGGCCGGTGCCTTGGCGGCCCATGTGCCGCTACCGCAGTGGCTGGCGGGGCCGATTTTGTCGCTGACGGGGCCAATGGGCCTTGAGACCGATCCCATGAAGTTTCTGGCAGGCCTGCTGATGATGGTGTTGGTGTTTCTGGTCTTGATCGGAGGCATTCGTCGCATTGCCCAGGTCGCCGGCAAGCTGGTGCCTCTCATGGCTGCCATCTATGTGCTGGGTGGATTGGTGGTGATCTTTGCCAATCTCTCTGCGGTGCCCCATGCCTTTGGGATGATCTTCGACGCGGCTTTCTCCTCACAGGCAGCGACGGGCGGCTTTGTTGGTGCGACCGTCATGCTCGCTATTCAGCAGGGGGTGGCAAGGGGGGTCTTCTCCAACGAGGCTGGCCTGGGTTCGGCGCCCATCGCCCATGCCGCAGCCCAAACCCAGGATCCTGTGCGCCAGGGCCATGTGGCGATGCTGGGTACCTTTATCGATACTCTGGTGATCTGTACCATTACTGCGCTGGTCATCATGATTTCGGGCCAGTGGGATTCCGGTCTCAAAGGGGCTGAGCTTTCCACCGCCGCATTCAGTGATGCCTTGCCCTTTGTGGGTGGCTTTGTCGTGGCCTTTGGCCTGGTGATCTTTGCCTTTACCACCATTCTGGGCTGGAGCCTCTATGGTGAACGGTGCGTGGAATACCTTTTTGGTGTTCACGCCATTTTGCCTTTCCGCCTCTTATGGGTAATAGCCATTCCGGTTGGCGCCGTGATGAAGTTCGATTTTGCCTGGCTGGTGGCTGATACGCTGAATGCCATGATGGCCATTCCCAATCTGATTGGGCTGCTACTGTTGAGTCCGGTGGTCTTTCGGTTGACCCGGGGCCTCAGAGACTGAGTCTGAACGATCCTCGGTCAGCTTATCGGCAATATTGGCGGTACAGTTGGTCGAGTTTGGCGATTTCTGCATCTTTGTCTAAGTAGGTACGGTGGCCGTTACCATCTACTTCGACGAGATGACTGTACTTGTTGTAGGCTTTGCGCTGACGATCTAATTGGGCACAATATCTCTTACGTTTGGCCCGCTCGGCCGCCTTCTGGGCCTTTTTTTCAGCCTTTTTCTGTCGATCGTATTCGAATTCCTTTAACAGGTGATCGCGATCAATATGCTGTGGGGCTTCCGTGGGGACCGGGTTTTTGCTGCCGATGGTGTTCCTGAGTTCAATAGGTTGGTCTCCGCTCTGGTGCGGATGATCAGAGAAATGGACTTTGCCATGTTCGTCAGTCCATTTGTAAAGCTGGGCAAGGGTTGGGAGTGGCATAGCGAGGATCAGAAGCGTTAGTGTCCAACGTAGATAATCCATGAGTTATATCTCCTTACCCATAAAAAAACCCCAGGGCCAAACTGAATTGACCATGGGGTTGCTTAAGCGGCTGCTTAAAAAGAATAAGCGTAATTCAAGGCCCAGTTAAACTGGCTGTGGGCAATCTCTACTCCATTGTTCAGTGCACCAGAGCCTGTGACCTTCACTTTTGGTGCATAGGTGAAGGACATGCCGACCTTGCTGTTGTCTGAGATTTTGTAACCAAAGCCACCAGTGACATGATTTTTTACGATGGCAGGGAACAGCGGATTGACGAAATCGTTGGGGATTGGGTTGTCTGACAGGTTGAGACCAGCACGCAGGGTTACCTTGGGTGTTGCCTCATATTCTGCGCCCATGGAATAGACGATTTGGTCATCCCATTTTTGATCCATGGTGACTTCCAGAGTTGATCCAACCAGCCCAGGGATGGGTGTGCTGGTGCTATTTGGGGTGAAGTGCATTTTGAAAGAATCCATGACATCGGCCCAGCCGATGTATTTGACTTCACCGACGAGAGTCAGCTTGTCGTTTGCCTTGAAGGCGGCGCCGATGCCGTACTGTTCCGGCCATTCGAAGTCAACGACCTTGAGATCACCCTTCATGGTGGTTGTGCCATAAGCGGTCGTGTTCATCTGCATGGTGGCATTATGGGTGGTCATGTCGTCCAAAAAGGTTTTGGAGCGGTAGGTCAGACCCAGGGTCAGGCGATCATTGACGTCAAAGGCCAGGCCAATTTTGCCATCCCAGCCGGTGGCAGTGGCTTCACCGGTAAAATCACTGCCGTCAGAGAAATTAAAACGTCCCCAGTTGAGGGTCGTACCACCCAGAACTGCACCCATGATCGGCCGCATGCTGCCACCAATGCTACCGCCATTTCCACCATAGAGATTGGCGAACTGGGTGCCATCCATATCCATCTGCAGATCCATGGAGGCCCAAACAAAATCGATGGAACCACCGACTCGCAAGCGATCATTGACCTGAACGCTGATTGGGAACATCAGGCTGCCAACACCCACTTCAGACCGGATGTTCTCGCCACTCAGTGCGGTCAAGCCACCCACGCTGTTGAACCCGCCAGCAAAGAGGGCAGAACTGTTGCCATATTCGGTACCCATACCGCCATGGGCGAGGATCGCTGCACCATAGCTGATGCCGTTATCTTTGCGCATATAAGAGATAGAAGGCATGTAGTAGGCAGTGCCCTCAGAATTCGAAGAGATACCAAACCCCGGAACGGCAGAGTTGACCTTAGGTCCCAAAGCCCGGAGGCCAATTCCAAAGCGTTGACTGTTCTCCTCCATCAAGCTCAGGTTGGCCGGATTGGTCATGGCATTAGAATTACCATTATCGATGGCTATGCCAGCACCGCCCAGGGCAGTGGCTCGAGCTCCATAGCCTTCCAACATCATGCCGTTGGTGGCCAGAGCTGAGGTGGAAACCAGGCTGGTGGCCAGCCCAAAGAACGAGAGAAGTTGTTTTTTCATGGTGGCGTCTCTTTATTTTGTTGTAATAGTGCAACGTCTGCGGTGGAATCCGCCTTGATTTATATCAATCCTAACAGCGAAATTAAAAAGAATCCAACGGATTTTCATCAGGTTGAATAGATAACTTGGCACAGATTACACCTGTATCATTTTTCTCTTATAAACACGGCAGCAATAGACCTCAGGCTTTTTACGCTTCAGGTTTTTTGCAGTAGCAGGGCAGCCTTTGTTTGATAGGGTAAAGACTATGTGGATCAACAGCTTTAATCTGGTAGAACAAAGTTAGCAGGCTGATGGACCACAAGGGGTGCCGGCGAGAAATGGCTGGTCAGTGCTGGTCTGTTTCCTCATGGGCATAGGGGTATTTTGCTGGCCTGTTGGCCACCTAGTTTTTTAACTGGATATCATCAGCGGTGCCCGGTTGCTTATCTGGTCCAGGTGAGCTGATGATAAAGCCATCATCTGTTGGTTGGTAAAGAATGCGGCTGCCCCATGGGTCAGTCAGATCAGCCTCAGTTACGCCAATGTCTCTGATGAGTCGATCGATATTGACCTGTCGGCTGTCGTTATTGCCACCAAATTGAATCATCCAAAGTTTGACATTTTTCGCTAAGGACTGAAGCTTCAGCTGTGCCAGAGATTGTTCGGATTCCGCAAACTCGGCCGTTGGTTTAGCGCGAGCTATTTGGTTTGGATTTTTGGGGGGGTTAGGAGGTGGCTGCACAGTGACTGGGGCGGGTGCGGGCTCTTCTGAGAAAAATAAGAAATAGCTGGCTATGGCCAGAGTGATCAGTAACACGCCACCAATAAGCGGTATGAGAGGCAGGTGGGAGTGTGCATCCGTAGAAGCAGGCAGGGATTCATCGGCAAATTCGTCTTCATTCACCACTTCAGAGTAATCGGGGCGGGGCGGTGTGAAAGCGATGGTCGGTTGGGGCATCATGTCGACATCGTCGTGAGATTCGACCGAGTCTGATTCTGAACCAGGAGGCGGTGGTGGCTGGGTGTTGTTGTCTTCGTTTTCCTGGTCGCCTGCTTGATAAGGGTTTTCGACTATGAGGTTATCGTACTCTTCCGTCTTGTGGTTGGCAGTTTCCGCTCTCTCTTTTTCCATAGGGATTAAATCGTAATCCTGCGGCTCTTTTTTCTGGATTTTGGGTGCAGAGTGCTCCTCTTCCAGGGTATCAGCGTCTTCTTCTTCAGGTACCTCGTCCGAAACAGTAGTGGTTTCTGGAGCCGGGGGTGTGGTCGTATCCTCAATCAGTTCCAGACTCAGTTCAAGTTCATCTTCAGGCGATTCTCCCTCGGCTTCGACCCCGGCACGCTTGAGGTGGGCCAGTACCTTTTTGGCAGCATCTGGGGGTAGTTTCTTCTTGATTGTGGTGGGGGTGCCTTGAAAAAAATCCCGTCCTTTTTCTTTGGGGATATGGAAGACCCTGGAGAGAATTTCAAGGGCTTTATCCATATCATGACCGTCTTTCAGCCGGCCAGTGAGCTTGATGTATATGTAGGACTCGTCAGACATCTTGGGTTCCTGATGTTCTTAGGTTGTCGCTGTTAGAGGTTCAATTTGGAGCACCACGCCATTGACGCCGGTGACTCTGACCTTGGTGCCGACAGGGCAGTCATTGCCCTCGACTTTCCAAGTGCTGTCGTCCACACGGATTTTGCCAAAACCGTCCACGACAGGTTCTTCCAGGGTGAAGACACGGTTGATATATTGCTCACCTCGCCGATTCAGTTTGGGCTGATCGGTTTGAATGGGGTGTGTATCCAGATAGCGGCGCGAGAGCAAAATGCTGACCATGCTAAAAATTGCAAAAGCCAGCAGTTGATACTCCCAGCTAAGGTCAGGAATGCCCAGCAGTACAAAACCGACCAAGCCTGCTGCAATGCCGAGCCAGAGAAAGAAGGCGGCAGGGGAAAAGATCTCCAAAATAATAAAGACCACGCCCAGTATCCACCAGTGCCAGGCGGTGGCCTGTTCAAACCAGGGCATTAGGCGTCATCCTCAATATTGGCGGTATTTTTGGAAAGGGCGTGCTTGGCCAGTTCACTGATTCCGGCAATACTGCCAATCAGGCTGGAGGCTTCCAGTGGCATCATGATGATTTTCTGGTTTTCGGCGCTGCCGATGTCGCGCAGGGCTTCGGTGTATTTCTGAGCGACAAAGTAGTTGATGGCGTTGATATCGCCCTTGGCAATGGCCTGGGAGACCATCATGGTCGCCTTGGCCTCAGCCTCGGCCAAACGTTCCCGTGCCTCAGCTTCGCGGAAGGCAGCCTCTTTCTCCCCTTCGGCTTCCAAAATAGCAGCCCGTTTTTTCCCTTCCGCAGCCAGGATTTCCGATTGGCGCTCCCCTTCGGCTTCCAGAATGGCAGCGCGTTTTTCCCGCTCTGCTTTCATCTGACGAGCCATAGAATCGACCAGGTCCCGCGGAGGCTTGATGTCCTTGATCTCGATACGGGTGACTTTGACGCCCCATGGGGTTGTGGCTTCATCGACAACGGTCAGCAGTCGTGAATTGATCTGATCACGCTCTGAGAGCACCTCGTCCAGATCCATGGAGCCCATGACGGTACGGATATTGGTCATGGTCAAATTGAGAATGGCATATTGAAGGTTATTTACCTCATAGGCGGACTTGGCGGCGTCCAGTACCTGAAAAAAAACCACGCCATCTACCTGCACCATGGCATTGTCTTTGGTGATGATCTCTTGCGAGGGGACATCCAGCACCGTCTCCATCATATTGACCTTGGCGCCGATGGTATCGATCACCGGCATGATCAGACTGAGACCTGGTGCTAGAGTTTTGGTGTAGCGGCCAAAGCGCTCGACCGTGTATTCGTGTCCCTGGGGTACACGCTTGACGCCGAGTACCACAATGATGGCAGCCAGCACTACCAATACGATCATAAAGACGCCCATGGCTTTCTCCTTCCACTGTGGCATTCATTTTTTCGGAGTATAACTGAAATGTTTTACAGAAAAGGGTGATCCTCATCTGAAACGCTTGATCTAAAAAGTAGCAGATTTGCGGGCAAACTGGGGCAAATAAACAGGCAAAAATAAAGGCGGCCTAGGCCGCCTCTATTCATGCTATTGATTGAAATCGATGATCAAAAGTTGTGGATGATGCCTACAGAAAAGGCATCACGGTCAACGCCCGCACCAGTTGTGTAATGCACACTACCGACGTCGCTACCAGCATTGAGGCCGCCAGCGCCTGCTGTATCATTGTCCAGAGAAGTATAAAGGGCATAGACTTTGGTACGTTTGCTCAGATTGTGATCCAGTCCAACGGCCCAGAAGTCATAATCAGCGTTGACGATGTTAACGTCGGACTCACCGTATTCGGCTTTAAGCACGTTGTTGCCAAAAGTGTAGGAACCATTGATCAACCAGTTGTCTTGGTCCAGGGCGCCCGCATCGATATTTTCGTAAACAAAGCCCAGGCTGAACTGGTCGTTGGAATATCCAAGCCCACCTTTCCAGGCGTCGCTGCCGCCAGTACCACAAACACCGATGCCTAAGCCACAGCCAAGTGCATTGGCGCCATCATTAAAGCCTTCCCAGGCCAAAGTGGCGTACAAGCCATTATTGGAATACATGGCGGCAACACTGGCGCCCTCAGTTTCCTCATTGCCAGCGCCCTCATCCAGAGAGGTGCTGACCAGGGCGGCGGCAATGGTCAGGCCGCTCATATTCGGAGAGATGTAGGCGATGGTTTGTGGCGCTACATTATTGAAAGCAACCCCGCCATTCGCAGTACCCATGACGGCGTTGTAATCCGCAACGGTATCGACAAAAAGATCCATGCCTTCGGTAGAGATGAGGTAGGGGGTATCATGCTGACCCATGATCACGGTACCCCAATCACCAGTCAGGCCAGCATAAGTGTTCCAACTGCCAACTGCGCCATTGATGTTGGATTCGATCTTGAAGATGGCCTTGAGACCGTTGCCCAGATCTTCAGATCCTTTGACACCAATGAAGCTGGCGCGGTTAACACCGGTAGCCCAGTCGCCATCGTCGGCGAAACCAGGATCTGCGGTGACGTAGTCCAGAGAGTAGTGCATGGAACCGTAAATGGTGATGTCTTCAGCGAAAGCTGCGCTGCTGCCAAAGAGAGCGGCCAGGGAGAGAGAGATAAGGGTCTTTTTCATGAATCTTATTCCAAACTGTGTGAAAAAAGTAACAGCGTTGTAAACCTGTTTCGATGAATAGTAGGCGAATCATATCCGAAATGCAAGTGATTGATAGCAATGAATATTGGCACACTATTGGTGCGTCTTTTTTTTGTCGCGCCCCAAGATGGTGCCAGGTGTGTTTGTCTCATGTAGTGGTGAGCGTTGCATTTCTGTACTGAGGGCATTAGGGTGCGCGCTGTTTATACTATATGTTTACCTGGAGCTGGCCCATGTCACAAATGCCCGACATTCTGGAGAAAATCATCAGGCGTAAGCGCGAGGAGATTATTGAGCGCGCCCAATGCCTCCCTTTGCCCCAGCTGATGTCCATGGGCCCTGCGACCAATCCACCCCGGGGTTTTGCGGCAGCTGTGGGGATGCGCATCGCCCAGGAGCAGCCTGCAGTGATTGCGGAGATCAAAAAGGCCTCGCCGTCAAAAGGTGTGCTGCGGGCGGATTTTCGTCCGGCTGAGATTGCGTGCTCATATGAGCAGGCGGGTGCGGCTTGTCTTTCTGTTCTAACGGATGTGGATTTCTTCCAAGGCAGTGACGACTATTTGCGCCAAGCCAGGGAAGCCTGTGGTTTGCCAGTGCTTCGCAAGGATTTTATCATCGATCCCTATCAGGTACATGAGGCACGAGCTATGGGTGCTGACTGCATCTTATTAATCGTTGCCTGTCTGGACGATGCTGTATTGAAGGATCTCAGTGCCCTGGCCCGCCATCTGGGGATGGATGTGCTGATGGAGGTGCATGATGCCAAGGAGCTGGAGCGGGCTCTGGCAATACCGGATGTCCTTTTGGGTATCAATAATCGTAATTTGCGCACTTTTGAAGTGAGCCTGGAGGTGACTTTTGCCTTATTACCCATGATCCCACCGGATCGTATGGTGGTGACGGAAAGTGGCATTCTCTCCTCAGAGGATGTGCAGCTGGTGCGTCAGCAGGGCGTTCATGCCTTTTTGGTTGGCGAGGCGTTTATGCGAGCGGAGGATCCAGGCGCTCAACTGAAAGCTCTTTTTTACCAATAAGGGTTAGCGTGTTCCATAGACGACGATCGTTTTGCCACTGACTTCGATCAGGCCATCTTCTTCCATACGTTTAAGTACTCGCCCGGCCATCTCCCGAGAGCAGCCGACCAGCCGACCTAGGTCTTGACGTGTGATGCGTATCTGCATGCCATCAGGATGGGTCATGGCATCGGGTGCATGTGAGAGTTCAAGCAGGGTGCGGGCGAGGCGTCCGGCCACATCATACATGGCCAGGTGGCTGAGCTTGCGACTGGTATGTACCAGACGAACAGCGATTTGGGTACCGAGGGAGGCCAGGATATCGGTGGCGCAGTCCTGGAGATCCGTTGCCAGAAGATTGTGCAGTTTGGCATAAGCGATTTCTGCGATCTGGCAAGGCGTACGGGTGCGAACCCGGGCACTGCGTGTCGGCGTGGGGAGGAAAATGCCGACTTCGCCCAAATAATCGCCTGGATTCAGGTAGCTCAAAATGAGTTCTCGGCCATCTTCCTCATCCAGGATGACGGTGACTGAACCCTCCAGCAGATAGCTGAGTACATCGGCTGGATCGCCGGGTCGGATGATGTCTTTTTTCGCAGGATATTTTCGAGTATGGCAATGGGCCAGCAGGCGAGTAAGATAGGCGGGCTGTTCTGCATTGCCGGGGGTTGGGGTCATGATGGCACCGATTTCTGGAGCATATTGGATTCAGTGTAGGCGATAGCTGAAACGCAACCAAGAGGTTTAGGCATTGAAGGTAAGGGTAAAGTGGGTAGAAGATGCACTCATGCTGGGGGAGACAGAGAGTGGCCATGCTGTGGTGATGGATGGTCCTCCCGACCATGGTGGCCGAAATCTGGGTGCTCGCCCAATGGAGATGATTCTGCTTGGTCTTGGTGGCTGTGCCGAGTTTGATGTGGTGCATATTCTGACCAAGGGTCGCCACTCAGTGGGTTCCTGCGAAGTGCTGATCGAGGCAGAGCGGGCAGCGACAGACCCCAAGGTATTTACCCATATTCATCTGCATTTTCGGGTGTCGGGTCAAGATTTGACACAGAAGGCTGTAGCGCGTGCGGTTAAGCTAAGTGCGGAAAAATTCTGTTCAGCCTCGCTTATGCTTGGCCAGGTGGCCAAGATCAGCCATCACATCGAGTTACTGTGAATCTGCAAGGATAATCCGTGAATAAAAGGCTCAAACTGGAAGGTTTCAATAATCTGACCAAGACCCTCAGCTTTAACATCTATGATATCAATCACGCATCAACACCTGCTCAGGTCAAAGATTACATCGAGTATATCGATGAAGCCTACAATGCGGAGCGTTTGACGCAGATCCTGACCGATGTGGCTGACATCATTGGTGCCACCATTCTGAATGTGGCGCGCCAGGATTATGATCCCCAGGGTGCCAGTGTGACCATGCTCATCAGTGAAGAGCCTATTGCGTCGGAGCAACTCTCCAATACCAAGTCACCAGGGCCGTTACCGGAGGCGGTGGTGGCGCATCTGGATAAGAGCCATCTCACGGTGCACACCTATCCTGAGAGCCATCCTGGTAATGGCATCTCTACTTTCAGGGCGGATATCGACGTTTCCACCTGTGGCCGGATTTCACCCCTCAAGGCGTTGAATTATCTCATCCACTCTTTTGAGTCGGATATCGTCATTCTGGATTATCGGGTGCGGGGATTTACACGGGATGTCCATGGCAAGAAGCACTTTATCGATCACAAGATCAATTCCATCCAAAACTACCTGGCGCGGGATACCAAGAACCGATATCAGATGGTGGATGTGAATGTTTATCAGGAAAACCTCTTTCACACCAAGATGATGTTGAAGGAGTTCGATCTGGACAGCTATCTTTTTGGCGTCGATGCAGCCGGTCTCTCGGAAAGGGGGCAGCGTGACATCAGTGCCCGTTTGCGGCGTGAAATGGCAGAGATTTTCTATGGCCGTAATATGACGAAGGGCAAGGCGCTGTCGTAATAGTGTCTCAGACAGATTTATAGGTAGTAAACGCTTTTGGTCATAACCTTGGAGGTCAGCTTCATTGCGAGGCGAATGGGAGCCGGTAGTGAAACGCCTCCTGCCTCCAGTGCACGGGTAGCGTGGTTGAGTTCATCTTCTTTCATCTGTTCGAGGATGGCCCGGCTTTTTTCGTCATGGGCGGGCAGTTTGCTGAGGTGATCGCTGAGATGGGCTGTCACCTGCTTTTCCGTTTCAGCAACGAATCCCAGGCTCCACCTGTCCCCAGCCAAACCGGCTGCCGCACCAATGCAAAAGGATCCGGCATACCAAAAGGGATTCAAAAAACTTTTGCGGTCACCGAGATCCTTTAGGCGGTTTTCACACCAGTCCAGGTGGTCATTTTCCTCCTGGGCGGCCCGTTCCATGCTGCTTTGAACCTCAGTTAACTTGGCGGTCATGGCCTGCCCCTGGTAAAGCGCTTGGGCACAGATCTCACCGCTATGGTTAATTCGCATCAGTCCAGCAGTGTGGCGTCGCTCCTGGTCGTTCATCTCATGCTCGGGAAAATCTTCGGCTGGATTGGCACGCTCGGTAACCTGTGGATGGCCAAAAACCGTGCGGATGGCGTTGTCGATGGTGATCACCAGTTTGTCTGCAGGGCTCAGGGTGCGGGTGTTCATGGACAATATCTCTGGGCAAATGGGCTAACCCATTGTAGACCAGGAAATCTGGCGGGCAAGGAGTTCAATGGGATGCAGTACCTCAATGGATAGGTTGGCTTGGCCAATGGATTGCCGCAAATGGAGGGCGCAACCTGCGTTGGAGGTGATCAGAACCGCTGGTTGCATATGTCTTAACTGCGTAATCAGTGGTTCTGCGAGCCGATGCGCCACCTCGGGTTGCTCCAGCAACTGATGCCCAGCGCCACCGCAGCAATGGTCGGCCATGGGCAAGGGATGAATAACAACATCGGGAATCAGTTGCAATAGCTGTTGCACCGGTAGGGCATCGCTTAAAGTACAGGGGGTATGCAAGGCAATGGGGGCGTTCAGCGGTAGTAATGGCAGGGGTTGCTGGTGCCAGTGCGCCAGTAAAAAATCTGAGGCATCGCGTAGGCGTTCTCCAAACTGGGCTTGAAGCTGACTACCACAGCCGCTGCTGAAGCTGATGATGTCGGCAGTTCCTGCAAAGGCTTTGGCATTTGTCGCTGCGCACGCATTTGCACGGTCTGCATTACCCTGATGTTGATGCAGAGCGCCGCAGCAATCCTGGCCTTTGGGGATTTCGATGCTCAACCCCAGGGCCTCACTCAAACGGAGAAAGGCGCGTTGGGCGGCATCGTCTGCCAAACCCGAAACGCAACCCAGAAATAGCTGGGCATGGATGGGGCCGGGCAAAGGTTTGGCTGTTGGTGTAGTCAGGCCAAAGGTGGGCAATAATCGCAGTTGGCTGGCCAGCGATTCTGGTAGCCAGCGTTGGACGGCTGGATAGAGAGGGCTGCGGCGAAACAGAGAGAGGGTGCCTCGGATTAGGGATTGCTGAGGCAGACGCGCCAAACGATGGTTTCGGCCAGAAGGGTGGGCTGGCAGCCGGGCCAGGGCTGCATCGATAAGCGCCTGATAGGGAACCTTCGATGGACAGGCTCTTTGGCAGGATAGACAATGCAGGCAGCGGCGGAGATGTTTCTCAAGCTGGGAATCGGCGGTGAGTTCGCCTTGAATCAGCCCCTGGATCAGGCTGATCCGGCCACGTGGGGATTCTGCCTCGTCACGAAACAGACGGTAGGTTGGGCACTTGGGCAAACAGAGGCCACACTTGACGCAGAGGTCGGCACGCTGCAAGAGTTCGGTATCGTCCAATGGTGTGGCCGGTTGGAAAAACCGGGCCAGTGTATCAATTCTGGAGGGAGTCAGGTCAGAACGATGAGCTATTATCGCTATCATCTTTTTGTCTGCGGCAATCAACGCGAGGACGGCAGTCCCTGTTGCGGTGATTTTCATGCCGATAGGAGCCGGGCTTATCTCAAGCAGCGCTGTAAAGAGTTGGGGATTCACCAGCCGGGTGGGATTCGGATCAACAAAGCGGGCTGTATGGGGCGCTGTCAGCAAGGGCCGGTGATCGTGGTTTATCCTGAAGCCGTCTGGTATACCTATATTGATGAGACAGATCTGGAAGAGATCTTTCGGTCCCATTTGTTGGCTGGAAAGGTGGTGGATCGATTGCGGTTATCCCCTGAGCCGTAAAATCGAAGAAATTCATCCTTGAACTCTTTGCACTTGGGGGTATAATACTCGCCTTTTTCGGGGCCGTCTGGCCTCTACCTTACGACTTAGTTTGGAACGAGATTCATGACTACAGTGAGCACGAAACCTGCCGACGTTCGGCGTGAGTGGTATCTGGTCGACGCATCGGGCAAAACCCTGGGGCGCTTGGCCTCTGAAATCGCCCGACGTTTGCGCGGTAAGCATAAGCCGGAATACACCCCCCATGTTGATACCGGTGATTACATTGTTGTCGTCAATGCCGATAAGATCGCCGTCACCGGTAACAAGATGAAGGATAAAATGTATCATCGGCACACCGGCTATATCGGTAACCTCAAATCCATCAATCTGGAAAAGTTACTGGATAAGTCCCCTGAATCCGTGATTCAGCTGGCCGTGAAAGGCATGATGCCGCGCAATCCTTTGGGCCGTGCCATGCTGAGTAAATTGAAAATCTATGCAGGCCCTGAGCATCAGCATCAGGCCCAGCAACCCAAACCCCTCGAAATTTAACGGGAATTCATCATGGCAGAAGTCATCAACTGTACCGGACGTCGTAAGACCTCCACTGCTCGGGTCTATCTGAGCGCCGGTAGTGGCAATATCAGCATCAACAACCGTACTCTGGAGGCTTTCTTCGGTCGTGAAACCGCTCGCATGGTGGTTCGTCAGCCTTTAGAAACTGCTGAAGTGCTGGATAAGGTGGATATCAAGGTCTTTGTGAAAGGCGGTGGCATTACCGGCCAGGCTGGTGCCATCCGTCATGGTATCGCCCGTGCCCTGTCCCAGTATGACGAAAGCCTGCACAGCCCCATGCGCCGCGCTGGCTTCCTGACCCGCGATGCCCGTATGGTTGAGCGTAAAAAGATCGGCTTGCACAAGGCCCGCAAACGCCCACAATACTCCAAGCGTTAATCTGGATCGACCCGACTTGCCATGGATGGTGGAAGTGCTGGAAATCCGGGAGCTGTTTTTCGAGCAGCCATCTTTCGCACCAGCTTTATTGGGGACTCGTCTAATGGTAGGACAGCGGACTCTGACTCCGTATGTGGGGGTTCAACTCCCTCGTCCCCAGCCAATGTAAACCCGCTACTACAGCGGGTTTTTTTTTGCTAGCTAATAAGCATGCTATTTGAACAGCGCTTCTGCGGCACTCAGTAGCGAGTCGCTGCTGGCGTCTGCGTTGGCAGGCTGACACCGAGGCTGGAAAAAATCGCAGAAGTTGGCGCGGGTTTTGTCCAGTTGGGGCTCAGCCTGGGGTTCCCGGCAGTCGTTGGGCTGGCCAGGTGTATAGTCCCGACAATTTCGACAGATCCGGGTGGGTTTTTGGCAGCCGGGGCAGAGTGTCTCCCGCCCCAGGTCGAGTGGGCCTAAAGCCTGGCCGCAGTGCCAACAGTTGCCGAGGACTTGTTTGTCAGGCTCAGAATTCATGTCAAAAAGCCAACAACCCTTTCACAAGAAAGGGTTGTTGGTGCCAGCTTAGGCGCCGCGCTCGTCCATCATGCGTTCGATGATGGGGCCAAGCACGATCTCCATAGTGAAGCCCATCTTGCCGCCCGGCACCACAATGGTGTTGCGGCGCGACATAAAGGAGTCTGGGATCATCGACAGCAAATAGGGGAAGTCGATGTCGAACTTCTTGGGATCGGTGAAGCGAACGATGACGAAGCTCTCATCCGGCGTTGGGATATCGCGGGTGATGAAGGGGTTCGAGGTGTCTACGGTGGGGACGCGCTGGAAGTTGATATCGGTACGCGAGAACTGAGGCGTGATGTCGCGGATATAGTCAGGCATACGGCGCAGAATCGTCTCTACGGTCGCCTCGGCGGTATAGCCGCGTTCGAGGTTGTCGCGGAAGATCTTCTGGATCCACTCCAGGTTGACAATGGGCACAACGCCTACACCAAGATCGACATGCTGGGCGGCATTGATCTCACCATCTACAACCATGCCGTGCAGGCCCTCGTAGAACAGTAGGTCGGTGCCTTCTTGGATCTCTTCCCAAGGGGTGAATTCACCAGGCGCAACATCGATATTCAAGCGCTTGCCGTGGAAGGCAGACTCTTCATCGCTGTGAATATAGTAGCGCTTTTTGCCACCACCGGTTTCACCATAGGTCTTAAAGGTGTCTGCGATCAGATCGTAGTGGTTGGCCTCGCCACCAAAATGGCTGAGGATACGATTGTCATCCATGGCTTTTTGCATCTCTGTCTTCATTTCAACCCGGTTGAAGCGATGGTAGCTATCGCCCTCAATGATGGCCGCATTGATGCCATCCCGATAAAAGATGTGCTCAAAAGCGCGTTTGACGGTGGTGGTGCCTGCACCAGAGGAGCCGGTGACGGCGACGACAGGATGTTTTTTTGACATGTTTTTCTCCCAAATATCGGAAAGAGAGGGCTATTGTGATGATTGGTAAAATTTTGTGACACCGGACTATAGCACACTGA
>JBNKLG010000010.1:0-46478 GCA_050292235.1 Sedimenticolaceae bacterium | reverse complement strand
CCCATGCATGCCCGAGCCCGCCGGGGATTGAGTTATTTGGCCCAGGAGCCTTCCATATTCCGCAAGCTCAGTGCCCGGGATAATATTCTGGCCATCCTGGAGACCCGCTCCGAGCTCAGCACCCGTGAGCGCCGTCAGCGCAGCATGAATCTGCTGGAAGAGCTGGGCATCGGCCATCTGGCCGATAGTCTGGCCATGAGCCTCTCCGGCGGTGAGCGCCGCCGATTGGAAATTGCCAGAGCCCTGGCGGTGGAGCCGAAATTCATGCTGCTGGACGAGCCTTTTGCTGGGGTTGACCCCATCTCTGTGGTGGAGATTCAGCGCATCATACAGGGGCTGGCGGGGCGCGATATCGGCATTCTGGTGACCGACCATAACGTACGGGAAACCCTGGGGATTTGCGATAAGGCCTATATCGTCAGCGAAGGCAAAGTGCTGGCTGAAGGCAGTCCAGAGACCATTTTGGAAAATGATCAGGTACGGGCGGTTTATTTGGGCGAGCATTTCAAGATGTGAGTCAAACCGAAAAAATCGGCTAAACTTTAAGTATCAGCAAACTCTATATACAAATAACGTACCAATCACAGACAAGCCTATTTGATGAAGCAATCCCTCCAGCTTCGACTCGGTCAACAACTCACCATGACGCCACAGTTGCAACAGGCGATTCGTCTGTTACAACTCTCTGTGCTGGATCTCCAGGGTGAACTACAGGAGGCAGTGGAATCCAACCCCATGCTGGAGCTGGAAGAGGGCGGTCAGGAATCAGACAGCGCTTCCATGGATGCTGAGAGCCCCTCCCCCCTGGACCAGACCTCAGTGGTTGAAACGCCAAGCAGCACAAGCACGGCGGAAACCGAAATTCGTGCCGACAATGAGCAGATGCCCGACGAACTGCCCGTCGACGCGGATTGGGATGCCGTCTATGAAGCGCCTCCGGCCCGGGTTCGAGACGGAGGGAGCGGCGGCGAAGATGGCGAAGGCGATTTTCTGTCCCATCGTGCCAAAGAGCAGAATCTGCAGGACCATCTGGCATGGCAATTGAACCTGACCCGCCTCTGCGATAGCGACCGTGTCATCGCTCAGGCCCTGCTGGACGCCATTGATGACGATGGCTACCTCTCCATGGCGCTGGAAGAGATCCGCCTGGGGCTGGAAAGAGATGGCAGCGAAGTCGATATCGAAGATATGGAGGCGGTCCTGGGGCAGGTGCAGCAATTCGATCCACCAGGGGTCGGTGCGCGGGATCTGCAGGAGTGTCTGGTTCTACAAATGCGCCAGCTGCCGGAAGAGACGCCGATGCGGAACGCCGCCCTCTCTCTGCTGGAGGATCACTTCTCCCTGCTGGCTGACCAGAATCATACCCAGATCAAGCGCCGTCTCAAGCTGGACGACAATCAGCTCATCGAGGTGATGCAGCTGATCCGCACCCTCTATCCCCGCCCCGGGGTACAGGTAGTGACGACCACCCCGGAGTACATCATCCCCGATGTGCTGGTGACCCGCCGCTCCGGCAACTGGCATGTGGAACTCAACCCCGAGGCGGTGCCCCGGCTGAGAATCAACACCAACTATGCCAGCCTGGTACGCCGGGCCGATCAAAGCGATGACAACGCTTTCCTGCGCAACAACCTGCAGGAGGCACGCTGGCTGCTGAAGAGCCTGCACAGCCGCAATGAGACCCTGCTACGGGTGGCGACCACCATTGTCGAGCTGCAGCGCGCCTTTTTCGATTATGGTGAAGAGGCCATGAAACCCCTGGTACTACGTGATGTGGCCGAGCGGCTGGAGATGCACGAATCCACCATCTCCCGGGTAACGACCAACAAATACATGCACACCCCACGGGGCACTTTTGAGTTCAAATACTTCTTCTCCAGCCATGTAAGTACCTCGGGTGGCGGCGAATGCTCGGCAACGGCCATCCGCGCCCTGATCAAAAAACTGGTGGCGGCGGAGAATCCACAAAAACCCCTGAGCGACAGCAAGCTGGCGACCATCCTGGATGGCCAGGGCATCCAGGTGGCGCGCCGGACTGTGGCCAAATACCGTGAGTCTTTATCCATTCCACCCTCCAACGAACGTAAACGGTTGATGTGAATCCCATGAGTAACGTCTCTGATTTCATCGGCCTACCCCCATTGCCCCGCGATGCGAGGCATTCCCGAGGCGGCCTTTGCGGCCTGTCTCAGCCCGGATCCTGTTGGGAAACGGAATCCGGGTTTGTTCTATCCGACCAAGGAGTCAATTATGCAGATAAACGTTAGTGGCCATCATGTCGATGTAACGGATTCCATGCGGAACTATGTGGATAGTAAGTTTGAGCGGCTCGGAAGGCACTTCGATCACGTAATCGATGTCCAAGTGATCCTTTCGGTCGATCGCCAGCATCAGCGAGCAGAATCGACCATTCATGTCAATGGGGCTAACATTTTCGCGGATTCCTCCCATGAGGACATGTACGCAGCCATCGATACCCTGGTGGACAAGCTCGATCGCCAGGTGATCAAACACAAAGAAAAATTGCAAAGCCGTCGCGGAACACCGCGTCATCTTGAATAGATGTTATGTTCAACTCTGATTTGATTGTCCTAGACCGGGTCGGCCTCGATATCGAGGCCGCCAGCAAAAAGCGCGTTCTCGAAACCGCTGCAGATCTTCTTTGTCAGGAGGAGACGGACGGTGCCCGGGAACGCATCTTCGACCATTTGCTGGAGCGTGAGCGCCTGGGCAGTACCGGCATGGGCAAGGGTATCGCCCTGCCCCATGCCCGCATGGCCGGGGTGGAAGCACCCCGGGGTACCTTTTTGCGTCTGGTCGAAGGCGTGGATTTCAGCGCCATCGACAATGCACCAGTCGACCTGGTTTTCGGGCTTCTGGTACCAGAAGAGGCCACCCAGGAGCACCTGCAACTGCTGGCCAATCTGGCCCGTCTGTTCAGCGAAGAGGCCGTCCGCACCACCTTGCGTCAATCCGAAGAGCCCTCAGAAGTATTGACGCTCTTTCTCGATCGTCTCTGATCCTCTCGTTTCCACATGGAGACCTTGCCATCGCTCCAGGGTACGTTCGTTTCCCTCTGTGGCCAGGGGGTGCTGATTCGCGGTTCAGCCGGGGTGGGCAAAAGCAGTCTGGCCCTGGCTTTGGTCGACAGAGGACATCAGCTGGTCGCCGACGATGGCCCGCGTTTCGAACGCCGCAATGCATCCATCCTGGGCCACTGTCCACCTGGCTTTCAGGGCAAACTTCTGGTCACCGGTCTGGGAACTCTTGACCTCCATCGCTTCTATGGTGCGTCCGCCGTGGCCGACAAAGCCCCTTTGAGCTTGGTGGTGATCCTCGATCCGAAGCTGACATTGACCAGTGGTGATGAGCTACTCAACGGCAAACGTGATCAGCTCTCAGTTTTGGGAATAGCCGTGCCCCAATGGCATCTGGCTGGCCATGACATCAGCCAACTGGCGCTGATGGTGGAGATTGAAATACAGAAGCAAAACCTTTGCCACCCGGATAGCATGCAGAACCAGTCCGTTACTGAGTGATCTGCTGGCACAAAGCAACCAGCTCATCACGAAGCGTAACGATCTCTTCGAACCGCTTTAGTGCCAGCGCAGACTGCCCCCGTTCCTTTATGGCTACCAATTCGACGGCTTTGTTATGCACCTGCTCGTGCAGATTTTCGATCGTTTGATAGACCGACTTGGATGCCGCATCCAGTCGGTGATTCACCTCTAGCCAGTGTCCAAACGGGCATTTTTGGCTATTCAATAAGGGCAGGTTCGTTTGTTCACTCTCCAGAAACCGCCGCAACTCTCGAATCCAGTCTCGATGGTCAACAATCCTGAAATCCGGTGACACCCGGTCTTTGGTTCGGCGCTCGCCATTTATCCAGCACTTTTCTTGTGACCGCCAATGATCTACCCATCCTGGCATATGGTCGGCGGACATGGGGGCTGCAATAGCAAAGCCCTGGACATATTCACACCCCAGTTGAAGCAGCATCTCGCCCTGTGCCTCTGTCTCCACCCCCTCGGCAATCACCTGACGCCGAAAAGCCGCCGCCAGACCGAGCGTCCCCTCCAGAATCGCCATATCATCCGGGTCCTCCAACATGTCCCGTACAAAGCTCTGGTCAATTTTTAGCGTTTGGACAGGCAGGCGTTTTAGATAAGTCAGTGAAGAGTAGCCGGTGCCAAAATCATCCAGGGAGAAACTCACCCCCAGTTCCTGGCCTGCCCGAAGAATCTCAGAAACACCGATGATGTCCTCCAATGCGCTGGTCTCAAGGATTTCCAGCTCGATCTGACTCGGATGCACATCCGGATAACGCGCTAAGGCAGCACGAAGCTTGTCAATAAAATTAACTTGATCGAGTTGTATGGCATCGATGTTGATGCTCACCGCCAAGTTAAGCCCTATACCTTGCCAGGCTGCAATCTGATCGAGTGCCGTCTCAATGACCCAATCCCCCACCTCGATCATCAAAGGATGCTGATCAATCGAAGGCAGAAAACTGCCCGGAAGCAACACCCCTTTTCTTGGATGCTGCCAGCGAATCAGACCTTCAACACCAATCACTTCACCAGAACGCAAACTGATCTTTGGCTGATAATACAGCCTGAATTCCCTGTTGAGCAGCGCCTCCCGGATACGCTCAATACGCTCATGACGGCCCCGCAAATCCCGATCCTGAGCAGAATCGAATAGGTGATAACGATTCTTGCCGCTCAGCTTTGCCTGATACATGGCCTGATCCGCCTGACGCAATAACTGATCTGCATCGACAGGGTCCTCCTGGGGGTAAAAACTCACCCCAAGGCTGGCAGAAACCTGAAGCATACCCATTTCATCATGCACAGGTTCGGCAACGGTGCTCAGCAGGCGTTTCAACCAGGGTAGCGTGCTGTCGATATTGGCCAAATCCACCAACACCGCCACAAATTCATCACCACCCAAACGAGCCAGGGTATCTGTCTCTCGAAGAATCTTTTTCATGCGCTCTGCGAGCACCTCCAACAGGCGATCCCCCGCATCATGACCGAAACGGTCATTCACCTCTTTGAATCCATCCAGATCGAGATAAGCCAAGGCAATTTTTTCGCCACGCCGAGCAGCGGTTGCCAACGACTGCCTCAGACGATCCGCCAGCAGAACCCGATTCGGCAATCCCGTCAGGGCATCATGGTGAGCGATGTGCTCCAGTTGGCGTTGGTGGGCCTTTTGCGCACTGATATCCGAAAACAGGGCCACATATCGCTGAACCTTGCCCCCTGGCGTTCGCACGGTACTGATCGTGAGCAACTCAGGATAAATTTCACCGTTTTTGCGTCGATTCCAGACCTCGCCAGTCCAGTTTCCTTCGCGCAGCAATACCGCCCACATCTCTGCATAAAAACTGGCCTCATGCTGACCCGAATTCAGTATGCGCGGATTCCGGCCTACCACCTCCGCTTTGGAGTAGCCCGTCATAAGGGTAAAAGCCGCATTGACATCCAGAATGGTGCCCTTTGCATCCGTAATCATGATGCCTTCGTTGGCATGCTCAAATACGCTGGCCGCCTGCTGCAACTGCTCTTCAGCCTGTTTACGCTTGGTGATGTCATGTCCGATACCCAGAATACCGATGACCTTTTCCCCCTGGGCATCCTGCATAGGCATTTTAGTGGTTTCCAATAAGGCTCTACGCCCATCGGTAGCAAAGGTTATCCACTCCTCATTGACCGAAGGAGCGCCTTTGTCCATAGCTCTTTTATCGTGATATCGAAAAAAATCGGCCAGCTCCTGATCGACAAAATCGTAATCGGTCTTGCCAATAATATTTTTCTCCTCGGTGCCGAAAAAATCCTCAAATCTGGTATTACAGGCCAGATAAACGCCATCGTGATCCTTCAGCCAAATCAGATCCGGCAAACTATGAACCAGGGTCTTCAAAAACCCTTTTTCATAATTCAGAGCTGACATCAGTTGGTCATTCTCTGTGATATCCCGAAATGACCAGACTCGTCCTACGCCGGAAGAGAGGCTCAGTGGTACGGTGAAGCGCTCGTAGACTCGGCCATCCTTAAACCTGATTTTATCGGTGAAGATATCGTCGCTACCATATATGCGCCTCACCCCAGCAATAAATTCCTGAGGGTCTTCCAATTGATCAGCGACAAATGCCAGATGATCATCCCGGGAATGCATAAGCTCATCCGGGATATTCCATAGTGACTGAAAACGCCTGTTGGCGGAGAGGATGACACCGTCGGAATCGCTCACCACGATGCCATCAGCCGTAGAGTCCAGGATAGACAGGAGAAGCGACTCTTTTTCCCGGATGTGGATCTCTGCCGCCTTGCGCTCAGAAATATCCACGTGGGTACCCACCATTCGAGCAGCCTCGCCCTTCTCATTCCTAACCACCGCCGATCGCGATAAAACATCGATCCAATGGCCATCCTTATGGCGCATTCGAAACTCAAGTGAAAAGCCATCGGACTTGCCTTGAATACAATCCTCGATCAAAGCCATCGTCTTCGCCCTGCCCTGATCATCTATCAAACGTTCCCAGGTGGAAAAAGCATTCTCCAGTTCGTGATCGGCATACCCCAGCATGGATTTCCAACGCGGCGAAAAATAGACCTCATGGGTCAGCATGTTCCAATCCCAAAGACCGTCATTGGCAGCACGCAAAGCCAAATCAAAACGCTGCTCACTGGCCCGCAACGCCAGTTCAATAGCCCTGCGCTGGCTGATATCCTCGCCTGCAGCCAGGATACCAACCATTTGGCCCTCCCCGTCATGGAGATAGGCGTTATGCCAGGCAATGAGTCGCTGCTCTCCGCTACGGGTAAGAATGCTGCTCTCCATATATTCCGCGCCCCTGCGCCGACCTTCCATGATGGCCAAAAAAATTGGATAAAGTTCGCCCAACCCTTCCGGTTGCTCATGGCAACGCTCAAACCAGGGCTGATCCAGCAGTTCTTGTTCCTGATAGCCAAGCAGTTCGCATCCTTTACGATTGATCATGGTGATCCGTCCCTGCCGATTTAAAGCCACCATGATGGCCTCAACGGTCTCCAAATAACTGCGATTTCGATCTCTCTCCAGTCTCAACTCATCAGTACGATCGATCAGCAGTGCGTGAGCCTGTCCGCCACGAATACTGGTGGCCAGGTTATTGACAACCGCCCTGAGCTGCCCCAAAAAGCGCGGACTAAACTGATCCCTGGCAGCGGACTCCAATAACAGCACCCCCTCCTCTCCCAAAGGGAAAATCGCGCAGGCAACAGAGGCGCTGGTCAACGCATGAGGCACCAACTGGGAAAATTCAGGGGTTTCGTCCGAGAAAGCTTGCGCCTCACCAAAACGGGACAGCCTCCAGAGGGCGTGGGATAGGGGCAACCGGATTTTTTGAAATTGTCCACTCGGTATCGCTTCAAGCAGAACTAATGAGGCCCCTCCTGCCTGAAAGGTGGCTGTTTCCAAACCTCTTTTCATCCACCATACCGAAGCCGCCGTTAAGTTGCGGCGCGACAGCAGTGACTTTAGAAATCGCTTGGTAGCCACACGATAATCGAGTGACTGCCCAAGATTCAGGGACAGTTCATAAAGCAGAAACAGATCTTCGATGGCTTGACTCATTGACTGGCGTGCACCAAACCAATCACGAAGGTTTTATTGAAATACTCCAGTTTGCCGGTGCCGTTAGCCGCAATCTCACCCAAGGCCTGGACCCCTTCGGGTTCGACATCGGAAACCTCGGCCAAGGTTTTGCGGGCACTTTCCAGCTCTCGACTAAAGTCGCCACCCAACATGGTGGCACGGGAATAACAGTCAGAGATAAAACAGAACTCGACCTCCGCAGGGACATAACATTCTCTAACCGCCCGGGTAGCCGCCCTGATGAGCGAGTCCTGATCACCGTGGGCCAGATAGACCACAGAGTTTTCTGCCACATCAGAGAAGGTCACCACCTCATCGAATTCGGTGATTTGAAAAGGGTCACGAATAATATCCTCGCTACCCTCCTTGGCAATGCATAGGGGGTAAGCAGAACTGAGATCCGGGAACACTGGTTTGTCACGATAAACCGGATTCTGCAACCCTACCTGGGTACGGTAAAAACGCCCGGCCGGCTCCCAGTTCAACTCCTGAATACGATTCCCTTTGGAACGCGAAACAATAAAAGGGCCCGCAACCCGCTCCCAGCCATGGCGGACATTTGAGGTCATGCGGGCTGGCAATATCACCACCAACCCTGCTTTTTCGTGGATTCCCTCCGCCGTAAAAACAGTCGGAGACGGTTGAAGATCGTGATAACCGGCACCGGCTCCCATGTGGTGCATTCGATTACTATAGCGGTCATACATGTCATCGAGCAGCAAGTCGATGTTAGGTGCCAGGCAATCCACGATGATGATCGAACTGGAAAAATCGCCCCTGGCATTTTCGGGCAGCGGCTTCTCCCACCGGATGCCCCCCTCTCCCAGACTGGCTAGCGCAATCCGACTGCCCGAAGGCAGGGGAAAAGCAATGATCCCATGTTCCAGACCCTCGCCCCCATGGATGAGCCCGGGAAAAATGCCACCACAAACAACCAGTCCTTTTTCTCGACACGCATCCAGTAATGCCGCCATCTCGGTGGCGTGTCTATCCGCGACACACAGCAGCCAATTCGTTTTAGAACGCGGCGAATCAGCCAGCTCATTCGCCACCTGTTTTGCATTCTGGAATGCTAAAAACATGAGCCTTCCCCTCCCACGAGAAGGAAATCGCCTTATTTTCCAATACCAGCCCCCTCTCCCTGGCCAACTCCTTATTTATACATTTTAAAAGCTTACACCAGAATCGCCGCTTAAGGTTTTGATCAGGGTATATCGAAGACAAAACCAGCCTGATCGACATGCACAGAACCACTCGCATCAAAACTGCTGCTGACCCAGCCCCCCAGTCCCGAAGCCGCCCCAAATATTTCTTAGTCGAAATATATTCGAAGAATAAAATTATTATCCGACAGCAGACCTTACGAAAATCATTAAAAAAAACAATTAAATATAATCAACACCCAAGCCGCCATCAGGCAAATATGGTTCACAAATTATTTCGCATACGATACAATTTATCTTGAATGAAGCGGCAACCCCCCTCATGAGCACCAAATCCGACCCCCTTGTTGACCAGGTATTGATCAGCCTGAGACAAATCATGCGTGCGGTAGGCCTGCACTCCCGCCATCTGATGCAAAGCCATAAACTGACCGGCCCCCAGGCCCTGATTCTGCGGGCCATTCTGCGCGCCCAGGAACCCACCCTGGGCCAACTGGCCAAAGAGATCAATCTCAGCCCGGCCACCGTCACAGATGTCATCAATCGACTGGAGATGCGTGGATTGGTGCAACGTCACCGCTCCGCCAAAGACCGGCGCCAGGTTCATGTGCAGGCAACCAACACTGCTCACGCCCTGATGGCTGACAGCATCCCCTTGCTGCAAGACCGCTTTGTGCAGCGTTTTCAGCAGCTGGAAAATTGGGAACAAAGCCTGCTGCTCTCTTCTTTGCAGCGGGTTGCCACGATGATGGATGCCAGCGGCCTGGATGCGGCACCGGTACTGGCTGGCGGCTCCCTCACCGCCGCACCTGACGGCATCAAACCCCCAACCAAACCATCCTCTGAGACTGCCGCATGAACCGGAGTCCCATCTGCTACCGTCAACCTACCCTGTCGGATGGACACAAACTCCATGCATTGGTACAGACCGCAGGCACCCTGGATGTAAATTCCTGCTACCTCTACCTACTACTGTGCGATCACTTTTCCGAGACCTGCATTTTGGCGGAACGGGAAGAGGAGCTGTTGGGCTTTGTCACCGCCTATCGACCACCTAATCGCCCAGACAGCCTTTTTGTGTGGCAGGTGGGCGTCTTGCCCAGTGCCCGTGGCCAAGGCATTGCCAGAGCGCTGCTGGACACCCTGCTGGCACAGGATAGCTGCCGCGATATTTGTTGGATTGAACTCACCATCAGCCCATCCAATACCGCCTCTCGCGCCCTCTTTCAGTCCCTGGCCAGGGACCTGGGCGCCAACCTCCACGAGCAACCCCACTATACCGAAACCCACTTCCCCCCTGATGCCGGCCATGAAGCCGAACCCTTGCTACGTCTCGGCCCTCTGCCCCCAACCTCACCCCCTTTGTAATCAGGAGTTTTTATGCGTATTTTTGAAGAAATGGAATCTGAAGTCCGCGGTTATGTCCGCGCCTTTCCCACCGTGTTTGACATTGCCAAAGGCTCCTACCTCTACGACGAACAGGGCACCCAATACATCGATTTCTTTGCTGGCGCGGGCACGCTGAATTACGGCCACAACAACCCCCGCCTCTCCCAGGCAATGATCCAATATCTGGAGCGGGACGGCATTGTTCATGCCCTGGATAAGGCCACCGTAGCCAAAAAACAGTTTCTGCAAAAGCTGCGTGATACCATCCTGGCGCCCCGCCATCTCAATTACAAAATCCAGTTCACCGGTCCCACCGGCACCAATGCCGTGGAAACCGCCCTCAAACTGGCCCGGATGGTCAAGCGTCGCTCCAACATCATTGCCTTCACCAATGGCTACCACGGCCTGACGATGGGCGCACTGGCGGTCACTGGCAACGGATTTTATCGCGACGAATCCTATGGCGCCCGCAACAATGCCGACTCGGTCCCTTTTGACGGCTATTTGGGCGCCGATGTCAACACCATCGATTACCTGCGCAAGTTTCTGGAGGACAACTCCAGCGGCATTGACCTGCCTGCGGCCATCATTGTAGAGACCGTACAGGGAGAAGGGGGCATCAATGTCGCCAGTCCGGAGTGGCTGCGCCAACTGGCCGACCTCTGCCACGAATATGACATCCTGCTGATCGTTGATGACATTCAAATGGGCAATGGCCGCACCGGTACCTTCTTCAGCTTTGAGGAGGCAGCCATCACCCCGGACATGGTTTGCATCTCCAAATCCATCGGCGGCGGTTTGCCCATGGCCATTCTGCTGATGCGCCCCGAACTGGACCAGTGGCAACCAGGCGAACACACCGGCACTTTCCGCGGAAATAACCTGGCCTTTGTCGCCGCTACTGAAGCGCTGGCCTATTGGGATACCGACGACTTTTCCGAAGAGATCAAACGCAAGGGCCAGATCATGGCCGAGGAGCTGGGCAAGATCGTCGCCAAATACAGTCAATTGGACATCGAACTGCGTGGTCGCGGCATGGTCTGGGGGCTGGATTTCTCTCGTACCGGCTTTGCCAGCGAGGTCTCCAGGGGCGCGTTTGAAGAGAAGCTGGTGATCGAATTGGCCGGAGCCGATGACAACGTGGTGAAATTCCTCCCCGCCCTGACCATTGAGGAAGAGATCCTGCGTGAGGGCATGGCCATCATCGACCGCGTCATCTGCACACTGATCGAGAGCAAGGGTCCGGCCCTGCAAGGTGGTGATGCATGATTGTCCGCACCCTGAAGGAGATCCAGGGCAGCAGCCGAGAGGTCACCGCCAACAACGGCAACTGGGTCAGCCGCCGCTTTGTGCTGGACGAGGATGGCGCAGGTTTCTCTTTCCACGAGACCATCATCAAAGCTGGCACAGAGACCCATATCTGGTACAAGCACCATGTCGAGGCGGTCTATTGCGTGGCGGGAAATGGCGAGATCGAGGATCTTAAGACCGGCCAGATCCATCCGATCCAGAATGGCACGCTCTACCTACTGAACGATCACGACGAGCATCTGCTGCGTGGCGGCAGCCAGGACATGCGCCTCATCTGCGCCTTCAATCCCCCAGTCACCGGCCGCGAGACCCATGACGAGGATGGGGCCTACAAAAGGCATCCCCAACATGACGCCTATGTTCAGGCCCGGCAAAAGGATTAATCAGGTAGCACGATCCAACCGCCGATAGCCAATCGCTTCGGCCAGATGGGCACTTTGAATCCGGCTCTCCCCTGCCAGATCGGCAATGGTACGCGCCAATCGCAGGATGCGGTGATAGGCCCGCGCCGACAGGCCCAGACGCTCTATGGCCTCCTGCACCAAACGGATGCCAGTGGCATCGGGCAGACAATGGGTATCCATCAGGGCAGCGGGCAAGTGGGCATTGGCTACGCCTGCTCTGTTCCACTGAATCTGCCGTGCACGCACCACCCGCTGGCGCACCGGTTCGCTGGCCTCGCCCGTGACAATCTGAGCCATGCGACCTGGCGGCAGTCGCGGCGCCTCCACATGCATGTCGATCCGATCCAGCAAGGGACCGGAGATCCGGCCGCGGTAGCGCCGCACCTGATCCTGGGTACAATCACAAGCCCGCACCGAATCCCCCAGATAGCCACAGGGGCAGGGGTTCATGGCCGCCACCAACTGAAATCGGGCAGGGAAATCCGCCTGCCGGGCCGCCCGGGAAATGCTGATGTGGCCGTTCTCCAGCGGCTCGCGCAGCACTTCCAGCACCCGCCGGTCAAATTCCGGCAGTTCGTCCAGGAAAAGCACGCCATTGTGGGCCAAAGAGATCTCCCCAGGCCTTGGATTTCCCCCGCCACCCACCAAGGCCGGGCCTGAGGCAGAATGGTGCGGTGAACGAAAGGGTCGGCAACCCCATTGGCAAGGGTCAAAACCCGCCTGACTGACCGATTGCACAGCTGCGGTCTCGACAGATTCCTGGGCCGTCATCGGCGGCAAGATGCTGGGCAGGCGCTGAGCCAGCATCGATTTGCCAGAACCGGGCGGACCGATCAACAGCAGGGAATGACCGCCAGCCGCCGCCACCTCCAAGGCCCTGCGCGCCTGAGGCTGGCCTTTGACATCGGCCAGATCCGGGATACCCATGCCTGTTTCGGAACCTTGCCCTGACTGATGGGGTGACAATGGGGTTTCACCGGCCAGATGTCGGCAAACACTCAGCAGGGAATCAGCGGCCAGAACATCCACCCCCTCCACCAGCGCCGCTTCATCGGCATTAGACTCCGGCACCAGAAGTCCCCGCCCGGCTCGCTGGGCGGCTAAAGCGGCAGGCAACACACCGCGCACGGGGCGAAGCTCACCGGACAGTGACAGCTCACCCATGAATTCAATTTGGCTCCAATCGTTGTTGGGCAGTTGCCCGGAAGCGGCCAGAATGCCCAGAGCGATAGGCAGATCAAAACTGCCGCCTTCCTTGGGCAAATCGGCTGGGGCCAGGTTGACGGTGATGCGACGGGCAGGGAATTCAAAACCCGAGTTGATGATGGCGGCGCGTACCCGATCCTTGCTCTCCTGCACCGCCTTTTCCGGCAGACCGACGATAGCCAATGCCGGCAGTCCGTTGGCCAGATGCACCTCCACCATAACCGGCGGAGCCTGAATCCCATCACGGGCGCGGGCATAGAGTTGAGAAAGGGACATGACGCCGATCCTTGGCTCAGGGGATGGCTAGCGCTTGCCCCGACCTTCGAGTTCAGCGACCTGAGCCTCCAGGCGCTCCAGTTTTTCGCGGGTGCGGGCCAGAACCGCCGTTTGCACATCAAACTCCTCGCGAGTCACCAGATTCATACGCTGCAGCGAGGCCTGTAACGCCGCAGAAACATTCTTTTGCGCATCCGCCTGTAGACTCATCAGGCCTTTCGGCAGGCTGTCCATCAGGGTACGGGCAAGATCATCAAGATGTTTGGGTTCCATGGATGCAACAGTAACGACCTCCCTCTACCTTGTCCAGCGCAAAACGCAAGCCGACATCTTACCAACACCATCCACCGACCAGCCCCGACATTGTGCGCCACCACTCAACCACGCCCAAAGAGCGCACCAACATTGGGCAAAATCGTTGTTCAAAAGCCGACACACGACAACAACACATTGTAATATTAGAGTTTTTTATAAATGGCACGCTTCCTGATAAAGATCTGGCGCTGATTCCTCAATTTCACACCTTCAACCAAACCTGAGGTAACGCGGAGAACGCAAACCATGAAACTGATTACCGCCATTATCAAACCCTTCAAGCTGGACGACGTCCGCGCTGCCCTTTCCGAAATCGGCCTGACCGGTGTCACCGTCACTGAGGTCAAGGGCTTTGGTCGACAGAAAGGTCATACGGAACTCTACCGTGGTGCCGAATATGTGGTCGATTTTCTGCCCAAGATCAAAGTAGAGGCCGCCGTCGACAGCGACATGGTCGATCAGGCCATCGAGGCCATCACCAAGGCCGCCCGCACCGGCAAAATCGGCGACGGCAAGATCTTTGTCTTTGACGTCGAACAAACCATTCGCATCCGCACCGGGGAAACCGGTCCGGAAGCCCTTTAATTCATCATCAATATCTCAAGAGGTTCTCAAGATGGAAAACAATATCTTCGAACTTCAGTACGCCATAGATACCTTTTATTTTCTGATCTGTGGCGCACTGGTCATGTGGATGGCGGCAGGTTTCGCCATGCTCGAAGCGGGCTTGGTACGGTCAAAAAACACCACCGAAATCCTGACCAAGAATATCGCGCTCTTTGCAGTCTCCTGCATCATGTACCTGATTTGTGGGTATCAGCTGATGTATGGCGGCGGCTTCCTTCTGTCTGGTATCGAACTGGACGGTGCAAAGACAGCTGAAGAGCTGGCTGCAACCGTTCTAAAAGAATCAAGTGAAGCCGGTTTTGGCGGCGGCGCTGTCTACTCCAACGCCTCTGACTTCTTCTTCCAGGTGGTATTTGTAGCCACCGCGATGTCCATCGTTTCCGGTGCTGTGGCCGAACGCATGAAGCTCTGGGCCTTTTTGCTCTTCGCTATCGTCATGACCGGCTATATCTACCCGATGGAGGGTGGCTGGACCTGGGGGAAACATGCCGTTTTCGGGCTTTACTACCTGATCAAACCAGACGGTGCGACTGATTCACTCTGGAATGCCGGCTTCTCCGACTTCGCCGGTTCCGGCATCGTGCACATGGCCGGTGCGGCTGCGGCTCTGGCCGGGGTTCTGCTGCTGGGTGCCCGTAAAGGCAAATACGGCCCCAATGGTGAGGTTAATGCCATTCCCGGTGCCAACCTGCCCCTGGCTACTCTGGGCACCTTCATCCTCTGGATGGGCTGGTTCGGCTTCAACGGTGGTTCCGTGCTGAAACTGGGCGACATCGCCAATGCCAACGCAGTCGCCATGGTGTTCCTCAATACCAATACCGCCGCTGCCGGTGGTCTGGTCGCCGCCATGATCGTGGCCCGCATGCTGTTTGGTAAGGCGGACCTGACCATGGCTCTCAACGGCGCTTTGGCCGGACTGGTCGCCATCACGGCAGAACCCTCCACCCCCAACGCTGTAGAAGCCACACTGATCGGAGCAGTCGGCGGTGTCATCGTCGTCTTCGCCATCCTGGCCTTTGACAAGCTGAAGATCGATGATCCGGTCGGCGCCATCTCCGTACATGGCGCGGTCGGCTTCTGGGGCTTGATGGCAGTGCCACTGACCAATCCCAAGACCTCCTTCATGGGTCAATTTGTCGGGGCTGCCACCATCTTTGCCTGGGTCTTTGTGGTCAGCCTGGTGGTCTGGATGCTCATCAAACTGGTCATGGGTATTCGGGTCAGCGAAGAAGAGGAATACGAAGGCGTCGATCTCAGCGAGTGCGGGATGGAGGCCTATCCGGAATTCACCAAGCAATAAATTTGGGGTCCCCGCCGGCAGGGAATCACCGGTCCCAACATCCGCGCCAGGGAAGGCGCCTTTTGCCCGCCCTGTGCGGGCTTTTTCATTTTGAGAGGCCATGGCTCTGATTTCGCCAATGTCGAACGCCGACATTTGATTAAAATGTTTTAATGCCCATCAAATACAAATATGCGATGATTCCTCCGTCCGCTCTATTTGAGAGTGGACACCAGTGAAACATTTATTGCATGTAATTTTATTATGGCGATGAAAGTTTCACTCGTTATAACTGTATTATTGAATGATAAGTTAATAAATGGAGTAAAATATGCGTAAATTAACCACTGATGAATTGAGCAAAGTAACCGGCGCAGCAGGACTTTATACTGTAGGTTCAAACTACTATTCCAGCAATAATGGCTATCGTGTAGGTTCAAACTACTATTCCAGCAACAATGGCTATCGTGTAGGTTCAAACTACTATTCCAGCAATAATGGCTATCGTGTAGGCTCAGGTTTCTACTCTAGCTAATGGCTATCGCTAAATAGCACATCTCTTGGCCATACTGATGGCCAAGAGATTTCATCATTTGAAATCTCGGATTCATTTCGACATACACAGTTCACAATTGGGCTACAACAAACCATGACGAGACAAGATGGGTGGTTTAACGTCGCTGTATTTGTTTTTTCCGATAGCGGTCGCTTGCTGTTCTGACAAAGTGCTAAGCGGAATCAAAATTGTTACCGCACAGCCCTTCCTGCACCGCACGCCCCTAAGATCGTATCAGCAACGCCACCACTTATCGTCACGTGAAGTTGATGTTCCCCTAGGCGTTACTGCGAAGTGTTCAACGCTCAAATCGCTGATGATTTACTATTGACAAATGTACGGTAGCAGTATCAATGATCATCTGCTCACTGCCTGCGATATCTGATTAAAAAGCCGAATAAAACTACCCACTACTTTATCCAGAATTGTGAGAAAGTATTGAGATCATGTCCAAGCTATTTCGCGAAGAAGCCGTAGAAACGCAAAGAGAGCGCCTCTGGAGCGAGGTTATCCTGATCCAGCCGTTCTCACTCCAACCGGCCACTGTAGCGGTCTTTGTGGTTGTCCTCGCGGCCCCCTCTTCCTGGTATTCGGTACCTACGCATGGCGCGTTTGCGTCACTGGATACCTGGAACCCGACCAGAAACTGGTGAAGATCTACATAGACCAGGCAGGGATAATGAGCAAAACGCATGTCAAGGGCAGCTGCCTGATTGAGAAAGATACGGCACTTTTAGAGCAAACGTAGCTAGGTCTTGAACTGTGAATTTGGCATAATCTAAGATTCAAAACCTGAGCCTCGCCAGAATTTGCAGGCTCCCTTCAGCTGATGGGGCGACTCGTCCTTCGCTGAAATTTTTTTGTGCCTTTGCGTTGCAAAGGCGGTTTGATGTAGGCCCTACCTCAACAGGCATCATCAAAAAAACAATTTATGTAAAGCAGTAGTTACTTCCAACTGGGATGGAGCCAATGGATAGAAAGCTGATCAATTCTGCTGACTGCATGCTGGATTTTGTAACGCGGCTGCATATGCAAAACAGTCTGAGCGAGATTGCACGCGAGCTGTTTGCAACTTTGCGACAGCTCATACCCTTTGAAAGCGCAACCATTTCACCAATTGATATGCATTCGTACGAAATGCTGCCGAGTGTTGGTTACGGTTGTGACAACACTGAAATGATGTTGTATTTAGAACGCTTTGCCGAACATCCTTTACAACTGAACAAGGGCACTCGTTTGTCAACAATCAAACGCCCTCCCGGTTCATCGCCAGCTGAATTCGAAGAGTTCCGACACCACACACCCTTTGAGCATGCGCTTTGCGTACTCTCAGGTTGGCGTGAGCGGCCACTTGCCGCTCTGGGATTGCATCGCACGGTTAAGCAAAAGGCGTTCACTAATGAAGAAATTGAGATTCTTAACCGCATCTCGGCACACACAGCCCACGCGATTGCGCTACAGCAAGCCATGACGAGACAAGACGCGCAATTTGACGTCGGCGTGTTTGTTTTTTCTGGTGATGATCGTTTGCTGTTCAGAAATGACACTTCCTACCAATTAATGCCCGACACGCCACCAGATTTGGTGTTATCACTGGCAATGGCAGGAGCAGTTTGGCGAAATAACACAAAAACCGTGCGTCTTCGTATTCAGCCACTGCGGCGAAACAGCATCCTGCATTGGCTATCCCTTCGAAGTGAGCAACGCCGCTACGGCACCTTGAGTAGCAAGATTACGGGCGAAATCAAGATCATTACAGCACAACTCTTTCAGCGCCGCACGAACCTGACATCACGTCTGAAACGCTACCACCTATCACCGCGTGAGGCAGAGGTTGCCCTTGGCGTTATCCGCGGCATGTCCAACGCGCAAATCGCAGACGATTTACATATCGATGAATGTACGGTCAAAGACCACCTGAGAAAATCATTTGAAAAATTGGCAGTCCGAAGCCGCACTTCACTGGTATCAAAGGTGTTGGGGTTGGACACTGAGCACAGTAGCGATGCCAACACCCACCTGCATACCACCTGCGCCAGCTGATTAGGAAGAGTCCAAATAAATATGAAACTACCCACTACTTTGCCAAATCATATTATCGATCTCAAAGTTATGAGAGGGCACTGAGCTCATGTCTGAGCTATTTCGCAAAGAAGCTGTGGAAACACAAAGAGAACGCCTTTGGGGTGAGGTTATCCTAGTCCAGCCGTTTTCGTTTTACTTGGTCACCATGGCGGTCTGTATGGTTGTCCTGGTGATTTCGCTGTTTTTGATCTTCGGTACCTACGCACATCGCGCCAGTGTCACCGGATATTTAGAACCCGACCAAGGGCTCGTAAAGGTCTACGCGAGTCAGTCGGGTATAGTGAGCAAAGCCTATTTCAAAGATGGTGACCTGGTAGAAAGAGGAGCGACGCTTTTTACCGTTTCGACGCGCCGAAATACCGACCAATCAGGCGACGTTGATAGCATCATCCTCACCGAGCTAGAGCAATCAAAACATAACATCGAAGAACAACTAACTCAGCAGCAACGACTTGATGAGCTGGAAGAAAAGGACCTGAAACAACGTATTACCGGACTTAAAAACGAGCGCGACCAGCAACAACGCGAAATTAAAGTGCGCCAACATCAGTACACAATGACGCTTGAGCGCTTGCGGAGTGTCGAAGGGCTCCTTAATAAGCAATATATTTCCCAAATCCAGTATCGGGACATGCAAGAGCACAGTCTGACAGCGCAGGTACAAGTAGAAGAGGCCAAGCGCCTGCTCCTAAATCTGGATAACCAACTGAACGAACTGGGCAATCAATTGGCCCAACTACCAGCACGAACGGCCATCAATTTGAGTAATCGCCGCCAGTCATTGGCCGACCTCAATCAGAAACTGGAAGAGATCAAGGGTCGGCGTTCTTATACCATAAGAGCACCCTTATCCGGGCGAATCACCACAGTACAGATTCGTGAAGGCCAGGCAGCAAAAGAAAACACACCATTGCTCGCCATTATCCCCCAGGACGCCGTACTGCAAGCCCAGTTGTTCGTCCCAACGCGGGCGATTGGTTTCGTACGCTCTGGACAGGAGGTGCGATTACAATATGCCGCATTTCCCTACCAGCGCTTTGGCTTGCACGAAGGAGAGATTGTTCAAGTCACCGAAACCATACTGGCACCAAACGAACTGCCCATTCCCTTGCCCTTGGATGAACCGGTATACCGCGTGACTGTTATGCCAAAAAAACAGGTGGTGTCCGCATTTGGCAAGGAGTTTCCACTGCAAGCGGGAATGTTATTGCAAGCCGATATCATTCTCGGCGAACGATCGCTAGGAGAATGGCTGCTCGACCCTATATACAGTCTGACGGGGCGTATCTGATGCACAACCAAAGACCAGCCAAATGCCCATCCAGCACCGAAGAGGCGTTGCGATGAAAAACCCTATCCACTCGCTGCAATACACAACACACAGCAGACTGCCTGTCATGCTGCAATCCGAAGCCGCAGAGTGTGGCCTGACCTGCCTGGCGATGATATTGCAGTATCACGGCCACCATATCGATCTGAATACCTTGAGACGCAACCATCCAGTATCGTTACAGGGCATCGACCTACAGGGATTGATGGCGACCGCTGATCAGTTGCATTTCTCAACCCGGCCCCTTCGCCTTGAATTGAACGAAATCGATCAGCTGCAACGTCCTTGCATACTGCACTGGGATCTCAATCATTTCGTTGTGCTCAAAAAGGCCAACAAAAACGCAATTGTCATACACGACCCGGCGCTCGGAGAGCGAAAGCTGGCGATCAATGAAGTCTCCAAACATTTTTCCGGTATCGCACTTGAGTTAACGCCAACCAAAGCGTTCGAATGCAAAAATGAAGAACATCGTCTTAAGCTATCGGATCTTTGGAGCAAGATCAGCGGCTTAAAAGGGACATTGGTGCACGTATTGCTGTTGTCACTATTGCTGCAACTGTTCGTCATCCTCAGTCCTTTTTATATGCAAACGATTATCGATGAGGTTATCGTTACTCACGACACAAACCTTCTCGTTCTGCTCGCGTTAGGTTTTTTATGTGTGAAATTTATTGAAGTAGGTGTCGATGCAGTGCGTTCCTTAATTCTGACATACACAGGCACGCAGTTGAATATTCAAATTGCGGCAAACCTGTTCCACCATATGGTGCGTCTGCCACTGTCGTACTTTGAAAAACGTCATATCGGCGATATTGTTTCGCGTTTCGGTTCACTGGACCAGATTCGAAGTATGCTCACCAACGAATTGGTTGAAAGTATTGTCGATGGCATCATGGTTATCGGCACACTGGTAATGATATTCATCTATAGCCCCACGCTCGCCTTGATCGTCATCAGTGCGGTCATCATCTATACCATCATGCGGTTGGCACTTTATACACGTTTACGGCGCCTCACAGAAGAGTCCATCATTGCTAAGGCGAAAGAGGATTCCAACTTTATGGAAACCGTACGGGCAATGCAGACGATCAAGCTGTTCGGCAAAGAGGCTCAGCGACAAACGCTATGGCAAAATCTCTATGCTGACACAATGAACAGTAGCATTCGCTTGAGTAAATTTGAGATCGCCTATCGATCATTCAATCATTTTGTATTTGGCATCGAGAATGTTGCTGTTATCTACTTCGCAGCCTTATTCGCGATCGCCGGAAATCTGACCGTAGGCATGATATTTGCTTTCATGGCTTACAAACGACAGTTCACGGAGAAAGCTGCATCCCTGATCGACAAATTGATTCAATTTAAGATGCTCAGCCTACACCTGACACGCATCGGTGATATCGCGTTAACAGCGCAAGAGGAAAACCGCAATACGAAAGCCATTTCGCGTCCTATCCGCGGTAACCTGCAACTGATCGATATCGCTTACCAGTTCACACCCACTGACCCTTTCCTTTTCGAGCATCTGAGCATAAAAATGAAGGCAGGTGAGTCGATCTGTTTCGTTGGGTCATCAGGTTGCGGGAAAACGACCTTAATGAAGATCATGCTTGGCCTGCTAGAGCCCAGCACTGGCCAGGTCATGGTTGATGGTATCGATATCAAAACGCTGGGGCTGCACAATTACCGGAATCAGATCGCAAGTGTCATGCAAGATGACCAATTGTTGTCAGGCTCGATCGCTGACAACATCTGCTTTTTCGATTCGACTCCCAATCAACGCCGAATCGAAAAATGCGCCAGGATCGCAGCCATTCATCATGAGATCATGCAAATGCCCATGGGATATAACTCCCTGATCGGAGACATGGGAGCAAGCCTCTCTGGCGGGCAAAAACAACGAATTTTGCTAGCACGCGCCCTCTATAAAAAGCCGCGAATCCTGTTCGTAGATGAAGCAACGTCCCACCTGGACACCCGTCTTGAAGAGGCGATCAACCGTAACATCAAATTACTGAAAATTACCCGCATCATGATTGCGCATCGACCCGAGACCATCGAATCTGCTGATCGTGTTGTGCTCTTGCAACAGGGTCGCATCCGATATGCCAGCTCACCCCAATTGACCGTCATCAGGGAAAAAGCATAGCTGGTGAATTCTAGAAACCACCTCAGATTCCTACTTAAGTAGGATATACAAAGAAGACGACAGCCTATAGCTTTACGATGCCAGCGTGAGTTGCTGGTAATCGAAAATTCGACTCTCGTCGTATTTGAGCCTTCTTGGCGATTATTTGGATTTTTCTTTAATTTATGGAGAATAGTAATGCGTGAACTAACTACTAAAGAAGCAAAACAGGTTTCCGGGGGATGTGGTAGCCTGGCAATTAATCTGGCTACCACCTGCTTCACAGGTCTGATTAGCTGGGGCTTCAAGAATACCAGCTGCGGCGGCAGCAAGCATACTCACCACCACCACACAGATCATTGCGGCGATCCATGCGGCGATCCCTGCAGCAACAGCTGTGATACCGACGTTGAACTTACTTAACGTCCAAAAAACAAAAATAACCTATATCGGACGATATCTTGATCTTGTTTCGAGCCGATTGCGACACCCTTCCACCTCACATTGGTTAGGCTAAATGTCGCACTGCAGGCGTATGGGGATTGGTAATTCTAACTCCATGCGCCTGTCTCATTAGAAATTTAGCAATCTATTCCCAAGCACCAATTTGCCGCACTCAAATCCTATGAGGCTCTCGTCTCAACCATTACGCTGTAACCAAATCCAATAGCGTATAGAGTGCGCATCGGCCACATTCATTATTGACAGAAATGTCCGTATTTTTATACTGACACCATGTCACTTTCACCTGCTTCCGAACGTTTCGTCCTCCACTGGGGGGAGATGGGCTCCCGCTGGGGCGTGAACCGCACCGTGGCCCAGATCCATGCTCTGCTCTATCTGTCTGAAAAACCGCTGACGGCCGATGAGATCACTGAAACCCTGGGCGTTGCCCGTTCCAATGTCAGCAACAGCCTGAAAGAGTTACTCTCCTGGCAGCTGGTCAAGATCATCCATGTGCTGGGCGATCGGCGCGATCACTTTGAGACCTCCAAGGATGTCTGGGCTTTGTTCAAACTCATCGTGGCAGGTCGGAAACAGCGGGAGATCGATCCCACCCTGGCGATGTTAGAGGCCTTGCTGACCAGCCCGGAAATGCAAAGCGAATCTCCCTCCACCCGCCAGCGCATTGAGGAGACCCAGCAGTTCCTCAGCATCCTCACCCAGTGGTCTGATGAGATGCTGCGTCTGGAGCCGGAGACCCTGATGAAGGTACTCAAACTTGGGGCTCGTATCAGCAAATTCATTCGTCATGATGGTCAGCAAAAGAGGAGAAAGCAGGACTGAAACCCATCAAGGGGCGAACATTCCTCTATAATCCGGCTACCCAAGCGCGTTTCAAGCCATAATCCCCGCATGCCACCCCCTGATTCAATAACGGTTGTACCACAACTGATCCGCTATTTTCGCGACTGTCTGTTGGCAGATGGGGGCGAGCGCCCGCTGCATGACATTCTGGCCAGTGGGGAGGTAGAACACCATTTTTTCCCTATAAGCCCCGACTCGGCCACCGGCATCCCCTCCACCCTGCCCCTATCTGTTATCAAGGGAGAACGGCTTGGCGCCACCCTACAGATCAAACATCAGGAATTACGCCCTTTGGTCGGCAGCTTCTTGATCACCAGGGGGCACATCGATCAAGACCCGAGGAAAATCCGCACGCCACTGTTTATTGCTGAGGCTCAATTGGAACACCGTGAAACAGGTTTTTTTGTCACCCCCGACGAGGAGAGCCTGCGAATCAACCCGACCGCCCTTGAAGTACTGGAGCTGCCCACAGAGTGGGAGAGACAGGCCTTGCCAGGCAGCAGCCGCTTTCCTGAACTCATGGAGCGGGTTAAGCACCTCCAGACCCGAGCTGCGCCGAACGGCAGCCATGGGATCTCTTTTGCCCGGGGAGGCGGAGTGAGCCTGTTCGAGACCAGCCTGGTCTGGCTCAGCCGTCGCAGCCAGACAGATGCCAGCGTTGCCTATGAATTGGCCACCATGGTAGAGCAGAACGATCCTTCACCCTGCCTGTCGCAACTCTTCGCACAAGAGAGCCTGTTCCAGCCCGGCCCCGCTTCCATACCGGAATCTTTGCCAAGCCGGCTCTCCGATGCGCAGGAACAGGCTTTGGTCAACGCCGCCCGGGAGAAGCTCAGCGTCATCCACGGCGCACCCGGAACCGGCAAAACCTACACCATCGCCGGCATCGTGGCCGACCGGGTGATGCGCGGAGAATCCACACTCATTTGCTGTGCCAATGATCGGGCTGCTGACGTGGTCTACGATCAACTGGCCCGGAGCTTTTCCGCTGCCCGGCAGATGGTAGTTCGTGCTGGCCAGGGCGATTACCGCCAACGTCTGTTTCAGCAGATCGATGACCTGCTGGCCAGGCCCAGTGACCAGGAGGCGCTACCCCTTGCCCAGCTGGAGCAATCCCTGGCAGAAAAAGTTCGACAGCAACAGCTGCAGGCACAAAAGCTGGCCTCTGAACTGGAAAAGGCCGTGCGACAGGGTGCTATTCTAGGCCACCATCAGCCGAGCATTTTCCAGCATTTTAAACAACGCTGGATAGCCTGGCGAACCAGGAAGTCCCCACTGCAAATCCAGGTTTGGCAAAGCTACCATCAAGCGTTTGAGGTCGCGCAACAATCGGCCAGACAACTGCTGGCAGCCTCTACCCGGCATCGCCACCAAACGCTGATTCAACACCACCGGCAGCAACTGGCCAGACTGGCCAATGCCTTACGTGCCCGGAATTCCGGTCATCGTCAACAGCGAATGGCCAGCATCGACTGGGCTATTCTTACTCAGGCCTTTCCCATCTGGGTCGTCTCGACACAGGCTCTCTATCGCACCTTGCCACTGCACAAGGCCCTGTTCGATCTGGTCATTATGGACGAGGCTACCCAATGCAATCTCGCCCAGGCCCTGCCTGCCCTGCAACGGGCAGCCAGGGCGGTGGTGGTGGGTGACCGTCGGCAATTACGCCATTTTTCCTTTCTCGCCAGAGCCAAGCAGGAGGCCCTGGCCCGAACCCACGCAGTCGATCATCTCAACATCAGCCTGAACTACCGGGAGCACTCTTTGTTGGATTTCGCCATCGCGGGACTCCCCCATGCTGATGCCCAAACCTGGCTGGATGAGCATTTCCGTAGCCACCCCCAGCTGATCCAGTTCAGCAACCAACACTTCTATGAGCAGCGACTGAAGATTCTGACCAGTACCCGGCGCATTCTGAACCAACCGGCCCTACAGCGTATTTCCTGTCCGATACAAATGGAAAGCGATATCAATCTGGGTGAGGTTCAAACCCTAATGGATTATCTTGAACAACGCATTCAACAAATGGCCCATCTGCCGGACGCCGACGCACCCAGCATCGGCGTACTGTGCTTCTTTTCGCCATACGCCAAGGCACTGGAACAGCGCATTCTGAATCGTTTTAACCTTGGCAGCCTAACCCGACATCAGCTCCTGGTCGCCACCCCTTATGGTTTTCAGGGCACAGAGCGAGACATTATTCTCATTGCCACCGGCTTCTACCCCGGTCGCGCTGCAGCAGCCCTCTTCTATATCGAAAAACCCAATGTTTTCAATGTCGCCATCACCCGGGCCCGCCATCAAATCCTACTCTTTCTACCTGAGGAATGGAGTCCCTCTGAACACCAGCCTCTGTTCAGCGCCTATTTGAATCAGATACAGCCGACACCACTGCCCGTTACCGGGAACAAAGAGGGACCTGCCAAAATCCGCCAATCACTGATGGCCGAGCTGGAGAAACACTCTGTGCGCTGCTGGCGCGATTTCCCCATTGGCGGTCAGGCCGTTGATCTGCTCGCCATCAAGGGGACGCAAAAACTGGCTATCGATCTGGTTGGATCGCCAGGTGAACAGGGACAGGCCTGGGATATATCCCGTTATCACCTGCTGGAACGGGCAGGGCTCACCCCGCTGCCCATCACCTATGCGGAATGGACCTACTGCCGGCATGAGCTGATATCGGCCTTGCTCGAGATCTTTCAATCGCCCCCATCCTCTGACTTTCCAGCCAACCAACAACGGGAGTCTCTACGCTGGCGATTTGAAAAGCTGGGCGCCACTGAGTTTTTGCAAGCCCTTCTGCAACTCGAACAGGCCCTGAATCAGGCAAAACTCTGGCTGGAACGACGTTTTGACGTCAATGAAATCAGCTACCAACGCTATCTGACCGCTCTCGAACAGCTCAGCCATGCCACACTTCGTGAACTGGGCGGCATCGCACTTTTACTGGAGGAGCAGCGCGCACTGGAGCTGCCGGACGAAAGACTGGCAGAACGCCTTGAAAGGGCGGGGCAACAGAGCCATCAGGCCGTACAGGCCATCGTCGCATTGGCACAAAAACTGGCTCTGGCGCAAAGCCCTTCGAACCTGGGCCAGGCATTGGATGAGATGGCGGAACTCCATGAACGGCTCTCATCTTATGAGGGGCATCTCAAGGGGTTTAGCGAAGGAAGGCCTCAGGAATAGTGCGATCACACCTCCTTGTGCAACAACCAGCCATCCTGGCTTAAATGCACCTATTTCTTACCACAGGTATTGATGCCCAACAGGGGATAGAGCGGGCAGAAACCAATGGCGCCGGTCGCCAAAGGCACAACACCAATCCAGGCCCAAACCGGTCCACCCAGAGCGGGGATAGCGGCCCAGGCCACCAGTCCCGCGCCAGCAACAAGACGTAAGATTCGGTCGATACCACCAACATTTGATTTCATCGGATCATGCTCCTCAATGGGTTTCACGTGACCATCACGTGATCTTATGTTCCTTTATAGGCCGAACCCCAACCAATGTCAGTGACTTAGGTTACTGAGGGTTTTCCGAGTAGAGGCGCAACGGCTCGACATCCAGAACCTCAATCCGCATCCGGGCCAAAGACAGCCAACCCTGATCCTGAAAATGTTTAAGCAACCGGGTGACGATCTCCCGCACGCTGCCCAGCTCATCGGCCAGTTGTTGATGGGAACCATGGATGATTGGCCCTTTGACCAAAAGCAATTTAGCCAGACGTTGATCCAGCTTGTGGAAGCTGACCTCCTCCACAAGCTGCATCAGTTCGGCCAACCGTTCGGAAAAAACACCCATAACCTTTTCCCGAAAAGCCGGTTGGCTCTGGATCAACTCCCGAAACAAAAAAGCGGGCAGGGTGATGGCTGTCACCGGCGTTTCGGTAACACCCGTGGCTGGATAGTGTCCCTGACCCAGCAAACAGCTGAGGGTCATGATGCACAGATCATCCTGGGTCACGCGATACAGTGTAATCTCACGACCCGCATCACTCCGTTTGAACACGCGAATGGAACCGGACAATACCAGCGGCAGCATCTGACAACCACTGCCACAATCGAATACCAGGGTATTTTCCGGCAAGGATACCTGCTGCGATGCCCTGATCACTTCGATCTGGGCAGACTGAGACAGCAATTGAAACAGGGGCTGTTGTTCGATCAAAGAGGGATCCAGGCTCATGGCACACCCTTGGCAATATGGTCACGCTCAGTCTAGCCCCATTCTCCCGCCCTTAGCCACATTCCGGGTAAGGGCAAATCCATCACTCCCCTCACGCCAGAGATCAGGATTGGGTATGCTGACAGTCCAATTTCGATGGAATGCATTCTGATGATACTGCATGGGCTGTCTCGCCTGCTTCAATTATCCCTGGCCATCACACTGGGCTATCTGGCACTGATTTATCGTGAATCCTCCTTCGCCAATATTCGTCCCTACTTGCTGTGGCTGATCCCGATCGGCCTGACCGTTTTACTGCTCTGGTATCAATTTGGCGTTGGAAAGGGACGTTTTGGCATTCTGACAGGCTATCTGAACCTTGGTATCACCCTGACCATTCTGTCGTTTTTTCTGGTCACCGAAGGACAATTTCGGCTGTCCCGATATCGCGTTCTCCATGCCGACCCGGCTGAATTGGCTGTGCTGGGACAACACCTTTTGATCGGTTATCGGGACCCGAAAGAGCTGGAGCGGATTCTGCGACTCAAGGCGGTATCGGGCATCTTCGTCACCCGTCGGAATCTACCGGATCAATCCGAAGCCTTACAGCAACAACTGGCCGTATGGCAATCCCTGCGCCAGCGACAGGGACTGGCCCCGCTCTGGATCGCCACCGATCAGGAAGGCGGCATCGTCTCGCGCCTCACCCCCCCCCTGCCCAAGCAACCGCCTTTGGCCAAGATTGTTGCCTCTACTGATAACCCGGTAACACGTAGCGAGCGGATTCGCCAATACGGTGAGGTCCAGGGAAAAGCTCTGGCTGCCCTGGGCATCAACTTGAACTTTGCCCCGGTGGTCGATCTCAACATGGGCCTGAAAAATCCCGAGGATCGCTACTCCCTCATCTATCTTCGAGCCATCTCCGATAACCCTGAAATCGTAGCCGCCACCGCCCGGGACTACTGCAGAGGGCTGGGCCGATACCAGATTAGCTGCACCCTCAAACACTTTCCCGGCCTGGGCCGGGTGAGCAATGATACCCATCGGTTTGCCGCCCGCCTCGATACCCCTGAAGCGACCCTGGCTAAGGCAGATTGGCTGCCCTTTCAGCACAATCTCTCCCAAGACAATGCCATGATCATGCTCGGACACCCTATTCTGACGGTACTGGACCCGGACCGTCCGGCCTCTTTTTCCAAGGCCGTTGTCTCCGGGTTGATCCGGGAAAAATGGGGCTATCAGGGCCTGCTCATTACCGACGATTTCAGCATGAACGCCATCGCCCACAGTCAGGAAGGCCAGGCCAAAGCCACAATCAAGGCCCTGGAGGCAGGGGTGGATCTGATCCTCATTGCCTTCGATACCGATGCCTATTATCCGGTGATGGCCGCCCTCTTAGATGCCCGGCGTAAAGGGGAGATCCCCGACACCCTATTGAAGCAGGGCCGGGCCAGGCAGCAACAATATCTACCCCCCAACCTCACCAGACCAAAAGAATAATTCCCTCCAAAACCAGCGGGTTGCAAATATTAGAAATTACTAATAGAATGCGTTGCCCTATCATTTTTGATGAGCAGCCATGAGATATCTACTCCTCAGCCTAGCCCTCTCTGTGCTACCGTTGGCACCCGCCCAAAGTGCCTTTTTGGATGCCGATCAGCCCGCCCATGGATCAACAAAAAAGAGTACCAAAAAAAACCGTCGCCACCGTCGCAGCCTGACAGATCAGAGAACAGCCAAGGCGGCAACCGCACCTGCTTTTCATGCCACTTTTATTGATACAGATCTTAGCAGCCCTGCGATCACCAACAAGGCCAATACCAAGAAACGGCGCCACCACAACCAGCTTGCGAACAGACGTCATCTTTTTAATCGCCCAGCCTCTCACTCGGCACTCTCCTGTATGGCGCAGAATATCTACTTTGAGGCGGGCATCGAGTCAGAAGCGGGCAAGATCGCTGTCGCCAATGTCACCATGAATCGGGTGAAATCCAGCCATTATCCCAACTCCGTCTGTGGGGTTGTACACCAACGGGGCCATGGCAGTTGTGCCTTCAGTTGGACCTGTGACGCCAGATCCAATGTGGTGCCAAACAATGAAAACTATCGGGAATCGCTTAAGGTGGCCCGCTGGGCACTATCTGGCGCTTTACGGGATATTACGGGCAACGCTGACCACTACCACGCCGATTACGTCAGGCCCAAGTGGGCACGGAAAGGGGAACAGAAGGCGCGGATTGGGCGTCATCTTTTTTACAAGCTGATCGATTCTTAGCCTCGGCTTTGTTCAGCCAGCGTTACGTTAGACGTCTCGCAAGCCCTCGGAGGGTTCTATTTTCGCGGCACGCATGCCACCCACGAAGGCCGCCACTAAGGCGCAGATCATGGTCATGCCCAAAGCAATCAGTAGATGTGCTGGCAACAAGTGGCAGAGAGACTGCCCTGCGTTGACCTGCTCGGCAAACATCTGATTGATGCTAAAGGAGACAGCGTAAAAGATGATGGTCGCCATAACCCAACCGAAAAAGGCAGTATAGGTCGCCTGCAACATGGGAAAGAGCACAATGTCACCCGTACTCAACCCCACCAGTCGGAGCACACTGAGCTCTTTGCGTTTTCGATCCACATTGGCCAGCAGGCTGGCACCCAATGATAGTGAATAGCCTGACAGACCGATGATGGCAATCAGCCAGAACAACAACGTCAGATTGCTATCCAGCCGGTTCACCACCTCAATATCGTCAGCTCGGGTACGAACCCGCAAGCCCTGCTCCATGAAACTGGCACTGAGAACAGAGACATCCTCAAGCGTACGAGCAAAAAGGCGAAAACCTGGATAGGTACGCTTGGCATCAGGATTCAGCCCGGTCCAGCCCAATGCCGCCACTTGGCGCCCATCCAAATAGGATTCCACCGCTTCCATGAGTTTGACGGAGACAAAAACCCCTTCCCGGTTGAAGGCCATTGCTGGCGCCACAGCCACCACGGTCAATTCCAGGGTTTGGCGCTCGGATTTACCCTGGAAGCGTCGACTCACATTACCACTGACCTTATCGCCAATCTTCACTTTGAGCTGAGTAGCGGCCTGTTGCGACAACACCACGTCATTGTAGCCTTGCGGAAATTGCCCCAGGTTTTCCAATACGGGATCACCCCGCCCGGAAGGAATCAGCTCCATCCCCATAATACGGCCCAGACCTGGCCGGGTCATTTGCAGGGTTGCCGCAATTCGGCGCGTGCGAGGCACCACGAAGGCCACCTCACTTCGCCCGGCCATTTGCTGAAACCAGGCTTGCTCAAAGCGGCCATTACCCAGGGGGATGATCTCTCGGTTGCGCGGATCTTTCACCAAATCGTCGATCATGCCGCCGACCACACCAAATTTGAGGCCGAACAGCACCATCATCGGACCCAGTACTGCTGCCAGGGCGATGATAAAGGCCCCGGAAATACGCCATTCACGAAAATAGTCTTTGCGCGATAGCCGCGCTGCCTCACCGATATGTGCCATCAGCCGCTAACCACTGTCTCTGTCACGTTGCCCTGGGCCGCCCGACGAGTGCGATGGGAGAGTTGACGCAGACCCAAACGCTTAATGTGTCGCCAGGCATGACTGGCCACAATCACTGTGATATTCAACTCATCCACCATCTCAATGAAAAGATTCATGATCTTTTCCGCTGCGATGGGATCCAGGGAGGCTGTAGGCTCATCAGCGATCACGATGGGCGGCCGGTGGGCCAGAGCCCGGCCAATGGCCACCCGTTGGCGCTCACCCGTAGAGAGATTACCCGGATACTTGTCCAAGTGCTGACGAATGCCCAGATGGGCAGCCAACTCCTCCACGGCGGCATCGCTGCGATCCATTTTCAGTAGCCGACGTGAGAGGCTCATGTTGTCGCGGACCGTCAGATAGGGAATCAATCCACCGGTCTGCATCACATAGCCAATATGCCATTTGCGCAGATTACTGAGCGGGTTGTACTGCCCCCTTTGCCAATGCTGGGCAACATCGATGGGACTGTCTTCACGCTCTGGCCGAAACCGGAAAGAGCCAGATTCCGTTGGCTGGAGAATAAAGGCCAGTATGTCGAGCAAGGTACTCTTGCCGCAACCACTGTGGCCAATCAGGGCGATCTTTTCACCCATGGCAATCTGTAGGCTGGGTACCCGCAAGCGAAAGGCGGTGCCTTCCGATTCCCGGGTTTTCACCACATCACGCAAATGGTAGATCAGCACCTTTTCCGCTTCGGCCCTGCGTGCTGCCAGGGCCATCTTCAATGGATCCATAGGAACTGACTCAGGGCAACATTTCTAGCGGCACAGGGAATACCGAATCCCCATCCACAGGGCCGCCATCCAGGGACACCCAAAGGTCCGTATGATCGTGCAGGGCACGGTAGTAGTTGACCTTCTCCTCCAGGCGCTGGATGAAAGTCAGTTGCCGTTTGGCTGGCCAATTGCGCCAATCTGTCAGGGTTACGTTCATGACATCGCCCGTGTAAGGCAGATCCTCGATGTATTCGGTAATAAAGCCCAATTCCGCCAGGTTTTTAGCGCCGCTGGAGGTCGTTGAACCACCCAGCTGATTGGCATCCCGACTGGCAGTAGCTGCCAGCGTTTTGATGTCACCCAGGAAATTGCGCGGCGATAGCATACCCTGTTCTGCGGTATCCAGCACCTCACTCAACATCTGATAGAGGTCACTCAACTGGTCCCGGGTGAGAAGAACGCGAACATCCACCACCTTCCGCTCCGGACTTTTGAGATCGCGATCGACGATCCAGGCATCAAAAACTGTCGGGATGGTTCCTTTCTCTTTTTTGGCCAGATACTGCATGCGTAAGGCATAGCCCAGCTTGCCGGCCTTCTCCTGCAAAGTGGCCAGCTGGGCATCATCCCCAGGAGCCGCTGTCGGTGTCTTGGTAAAATCGCGCCGCATCTGGGCCACCAATTGGGCGCCCAGGGCATCCAGAACACGGCCAAAATCGCCAACCGCGCCCGTACGAACACCGTAGTAGAGATCGCCAATGCCTGGCACATAGGAGAGAGCCTTGTACTGCTGTTTGGCCTCATCATGGGTAGTCGAGCCAGCGGTTGTCTTCAGGTGAAGGACAAAAATGGCGATGTTGTTGTCACGAGCCAGTTGGCGTAGCGCATCAGCACTCATGCCGGTACCAGAGCTGGGATCACTGCCTTCGTAAGAGGGCGCATCAGTGATCAGGATGATATAACGTGCCTGATAGCTGCCCCAACTGATGCTGTCGATGGCCTGCTTGACGCCAGCGAAGGAGTCCTCGCGAAAGTCCCGCGTCGATACGGTAGCGGCCTTGAGCTCCGCTACGCTGGAGAAAAAGTCCGAAGCGGAACGGCCCTTCAGCAAATCTGCATAGACCAGGCTGCGATACTCAATGCCCGAGGCAAAAGAGGGGTCACTGCGAAAGGCCACCAGACCAAAGGAGACATTGCCCTGAGGATCATTCTGGGCAATATCATCGTAAATCTTTTGTATTGCTGCCCGGGTACGAGCAATGTAAGGGTCCATGGAAAGCGTGGAGTCAATCACAAAGACCACGCCAGTATCCAACGCTGGGCCTTTGGCCTCATCGAGGCCATCATCCTGTGCCTGAACTGGCGCCTCTACAGCGACCGGTGCCTGACCGTTACTGTTATGGGGTACGGATGAGATGCGCAGTAGACGGCCCTTTTCTGCGCCCACATAGACATCCTTGTACTCGCGAATCGGTACCAGATAGAAATCATCGCGGATATCCACATAACCCTTTGGCTGGATGGCCACAACGGGGCTATCAGGCTGTAGCCCATCCACCGCAGCCGCTTGATACAAAAGATCGTAGGTGGAAGGATCATTGACCGTGGCCTCGGCCAGTTTCTGCAATTGTTCAGGCTCACGGAATAACATCACCCGGTCATGACCCGCCGGATCACGAAATGCCACCGTCAAACCATGATCCCAGTCGATGGATTGGCTGGCCTTGATCCAGCCCTTGACGTCACCGTGACTGTCATAGCCCACTTCCAGCCAATCCGAGCCATCTTGGCTGCGCCGGTCATAAACGTAGAAAACGGTAAAGGGCACCACATTTTTGGATGATGCCTGACCCGGCGTACTCACCAGCACCGCCTCCGGCTTGGCCAATACCCGTTGGTAGAGTGTTTTTTTACCTTCGATCAGGAGCGGACGTCGTCCCTCCGCCTGAACCTGAGGTGCCCCAAGCCACAACAGCGCAGCCAAAACCCAAAATACTTTCCGCGTCATTCGTTTGGTCCTCACCATCCTACCAATTGTCGCCGCGCCCGCTCATCACCACCTGCAGCAGCGGCTTTGACCCGCAGTTTGAGATCGTTCAACCGTGGCTCTGCCTCACGCATCCCTTGCATCAGAGCCTGCATGTACCACTTGTGAGCCATGGTGATACTCGGCGCATCCAGGAAACTGCTTTTGGGGTCAAAAGAGGCCGGATCAGCCATTTCCGCCAGCTTCAGGCTGGCCGGACCGTAGCCCTGTTTAGCCAGATAAAGCAACAGCAAATAGGCATCAGCCAGCTGCTGCTGGTCAATAAATTCCTTGGCCTGCACAAAGAGGCTTTCCGGGTCATTCAAGCTGCCCTGACTACGGATCTCTTCCACCATCTGACGCGCTTGTTCACCATCCCCTACGCCACCCTCATCCGGCAAAATTGCCATCGGCTGTGATTGATCCACACCGACAGAGGGGGTGAGGCTGGCATCCTGCGGTTGCGACTGTGATTGAGTTTGCGTCTGTGGCTTGTCTGCCTCTTCTCCACCATCAAATTCGATGAACAGCAGGTTCCACACCAGCAGCACCAGAATGCCAATGATCAATGCGATGCGCAGCATACCACCGCCACCAGATCTTTCCGATGAAGATCGGCGGTCTTCTTCCCGCAACGCCTTAAATACTTTATTCTCGCTCATTTAGGCTCCCAGGGGCACTATCGGACCCTTTACCTTAAATGCGGCTTGGCCGCTCACCAGAGCCTCATTGGGTCCCATGATGCGGTTAACCCATTGAAAGTCTGGCCACCACCTGACCTTGGACAATGCTATACACATCAGGGCGCACTGCACCAGCATCAGGCCTGCATAACCTTATAGAACCAATCATACAGACAAAATTCTAACTAAGAAACCCTTATTCCTCAAATGAATAGCACAGATATCAAAATTCTGCTTGAAGAACGTCTCCTAATTCTCGATGGTGCCATGGGTACTATGATCCAGCGCCACAAACTGGAGGAGTCGGACTACCGTGGCCAACGCTTTGCCGATTGGCCAAAAAACCTTAAGGGAATGAATGATTTACTCTGCCTGACCCAGCCCAATATCATTCGCGGCATCCATGAAGCCTATCTGGAGGCCGGTGCCGACATCATCGAGACCAACAGTTTTGGCGCCACAGCCAAAGATTTGGAGCGTTTCGGGCTGGAAAAGTTCGCCCATGAGATCAATGTGGCCGCCGCCCGACTCTGCCGGGAAGCGGCGGATAAGTTCAGCACAGCAGACAAACCCCGCTTGGTCGCCGGGGTGCTCGGCCCCACCCAGAAAACCGCCTCCATGTCAGTGGATGTCAACGATCCCGGTGCCCGGGCCATCACCTTTGAGGAATTGGTGGACGACTACACCGTGGCAGCCCGTGGATTGATCGAGGGCGGTGTCGATATTCTTCTGATCGAAACCATCTTCGACACCCTGAACGCCAAGGCGGCGGTCTATGCCTGCGAGCAACTGTTCGAGGTGGAGGGGGTACGCCTGCCCATTATGATCTCTGGCACCATCACCGATGCCTCTGGCCGCACCCTCTCCGGCCAGACCACCGAAGCCTTCTATAACTCCCTGCGCCATGCCAAGCCCCTGTCCATCGGCCTCAACTGCGCCCTGGGGCCTGACGCCCTGCGCCAATACCTGGCTGAGATGTCGCGGGTGGCAGAGTGCTACATCAATGTGCATCCCAACGCCGGGCTACCGAACGAGTTCGGTGAATATGACCTGGGACCAGAGGCCATGGGCCAGCAGATTGCCGAATGGGCGGATGCGGGGCTTCTGAATATTGTCGGCGGCTGTTGCGGCACCTCTCCCGCCCACATCAAGGCCATCCACGATGCGGTGCAGGGCAAACCCCCACGCAAACGGCCCAGCATTGCCCCAGCCTGTCGGCTTTCCGGCCAGGAGCCGTTCAACATCGAGCAGGATGCCCTCTTCGTCAACATCGGTGAACGGGCCAATGTCACTGGCTCGGCCAAGTTCAAACGTCTGATCCTCAACGAGGAATTCGAAGAGGCGCTGGACATCTGCCGCGCTCAGGTCGAAGACGGTGCTCAGGTGGTGGATGTCAACATGGATGAGGGAATGCTGGATGGCGTCGAGGCCATGCGACGTTTTCTCAATCTGATGGCCTCTGAGCCTGAGATCGCCAAGGCCCCGTTTATGATCGACTCCTCCAAATGGGAGATCATCGAAACCGGCCTGCGTTGCGTGCAGGGCAAGCCCATCGTCAACTCCATTTCACTGAAGGAGGGCGAGGCGGTCTTCATCCAGCGCGCCAACCTCTGCCGCCGCTATGGTGCCGCCATCATCGTTATGGCCTTCGATGAGCAGGGCCAGGCCGACAGCCTGGAGCGGCGCAAAGAGATCTGTGGTCGCGCCTACAAAATCCTGACGGAACAGGTGGAATTTCCCGCCGAAGACATCATCTTCGACCCCAACATCCTCACCGTAGCCACCGGCATTGAAGAGCACAACAACTACGGCGTCGATTTCATCGAATCGGTACGCTGGATCAAGGAAAACCTGCCCCAGGCGCGGGTGAGCGGCGGCGTCTCCAATGTCTCCTTTGCCTTCCGTGGCAACAACCCGGTGCGTGAGGCGATCCACGCCGTCTTTCTCTACCACGCCATCCGGGCCGGTCTTGACATGGGCATTGTCAACGCCGGTCAACTGGCGGTCTATGACGAGATTCCCGCCGAATTACGGGATGCGGTTGAGGATGTCATTCTCAACCGCATCCCTGATGCCACCGAACGCCTCATCGATCTGGCCCCCCAATATAAAGGCGACGGTGCCTCCGCTGAGAAGAAAGAGGATCTCGAATGGCGCAGCTGGCCCGTCAACAAACGACTGGAGCACGCCCTGGTAAAGGGCATCACCGAATTCATCGACCAGGATACGGAGGAGGCGCGCCAGCAGGCCAGTAAGACCCTGGATGTGATCGAAGGCCCGCTGATGGACGGCATGAATCTGGTAGGCGACCTCTTCGGCGCGGGCAAGATGTTTCTGCCCCAGGTGGTCAAATCCGCCCGGGTGATGAAAAAGGCGGTGGCCTACCTTGATCCCTATATGGAGGCGGAGAAAGCTGAGTGCGCCACCGAATCCCAGGGCAAAATCCTGCTGGCCACCGTCAAAGGCGATGTGCATGACATTGGCAAAAACATCGTCGGCGTGGTGCTGCAATGCAACAACTATGAAGTGATCGATCAGGGCGTCATGGTGCCCGCAGACGAAATACTGGCCCGCGCCCAGCAGGAGAAGGTCGACATCATCGGCCTCTCCGGTCTCATCACCCCCTCACTGGACGAGATGGTGCATGTGGCCAAGGAGATGCAGCGACTCGGCATGACCCAATCGCTGATGATCGGCGGTGCCACCACCTCTGCCGCCCACACGGCAGTAAAGATCGACCCGGTTTATGATGGTGCTGTGGTCTATGTGCCCGATGCCTCCCGCGCTGTGGGCGTGGCGGCCAGCCTGCTGTCCGAGAGCCAGCGAGAGACTTTCATTACCGACCTGACAGCCCGACACGAGACCGTGCGCCAGCGCCGTGCCACTATGAACGAGGCCAAAAATCTCGCCCCCATCGAAGAGGCGCGGGCCAACCCGACACCCATCGGCGGGACGATGACCGCACCCCATCACCCGGGCATCAGCGTGTTGGATGAGATTGATCTGGCGGAGATAGCCCCTTACATCGACTGGACCTTCTTCTTCCACGCCTGGGAGCTCAAAGGACGTTTTCCCCAGATCCTTGAGGATGCCGACAAAGGCGAAGAGGCGAAAAAGCTCTACGCCGACGCCCAGCAAATGCTACAACAGATCATCGACGAACAATGGCTCAAGGCCGCCGCCGTCATCGGACTCTTCCCTGCCAACGCCGTGGGCGATGACATCGAGATCTACAGCGACGAGAGCCGCAACCAGGTGCTCACCACCCTCCATCAGCTCCGCAAACAGGGCAAACAGCCCACTGGCAAATACAACACCTGCCTGGCCGACTTTATTGCCCCAAAATCCTCTGGTGTCGCTGACCACATCGGTGGCTTCGCCTGCACAGCGGGCCTCGGCATCGAGACCAAGCTCAAGGCGTTCGAGGCCGAACACGACGACTATCAGGCCATCCTTTTGAAGGCCCTGGCTGACCGTCTGGCAGAGGCCCTCACCGAATGGCTACACGAACGGATACGCAAGAGGTACTGGGGCTACGCCGCTGATGAACAGCTGACCAACGAGGACCTGATCCAGGAATCCTATACCGGTATCCGACCCGCTCTCGGCTACCCGGCCAGTCCGGACCACACGGAAAAAGATCTGCTTTGGGAGCTGCTCGGGGTGGAAAGCCGTATCGGCATGCAGCTCACCGAATCCAAGGCGATGCTGCCCACTGCCTCAGTCTGTGGTCTCTATTTCGCGCGCCCGGAGGCCCACTACTTTGCAGTAGGTAAACTGGGCAAAGATCAGGTAGCTGACTACGCTGCCCGTAAGGGCATAAACCAAAGCGAGGCCGAAAAGTGGCTGGCGCCTAACCTGGCTTATGATCCAATGAATTAGGGCGGTTCTCTTCGACCCAGGCTTTGAGTTTTGCAATGGGCATAGGCTTTCCAAAAAGAAAGCCCTGGTAATACTGGACGCCGAGAGCATCCAGATAACTCAGTTGATCATCCTGCTCGACACCCTCGGCAATCACCTCCAAACCCAGTTTATTGGCCAAAAACAGAATGCTTTCGCAAAGGCTGCTGGCATCCGTATCCAATGGCAACGTGCGAACAAAATCACGATCGATCTTGATATGCGAGAAGTCAAATCGTTTGAGATAGGCCATCGAGGAGTAACCCGTCCCAAAATCATCGAGCGAAACCTCCACCCCCATCTCTTTGAGTGCACTGAAGTGCCGTTGTACCTGAAGCGAATCTTTGAGCAACAGCCCTTCCGTGATCTCCAGCACCAGCTTTAGGCCCTGCTTATCCGACAGGGTTTTGATTTCCTGAATCCGCGGCAAGAAATCATCACGCACAAAATGGCGAGGTGAAACGTTAAGGGCAACAGACAGGGACTTTTGCTTTATCCCGTCCAGTTCGGCAAGTTCATCAAACGTCTTTTCCATGGCCCATGCCTCAATGGATTCAACAATCCCTATCTCCTCCGCCAAAGGAATAAAAAGGGTGGGAGGCACCGCTCCCAAGGTCGGATTTTGCCAGCGCAACAGCATTTCAACGCCCATCATATCCCGACTCTGTTGATCAATGACCGGTTGATAAACCAGATAAAACTCCTGACGATCCAGCGCCTTGCGCAACTCCCGCTCAACCACCAACCGCTCAGACACCTGGGTATTCAACACCTCGGTAAAGTAACAGGCGCGATTCTTACCGGAACGTTTTGCCTCGTACATGGCTGCATCAGCATTTTTCAGCAACGCATCAGCACTCTCCCCATCTTTTGGAAAACAGGCGACCCCAAAACTGGCCCCAACCACCAGCGCCTGCCCATCCATCTCTACCGGACTCTCCAGGCAAGACAAAAGCTTATCTATGATCGAATTAGGGCTACTCATCCACTGAGCATTGATGTCCAGAATAATGAGGAACTCATCACCACCCAATCTGGCCAGGGTATCACTCGCCCTCAGCTGTTTTAAGAAACGGCAACTGACCTCTTGAAGCAACTGATCGCCTGCAGGATGGCCCAGGGTATCGTTGATGTATTTGAAGTTATCCAGATCAATAAAAACCACCACCATCTGTTGTTCTGGATGACGTCGTGAACGCTCGACCAGTTGTTGCAAACGATCCAAGGCGAGGAATCGATTGGGCAGACCTGTCAAGGCATCATGGGTAGCCTGTTGCAGCAGCTTTTCTTCGATGGCGCGACGCTCGGTAATGTCTTCTTTGATTGCGATGTAGTGGGTCGCCTTGCCCTGAGCATCCTTAACCAGAGAAATAATGGCCTGTTCCCAGTAAATGCCACCATCTTTACGCCGATTACAAAACTCTCCACGCCATGACGTGCCTGCTTTCAACGCCTGCCACAATCCCTGGTAAAAGGCAGGAGGATGATGGCCGCTCTTCAAAACCCGAGGATTTTTCCCCAAGACCTCCTGGGACGAATAACGCGTCAATTCACAAAAACGCCTGTTCACGTACTCAATGTGGCCTTCGGTATCGGTAATGACTACCGCTGCGGGGCTTTGTTCTACAGCCACTGTCAGCTTTTGCAATTCATCAATGGTGTGACCATGCTGTTTAATCTCCCTCTCCAAGCGCCGATTGGCGCCCAGTAACTCAAAGCGGTCTTGTTTGATCTCCTGCATCATCCGGTTAAAAACATCTGAGAGCCGCCCCAGTTCATCCAGGCTGGAGATATCCGCCTGCGTACTGAAATCACCCCGGCTAATCCGTTGTGCCCCCTGCATCAAAATGCCGATGGGTCGCAGCACATGGCGGTTGAAAATAGCGTAGATCAAAATAGCCAGAAGCAAGACGATCACCAGGTCCCCAAACACCTGCAGCACCACCATTTTTCTGGCCATGGCAAGATTGGGCCGGGTATCCATCCCAATGATCAAATTGCCAAGCAAACTTTGCTCACCCTTTATCGGAAACCGATAGACAACCACGCCAGGCACTTTCTGTAGCTGTTCGAGACGCACCTCTATAGGTAGCGCCGATGAAATGCCTGCATAGTCAGGCAACGCTGTCGTCAGCATCTGGTGATTTTGATCCACAACCGCTGCAAAGAGCACATCTTTATCAGAACTAATTTGGACGACAAAACGGTCCAGACTAAGAAAATCAAACCCATAAATGGATTGCGGGCTGATCAAAGCAAAAAACTGCCCCAAGGCCTTCGCTTTATCATCAAGACCCGCCTCAATCTGCCTGTAGTAACTGCTGGCGTTGAAAAAAGTGGATAGACCAAGGGTCACGAAGAGTGCCAAAGAGACCCAGGCCACCAGCTTGGCACGTAGGCCTAGACCAAACTCAGACCTCTTCTGAACCTTATCCTCCTTTTTTGCCTGTATGACTAGGGGGTTAATCTGCGCCACCGACGACCTGCTTTATGATGTCTCTATGAAGAGCATAATCCTTATCACTGGCCACATTGATGCCACTGAGTCTGGCCTGTGCCAGTACGCTCCGCCCCTCCTCGGTTCTTTTAAGCCCGACTAATAGCGCCTGAATCCTGTTCTTTAAGGTCTTGGAATATTTGGGATGTATCGCCCAAGGCAAATGGGCCATAGGCTCACTCACCGCCAAAAGCCTCATACCATCTGGCGAAACACGGGAGGACACCACCTTCAGCCGAAAAACCAAATGACCAACACCGCAAGCCTCTGCCTGCCCAAAATAAGCTGCCAAAAAGGCATTGGGCGGGCTAATGGCAAACAGTTCCTGATAATCGCCTTTTTTGAGGCCCGCCCGATGCAGCAGGTAGCTGGGAACAATATAGCTCATCATGGCATCTGGACCGCCCCCAAAAACAATGCGCTTCCCACGCAGATCTGACAAGGTTTCTATGGGTGCGTCAGCCCTGACAAAAATCGCACTACGGATAGTGGCCTCGCCTTGCTCTTCATTCTGGGCGATCGCCTCAAAACCCGAGGATTGATGAATTTGGATGTACTGATACTGATTTAAGTGAACCAGGTCATATCGCCCTTCTGACACCCGCTGCATGAAAGACTTAAAATTTGCTGCCGTCTCCACTCGAACCGGCCTATCCAAGTGGGTGCTCAGATAATTTCCCAAGGGGGTAAAAAGGGACATGGTCAAGATGGGGTCCCGTCGAGGAAACACCCCCAACACCAGCTCGCTGGACCAGGACCGGCCAATTGGAACGAACAACATGACCACCGCAGCCAACCAAAGCATTTGCGACCGGATAGTGAGGTACTGACACCTGTATACAGCCTTCTCATTTAGCACTATCAATGATGCTCGCAACATAACCATTGAATCCGCCATTTACTTTGACATAGCTACCGTCTGATGAAGACTCCCTGTAATCTTTAGCGTTACGTTCAAACCCGTAGTTTAAGTAATAGCATAAGGCCATTTCGCCTGAAAGGCTCCCGGTTTGAGCCAAAATGACAACCTATCGTTGAAGATTGGCACCCAGCCCCTTACCTTAATTCGACAGACGTTGTATCTTTAGCCGTTCTGCCCACACGACCGTCAAGGCGCCTTTTTCTATGCTCAACGCCACCACCCTACACCCGGTTCATCAGACCATGGGAGCCCGCCTGATTCCCTTTGGCGGCTGGGATATGCCTTTACACTATGGCTCTCAGGTTGAGGAGCACCATCAGGTGCGGCGTCATGCGGGCATGTTCGATGTCTCCCACATGGCCATCATCGATCTGCAGGGCCCTGAGACCAAGGCCTTTCTACAGCGCCTATTGGCCAACGATGTCGACAAACTCAAAACCTCCGGCAAGGCGCTCTATGGCTGCATGTTGCAGGAAGATGGCGGTATCATCGATGATCTCATTACCTACTGGCGGGGGGAGGATCGCTATCGCCTGGTGGTCAATGCGGCCACCACGGCCAAAGATCTTGCCTGGATTCGCCAGCAGGCCGAAGGGGCTCAGCTGAGCCTCCTGCCCAGAGAGGATCTGGATATGATCGCCGTACAAGGGCCTGCCGCCCGAGAGCTGGTGGCGGATCTCCTGAAAGAAGGTGAAAAAGAACGGCTACTGGCTCTGCCCGTCTTCACCGGTGCCGATTTCGGTGATCGCTTTATCGCTCGCACTGGATATACGGGAGAAGACGGCGTCGAGATCATGCTGCCCAAAACAGAAACCAAGGCAGCCTGGACGGCCTTACACCAAGCAGGTGTGGCCCCCTGCGGACTAGGTGCGCGGGATACCTTGCGCCTGGAGGCGGGCATGAACCTTTATGGTACCGACATGAATGAATCCCTGACCCCACTGGAATCCGGCCTGGGCTGGACTCTGGCCTGGGAACCCAGAGAACGGGATTTCATCGGCCGCTCTGCCCTTGAGGCCCAGCGTAAAGCCGGTGGTTTGCGCCGCTTCACAGGCCTGGTGCTGGAGGGCAAAGGTATTCTGCGTGGTGGACAACAGGTTTTGCAGCAAGAACGTGAGGTTGGCACCATCACCTCGGGCGGTTTTTCCCCAACCCTGGGATGCTCCATCGCCATGGCCCGTCTCGATGCCGATGCCAACGGGCCATTGAAGGTCAGCATCCGTGGTAAGGCATTGGACCTGAAATTGGCTAAACTCCCTTTCGTACGACAGGGCCAATCCCTGCTCAACATCTAAATCCCCTGATCCAGGAGCTGTCATGAACGAACTGCCCAATGATCTTAAATATACCGACACCCATGAATGGGTTCGCAATGAAGGCGATGGCACCGCCACTGTTGGCATCACCGACCACGCCCAGTCCCAATTGGGTGACCTGGTCTTTGTCGAACTGCCCGAACTCAATGCCCAGGTGGATGCCGGGGCAGATTGCGCGGTGATCGAATCGGTCAAAGCGGCCTCCGATATTTACAGCCCGATCAGCGGCACCATCATCGCCGTGAATGAAGAGCTGGCCGACAGCCCTGAGTCCATCAATGAGTCAGCCTTTGAGGACGGATGGATTTTCAAACTGAAAATGAACGACCCCGCCGAACTGGACGATCTCCTCGATGCCAATGCCTACGCCGAACTGATGGCCGAAGACGCCCATTAATACCAGATGCCTTTCATCCCCCATACCCAGGCAGATATCGATACCATGCTGGCAGCCATTGGCGCTGTCCACATGGAGGATCTGTTTGATGAGATCCCCGCTGTCTTACGCGCAAAGGCCACCGCCAACACCAGCCCCGGCATGAGCGAAATGGAGATTAGCCGTCTGATGGAGGATCGCGCCCGGGAGGATGGCCGCCAGCTTCTCTTCATCGGTGCCGGTGCCTACGACCATCACATTCCGGCAGCGGTCTGGCAGTTGGCCAGCCGGGGCGAGTTCTACACCGCCTACACGCCCTATCAGGCCGAAGCCAGTCAGGGCACCTTGCAACTGCTGTACGAATACCAGTCCATGATGACCGCGCTCACCGCCATGGAGGTCTCCAACGCCTCGCTCTATGACGGTGCTTCCGCCCTGGCCGAGGCGGTGCTCATGGCGGCCCGGCTGCAACGCAAGGCCAAGACCCAGCGGGTATTGGTACCCCGCAGCCTGCACCCGGCCTATCGCCAGACCCTGGCCACCATTGTTCGCCATCAGGAGATCGAACTGATCGAGCTGGCCTTCGATCCGGCCACTGGCTCTACCGACCTGAGCGCGCTCGACAGCTATACTGACAGCGGCATCACCGCCCTGGTGATCCCCCAGCCCAACTTTTTTGGCGTGCTCGAACCGGTTCACGAAATGACCCGCTGGGCTGCCGACCAAAAGGCCATCAGTATTGCGGTGGTCAACCCGCTGGCCCTGGGGATTCTCAGCCCGCCGGGCGAATGGAACGTACAAGGCGTGGATATCGCCTGTGGCGAAGGCCAGCCCCTGGGTATCCCCCTGAGCTACGGCGGTCCCTATTTCGGTTTCCTCTGCTGTCGCAAGGCTCACGCCCGCCAGCTGCCAGGGCGAATCGTCGGTCGCACCCGAGACAAACAGGGCGAGGTCGGCTATACCCTGACCTTGCAGGCGAGGGAGCAACACATCCGCCGCGCCAAAGCCACCTCCAACATCTGCACCAACCAGGGGCTGATGGTCACCGCAGCCACCATCCACATGGCCCTGCTGGGCAGCGAGGGGCTGGCCCGAACTGCCGCCAGCTGCCATCAAAACCTGCTGACATTGAATCAGCAACTGACTGGAATCCCCGGCATCGCCCCCCTGTTCTCTGGCCCGGTATTCCACGAACGCGTCTACCGCCTGCCAGCCCCGACCGCCGATGTGTTGCGTTCACTGGCCGCCCACGGCATTCTCGGCGGCTATGACCTGAGTCGAGATTACCCAGAGCTGAGCGATGCACTGCTAATCTGTGCCACCGAAAAGCGCACGGAAGCCGATCTGTCACAATTTGGCAGCAAACTGGCGCGTATTCTGCAAACCCGAACCCAGGCCACTTGCCCATCTCGCCCTCAATCTTTGTGAAACAAAGCCAGATGCTTATCCAAGAACAGTCCAAACCGGGTCGGCGCGCTTTCGCCCAGGCACCCGCAGAATCTACCGAACTGACCGAATTGGCCGACATCCCCACCGGTCTGCTGCGACGCAAGCCAGCGGCCCTGCCGGAGGTCTCGGAGATGCAGGTGGTGCGCCATTACAGCCGCCTCTCCCAGCGGAACTTCTCCATCGATACCCATTTCTATCCGCTTGGCTCCTGCACCATGAAATACAACCCCCGCAGCAGCCAGCAGTTGGCCAATCTGCCGGGGATGATCGACCGCCACCCCTACGCCCCGGACAACCACTCCCAGGGCATCATGGCCTGCCTCTACGAGTTGCAAGAGATGCTCAAGGCGGCCACTGGCATGAAAGCGGTCTCACTGACCCCGGCAGCCGGTGCCCAGGGCGAATTCGCCGGGGTAGCCATGATCCGGGCCTATCATCAGGCGAGGGGGGATCTGGCCCGCAATGAGATTCTGGTGCCCGATGCCGCCCATGGCACCAACCCGGCCTCGGCGGTCATGTGTGGTTTCAAGGTGCGGGAGATCCCTACCAATGCGGACGGCGACCTGAACCTGGACGCCCTGGATCAGGCCCTCGGCCCCCAGACTGCCGGAATCATGTTAACCAACCCCTCGACCCTCGGCGTCTTCGAGCGCCGTATCGCCGAGATTGCCGATCGGGTTCACACCGCTGGCGGCCTGCTCTATTACGACGGGGCCAACCTCAACGCCATTCTGGGTCAGGTGCGCCCCGGCGATATGGGCTTCGATGTTATCCACATCAACCTGCACAAAACCTTCTCCACCCCCCACGGTGGTGGTGGCCCCGGCGCTGGCCCTGTCGGCGTCAGTGAGCGACTGGAGCCCTTTCTGCCGGTGCCCCTGCTGACCAAAGAAGAGGAACACTATCGCTGGCTGGATTTTCAAAATCGACCCCAGAGCATCGGTCGTCTCTCCGCCTTCGCCGGCAATGTCGGCATCATGCTCAGGGCCTATGTCTACGCCAAGATGCTGGGCGACGAGGGGATGAGGCGCGTGGCCGAGTTCGCCACCCTCAACGCCAACTACCTGCTCAAGCGGCTGGATGAGGCAGGTTTTACCCTGGCCTTTCCCAACCGCCGTGCCAGCCATGAGTTCATCGTCACGCTGAAGCAGGAGGCCCAGGAGTACGGCATCTCCACCATGGATTTCGCCAAACGCCTGCTGGATTACGGGGTACATGCCCCCACCACCTATTTCCCCATGCTGGTGCCGGAATGTCTGCTGATCGAGCCGACCGAGACCGAATCCCTGGAGGCCCTGGATCATTTTGTCGATACCCTGAGCCGCATCCGTGAAGAGGCCCAACAAACCCCGGGGCTGGTACGGTCTGCCCCCCTGACCATGCCGGTGCAGCGCCTGGATGACGTGCGCGCTGCCCGGGAACTGGATCTGGCCTGGACCGCAGAGGGCTGAGATGAGTTCGGCTCAGCATAACAACCGCGGTCTGACTCGCCTCTGGAACGCCTATCGCTACTCCAAGGCCGGGTTTCGCGCCTGCTTTCAACATGAGGAGGCCTTCCGCCAGGAGGTCTTCGCCATGATCGTCATGATTCCGCTGGCGATCTGGCTCGGCAACAGCCCGGTGGAGCGGGCTTTGCTGGCAGCCTCCCTGCTCATGGTGCCCATCATCGAGCTGCTGAACAGCGGCATCGAATCCGTTGTTGACCGGGTGGGGCTGGAAAAACACGAGCTGTCAGGCCGTGCTAAAGACATCGGCTCTGCCGCCGTTTTTCTCAGTATCATCAACGTCCTGGCAGTTTGGGGCCTGATCCTCATCCCCCGATATATTTAATTCTCGTTATCGTTCTTAG
>JBNKLG010000009.1:0-49906 GCA_050292235.1 Sedimenticolaceae bacterium | reverse complement strand
GAAAGAACAGATGGAGGACCTGCTGTTCTACGGTGCCCTGGGTGTGGTACTGGGGGGGCGGCTGGGCTATGTCCTCATTTATGACTTGGATCATTTTCTCTCCAATCCCATGCGCCTCTTCTATATCACCGACGGTGGCATGGCCTTTCACGGCGGGCTGCTGGGGGTTCTGCTCGCCATGTGGCTCTATGGGCGCAAGCTGGGCAAGGGTTTTTTTGCCATCGCCGATTTTGTTGCCCCACTGGTACCACTGGGACTGATGAGCGGCCGCATCGGTAACTTCATCAATGCCGAACTCTGGGGCGGCCCCACTCAGTCAGCCCTGGGGATGCGGGTGGCCTGCGACCTCAATGACCAAACCTGGGCGCTATGCCACCGAGTGGGCACCTCGGCAGATGGCCTCTGGTCCATACCGGTCCATGCCAGTCAGCTTTATCAGGCCGCGCTGGAAGGGCTGATGCTGTTTTTGCTGCTCTGGTGGTTTTCGGCCAAGCCACGCCCCCGCCGGGCTGTATCCGGGGCTTTTTTGCTGGGCTATGGGATCTTCCGCTCGGCCATGGAGTTTGTTCGTATGCCTGATGAACCTATCGGCTACCTGGCCTTCGACTGGCTGACCATGGGGCAACTGCTGAGCCTGCCCATGGTCGGCTTCGGACTGTTACTCTTGGCCCTGGCCTACGCAAAACGGGATACCTGATGAAAGCCTATCTTGATCTGATGCAACGCATTCGCACGGAAGGTGTGCAGAAAGGAGACCGCACCGGCACCGGCACCCTCAGCGTCTTTGGCCACCAGATGCGGTTTGATCTGAGCCAGGGCTTTCCGTTGGTGACCACCAAGAAGCTGCATCTGCGTTCCATCCTCCACGAACTGCTCTGGTTCCTGCAGGGTGATACCAACACCGCCTACCTGAAGGCGCATGGGGTCAGTATTTGGGACGAGTGGGCCACGGAGAACGGCGATCTGGGGCCGGTCTACGGCTATCAGTGGCGCTCCTGGCCCACACCAGAGGGCGCCCATATCGACCAGATCAGCCAGGTCATCGAGCAGATCCACTCCAAACCCAACTCCCGCCGTCATATTGTCAGTGCCTGGAATGTAGCCGATCTGCCCGATGAGAGCATCGCTCCCCAGGCCAACGTCGAACAAGGCCGCATGGCCCTGGCACCCTGTCACGCTTTCTTCCAGTTCTATGTGGCGGAAGGTCGCCTCTCCTGCCAGCTTTACCAGCGCAGTGCCGATGTTTTTCTCGGCGTACCGTTCAACATCGCCTCCTACGCCCTGCTCACCCGCATGGTGGCCCAGGTCTGCAAACTGGAGCCCGGCGACTTCATTCACACCCTGGGCGATGCCCACCTCTATCTCAACCATCTGGAGCAGGCCAATACCCAACTGGCCCGCGAGCCGAGGCCCCTGCCCAATATGGCCATCAATCCCGATGTAACCTCCATCTTCGATTTTTGTTTTGAGGATTTCGAGCTCAGCGACTACGATCCCCATCCCCACATCAAGGCCCCCATTGCCATATGAAACGCCCACGCCTCTCCCTGATCGCCGCCATGGCAGAAAACCGCATCATCGGCAAGGATAACCGACTGCCCTGGCACCTGCCCGCTGACCTCCAGCACTTCAAGGCACTGACGCTGGGCAAGCCTATGATCATGGGACGCAAGACCTGGGAATCCCTACCCGGCCTGCTGCCGGAACGGCGTCACATCGTCATCAGCCGCAATCCCGATTATCAGGCCGAGGGGGCCGAGGGGGCCGAGGGGGCCGAGGTTGTCCCCAGCATAGCAGCAGCCATCGCTGCCGCTGGTGAGGTGGAGGAGATCATGGTGGTGGGCGGCGCGCAAATCTACGCCCAGGCCATATCACTGGCCGACAGGCTTTATCTGACCCGGGTTCACCAGTCAATCACCGGTGATGCCAGCTTTCCCGACATCGACCCAACCCGCTGGACTCTGACAGAGTGCGAAGAGCATCCCGCCGATGAGAAAAATCCCATTCCCTATAGCTTCCTGACCTATATTTCGGCCTGAAACCCTACTGAAACCGGATAGCCAACGGCTGTACCCCCAGCTCGCCATCTATCGATCAATCATCTGCACAAAGAGATCGATTAAATGGGGGGCCCACTGACCCAGGTGTCGCTCCTGTTTCAGGATGGCAATCGCCTTTTCCGCTGGCATGCCTTTGCGATAGACCCGATCACCCGTCATGGCATCCCAGGTGTCAGCTACAGAGACGATACGAGCCAGCAGAGGTATGGCCTCACCCGCCAGACCATCCGGATAACCCTTGCCGTCCCAGCGTTCGTGGTGCCAGCGGGCAATTTCAGTAAACTCTTTGAACCGTTTTAGGGGGCGCATGATCGCCGCGGTGTATTCCGGATGGGATTTCATCACCGCATACTCTTCATCGGTCAGTTTCGCAGCCTTATTGAGAATGGCATCCGCAATACCGATCTTGCCCAGATCGTGCATCAAGGCGCCCTGTTCGAGGATCTTGAGCTGATCGGCAGAGAGCCCCAACTGCTGGCCCAGCATGACGGAGAAGCGGGCGACGCGACCAGAATGGCTGGCAGTATAGGCATCTTTGGCCTCCAGGGCCTTGGCCAGGGACTGCATCATGCCCAAATAGGCCTGCTCCTGCTCATCGAAGAGGTGTTCGATGGCATCGGCCATTCTGTTGACTGAGCGACCAAGGTCTCCGATTTCATCGCCACCCGTACGCGCCACACGAGCGGACAAGTCCCCTTCGGCAATGGAACGAGTGGTCTCACCCAGGCGTCTGATCGGCCGTACCAAACCACGCTGGATCACCACCCAAAGGAACAGCAGAATCAGCAGGGCGCTGCCACCAACCAGGAGGGTGAAGTCACGCTCGTAACGATCATCCAGAGACTTGATCTGGACAAGGGTCCGACGCAAATCCAGCTCGACTTCAAGGCCACCAATCACCCCGCCCTCGAAATGGAGTGGAATGATGACATCGGTCTTTGGGGCACCGGGCTCACTGCCCCCTTCCTGATATTCGATCTGCGCGCCCAGATAGGGTTGACCGGTGCGCACCACCTCACCATGGAGGCCCATCATATCTTTATCGGGATGCTCGCCCACTTCGGTATGGGCAACCACCTTGCCACTGTTGTCATAGAGATAAATGGCACTGGCAACAAAACTGAGTGCCTCGTTATCATGTTCCCCGGCCTCGATCAGCAGGTTGCGCAGTCGCTCTGGGTCAGACAGCCCCCCATGGCTTTGGATTTCCCGCTCGATACCCAATAGAAACACCCCTGCCTCACGCTTCACCTGCGAGAGGATGGCTTCCTCAAGCAGGCTCTCCGTGTAGATTAGCTGGGCGCCTGAAGCAACAATCAACCCCCCCGCAATCAAACCTAGGATACGTTGAAACAGGCTGAATCGCGCCAAACCTCGGGCCTGGGATTGTTGATCTGTCACTGGGTTTCCTCGATACGCTGAGCTGAATTCAAATCCATAACCCTTCTGAAGTGTAGTGCCTGACGCACACTGAGAATGGAAAATTTGGCCTCTTTTCTGCGCCAACCCAACACTGCAGGATATGGCGTTACCAGCTCTTTAGCATCAAGGATGGCTTCGTACTAGAATTTCCTGCATGTCACCGAGCATTTCACACACCATTGCCCTATTTCTTCTCATCGCACAGGCGAATTTTTGCGTTGCTGCGCCTGATCGTCTGGCCTTGGTCATAGGCAACGCCAACTACCTGGGCGAGGTGCCCCTGCAAAACACCCTCAACGATGCCCATGATATGGCAGCGACCCTACGTCATTTGGATTTTGACGTTACCTCACTTGAGGACGCCGATGTGCGTACCCTTCGCCGAGGCATGAACGACTTTTTAGATCGCATCAGTGGACATCGTGGATTAGCACTGATCTATTATTCGGGTCACGCGATACAAGATAGCCATGGAACCAACTACCTGTTACCGGTAGACGCACAGATTCGGCGCGAGTCGCACATTCGTGCCGATGGGATTTCCATCAACAATATCCTTGATCAAATCAGAGACCGCCCGGAGGGATCGGTAAGCCTGCTGGTGCTGGACGCCTGCCGCAACAACCCCTTCTCTGCTGGCACCCGAGGTAGCACGCGTGGGCTGGCCCGGGTCACTGCCCCACCAGGAGGCACATTGGTGCTTTATGCCGCCAGTCCTGGCCAAACTGCTGACGACAATGACCAGGAACGCAATGGGCTCTTTACCAAACATCTGCTACAACAGCTGCCCCGGCCCGGAGTGGACATTGAGGACGCCTTTGAACAAATTGCTCTGGCAGTCAAACATGACAGTAATGATCGGCAAATTCCCTATAAAGAGGGTAATTTACTGGGGCAGCACTTTCTTGCTGGTCAGCCAGCTGATGCCAAACACTTGCCGCCGCCAGCCTTGGTAACGACTGGCCCCAATGCTGCCGCTTTGGAACTGGCCTTCTGGCAAGACTCCAGCAAATGTGGCGCCAGCGAATGTTTCAAAGCGTATCTACAGACCTACCCAAACGGACGTTTTGCCCCTTTGGCACAAGCCAACCTCAGTCGACTTCGGACTCGCTCCGTATCAACGCAATTGCCAACAGCTAATGCCACAGCAGGTGTTCAAGCTCTGATTGACGAATACATTCGGTTGCACAATGAAACGGATATTGGGGCGTTGCAGAACCTTTACTCAGCAAGGGTCAACTACTTCAATGAGGGAACCGTAAATTTGGCTGATATCACGAAAGACAAACGCCGCTATTTCCAACGCTGGCCCTCGCAACGCCTGAGTCTAAATGGCATACCAGATATTCGTCCTGATGGAGATGGTTATTGGCGGGTGAGCTTTGACCTCAATTTCAACGTCTACAGTTCGGCCAAAAAGCAGGGTATTCGTGGGGTGTCACGTTATCACCTTCTGATTCGTGAAGAGGGCGGGAGCTACCGCATTGCATCCCAGCAAGAAACAGTACTTCGACGAATCAAGTACCATTGAAGCTTCCACACCAACCACTTAAGCGTCATCCCAGAATGGCATCGCATCTGTCATCCAAGCATATGGAGATGTTATCCCCCGACGCCCTGTGCCCCGATCATCTCCAATGCTACCTCAATCGCATAATCCAGACTGCCACCATCGGCCTTGCCCGAGCCTGCCAGCTCGAGCGCAGTACCATGATCTACCGAAGTACGGATGATGGGCAGGCCCAGAGTGGCATTAACCGCACGGCCAAAACCCAGGTATTTCAGCACTGGCAGGCCCTGGTCATGGTACATGGCCAGAACAGCATCTGCCTGAGCCAGCCGATGGGGCACAAAAGCGGTATCGGCAGGGATGGGGCCCTGGAGATCCATACCTTCTTCCCGTAGCGCTTCCAGCACAGGAATCATGACCTCGATCTCTTCGTGTCCCAGGTGACCATCTTCCCCCGCATGAGGATTCAGGCCACAGACCTGAATACGGGGATTCGGCAAATGAAAACGCGTTCGCAAACCCTGCCAGAGAATCCGAATCACCTTTTCCAACCGTTCAGGGGTAATGGCGGCGCTGACTTGACTCAGAGGCAGATGAGTCGTTGCCAGGGCAACCCTCAATTGGGGAGTCGCCAACACCATCAGGGGATCACCTCCGGTCAGTTCCGCCAGAAATTCGGTATGGCCACTGAAGGGAAAACCGCCCTGATTGATGTTGCCTTTATGTACGGGGCCAGTGATCAGAGCTGCCGCCTCGCCACGCTGACAGCAGGCCACAGCCACGCGCAGGGTTTGCAGCACATAGGCGGCATGGACAGGGTTGAGTTGACCGGGGATGGCAGGAGGCGTCGCCATGGAAACCGCCAAACACTCGATCCGGCCCGGTTGATACTCACCCGATGCCTGGGGATCAAAAGGGATCAATATCAGGGGCAGATTAAGCAGGGCAGCTCGCTGGTTCAGCAAACCCTCATCGGCCACCAGCACCAGACGCTGCTGACGGGAGCGCTGGGCCAAGGCCACCGCGAGGTCCGGGCCGATACCCGCAGGCTCACCCGGTGTGACCAGCAGCGGTTTGATCACTGATAGCCGGGCTTGTTGAGACGAATCTCGACGTAGGCCTCGTCGCGAAGCTGGCTCAGATAGTGGGCAACGGCTTCTTTGGCCTTGCGCTCCCGAATCTCCAGCATGGCCTTGTTACGGCGTACCTTGTCCGAACTGTCATGAGAGCGGCGCTCCAAAACCTGAACGATGTGCCAGCCAAACTGGCTCTTAAAGGGTTTGCTGATTTCGTTGATGCCAAGCGCATCCATCTGCTGCTGGAAGGCGGGCACCACATCACCAGGGTTCACCCAGCCCAATTCCCCGCCTTTGACCGCCGAACCGGTATCATTGGAGTGACCCCGGGCCAAACGGCCAAAGTCCTCCCCCCCCAGAATTCGGCTACGCAGTTGCTCCAGACGGGTCTTGGCATCCTTTTCAGAGACAATCTCGTTGGTGCGAATCAGGATATGGCGGGCGCGAGTCTGTTTGATCATCACCGGCGCGGCACTGCCCTTGCGTTCGTAGAGCTTCACGATATAAAAGCCGCCCCTACCCCGCAATGCCTGACTGACTTCACCAGCACCCAGTTGGAGCACAGCGCGGGCTACTGCAGAAGGCAACTGTGATCGCTGCATCCAGCCAAGATCCCCGCCTTTGAGGGCATTTTCGGCATTGGAGTGTTTCATGGCCAGTTGTCGGAAATCTCTACCCGATTGGGCATCCTTGGCCACGGCCTCGGCCTTCTTCCGAACCTCAACCAATTGCCTGGATTCGGCGCCATCGGGCACGGCAATCAGAATATAGCCTACCTTGTAACGGACTTTGCTGTCCCCCAGCCGGGCATCCTTGGCCAAGTGGGCATTGATCTCATGCTCAGATACCTGAACCCCGGCAAGGATCTTGTTACGCAAACGGCTGACCAGATACTCTTCTTCCAAGCCACTTTTGAAACGGTTGAAGTTGATCCCCTCCCGCGCCAACACCTGTTTGAGCTGGGCCAGCGTCAAATGGTTTCGTTGGGCGATGCTGTTGAGGGCCTTGTCAATCACTGCATCATCCACCGCAATGCCGGATTTTTTCGCGGCATTGACCTGGAGGCGCCGCTGGATCAACTGCTCCAGAATTTTTTGCTCCAACACATCCTTTGGCGGGAGACCACCTCGACCCCGCGACTGTAACTGGATCTGCTTGATTTTGGCCCTCAGCTCGGAACGCATCACCAAGTCGTCATTCACGACGGCAACGATACCGTCCAGTTTGGCGTAGTTAGCGGCCAGCAGCCAGGAGGGGGTCAGCAACAACAAAGAACACAGGAGGATAGACTTTTTGATCAATTGGGCACCTCATATCCCATCAGACCTTTGGCCAGCACCTGGTCAGCACGATGTCCGACTGAGCCCAGGCCCTTAAGTTCCAATTGCAGATAAACGGCAGTCGAGCGCTCATCGTCATTGATAAAATTACGTCCTAAGACCCGCAAGGCCCAGCAACAGCTGTCATATTCGACGCCCGCGAAGCTCTCAAGAACCTGCTCGTCTTCAAGAGAGTAATTCCAGCGACCCACCAGATTCCAAGAACGATCCACAGGCAAGAGGAAAGAGGCATCCACCTGGCGCTGCATATCCTCTTCGTAGCGATAGGCCAAATTGAGAATCTGGGCATTGTCACCCCGATAGCGCAGTTCAGCCGCCAGTTTTTCGGTGTTGCTCTGTTTGGGATCCCACTGCATATAGGCCCGGGTCTGTAATTCCCGGGTTACCTGGGCGGCAATTTCCCCTGCGACCGAGGAGTAGTGCTGATCCTGGGTGGCCGTTGTGGTTTCCAGTTGAACCTGACGATCATCGAAGTAGAGTATCTGGCCTATGCTGGCCCGGAACTGCTCTTCACCGGTATTGGCAGAAAGAACTCGCGTCGTCAGTGCCGCGGTCAGTTGATTGGCATCCCCCTGGCGGTCCGACCCGACAAAGCGATTGCGGCGAAACAGACTGTCGAAATAGAGTCCGGCTTCTGCCGTATCGAAAACGGGAAAATCGCTTTGGTCGCGATAGGGTGAATAGAGGTAATAGAGACGGGGCTCCAAGGTTTGGGTAAGCGATTGATTGGACCAGGTGAGATCCCGGTCGAAATAGAGGCCTGCATCCAGACTGGCAATGGGTAAAGAGCGCTGCAACGAGGTCGCCAAACCAGGAGCACGGTTCTGCAGACTGTACTGGGTATAACGCATATCGACCCGTGGCTCCATGTAACCCCAGGAGGCACGCATTGGCAGGCTGATACCCGGCATGGCATCCAGACGCAGACCCTCCTCTTTGGAATCGTGGGCAAACTGAACGGTCTCGCCCTCAAAGTGGAAAGCCAGGCCTTGAAAACCGGGATATTCGGCCTCTATCCGCAATTGCGGTACCCGACTGTAGGGCCGCTCGTCGGCGGTCAGAGTCTCATCGATGGTCTGATAACTTTGGGCCAAACCGGTGAAAGTCCAATAGTCGCCGAAGTAACGCGTCCTCAGGCTACGCTGCAGGTGAGTCTGGCTGGTCGCACCCACATCATCACCGAAATCGTGCAGATACTGGCTATCGGAGACATAGTCCAGACTGACCTCGTTGACCCAACGCCGGCTGGGGGTGTTGGTGATATGGAGTGCAGCTGCCCCGCGCAGATCGGAAACACCATCAGGCTTGTTCCAATCTTCCGGCAGAATTTGAGCGCGAACATCCCCTTCAGTGTGCTCGGTGAGGAAACGAAACTCTCCGCCCAGCATCAGCCCACGCTGACTCATGATCCGGGGATAGAGGGTCAGGTCGTAATTGGGGGCCAGATTCAGGTAATAGGGGGTCTGGATATCCAAACCGGTACGATCAGATTGGGACAAAACGGGTAACAAAAAGCCCGACTTTCTTCGCTCATCCACGGGAAAGCTCAGATAGGGGCTATAGAGGACTGGCACCCCTTTGAAACGGACAGTGGCATCTTCTGCCTTCCCCCAACCGCCTTCACGATCCACCATAAGGGTCTTGGCCCTGATTTGCCAGTCAGCGTTACCCGGTCGGCAGGTAGTGTAGGTAATATTGCGATAGCTGCTACGCTGCTCATCATAAATCTCAGCGCTATCAGCCTCGCCACGGGCACCTGCCTGAGGTAATCGGTAGCCTTTGATGCCATTGATGGTGCCGTGCTGCTCTTTGACGTAGAGCGTTGCCTTTTCAGCGGCCACCCGTAAACCGGGCACCTCATAATAGAGGTCTCCACGCAGGGTCAGCAGATCTGAGTCCTGCTGATAGTGAGCCCAGTCTGCCATCAAACGCTGTTCGCGCCAGTGGGCATCCACATCGCCCGTCAACAAGACCTCTCCGGCCCCCACGTCATAGGTAGCCGCACCGGATTCAAGGATCAAACGCTCATCGACAGCAGTTTTCCTGTCTGAAGCGGGCTGTTGGGGCTTGCAGGTCTGGGTGGGCAGTCCGGCATCCAGCAAACGGGCGCGACCTTCCAGCTCCGCCCCGATCGTCGGCGCAGCACTAAAGCCGCCAAACCCTAGGAGGGCCAGCAAAGAGGTGGATACTAGATGCTTCACAGACGAAGCGGCTTAGGATATGCCATAGGTCGCCTAAAGTCTCACAGACCGAGGGTTTCTTCAATAGAAACAAACGCTTATAAATTAAAGTTAAATATAAGATATGAAGCTTAAGGCGCTGAAAACTCAGAACAAGATTGAAAACGAAAGAAAAAAGAACGCCCCTGCCTTAGCCCAGGCAGAGGCGGCTGCAGGGCATCAGGCTTTGGAAATGCGCTCGAACTTGGCCTGAAGCTCTTCCTGGGTCTCTTCGTTATCCGGGTCGGTGATGATGCAGTCGACCGGGCAAACCTCAACACATTGCGAGGTCTCATAATGGCCTACGCATTCGGTACAGAGTTCCGGTTTGATTTCATAGATTTCATCACCCTGGAAAATGGCCTCATTGGGGCATTCGGGCTCGCATACGTCGCAGTTGATACATTCATCGGTAATGATTAAAGCCATGGTGCTCTCCTAAGTCATCATTGCAGGGGCAAAACGCCCCCTATTTTATGAAATTCTTTTGCAAAGCGGCTGCTACAACCGGGTGGACAAACTCTGACACATCACCACCCAGCGCCGCAATCTCTTTAATCAGGCTGGAGGAGAGATAACTGTACTTCTCCGCCGGCGTCAGAAACAGGGTCTCAATCTGGGGAGCCAAACGTCGATTCATACCCGCCAGCTGAAATTCGTATTCAAAGTCGGACACGGCCCGTAAACCGCGCAGAATGACCGTCGCGCTCTCCTCCTGACACAAGTCAACAAGCAGGCAGTGAAAGCTGCGCACCCTAACCGCTACCGCATCACCTAAAACCTCTCGGATCAGACCCACCCGCTCTTCCGTACTGAACAGGGGTTGTTTGGCACTGTTTTCAGCCACAGCAACCACCAGCTCACTGAACAGACCGCTGGCGCGTTTGATCAAGTCGGTATGGCCATGGGTCAGGGGATCAAAGGTTCCGGGGTAGATCGCTTTTACCTTGGTCAAACCCATACTCAATGGCCTCCTGGTGTCGGGGGAAGCATAGCGGGATATCCTGAGCTAGCAAATGATTTTACTCATCTGCACCACACCAATAACCCTCACGAATGATCAGAAATGCCCTTGAGTCTGTCAGGCGTCATCAGCTGACACCCTCTGCAACAACCCGAAACGCACCTGACCGGCACGCTTCTGCCGATAGTAGGAAAAAGCGGCTGGCAATACCAGCGGCGGTGTCAGACTGTCTTCTTCCACATAGATCAAACCTTGCGGCGCCAGCAGTGGTGAACCTGCCAACTGGGCCAGCACCTGGATCTGTAGGCCATCGGCAAAAGGGGGATCCAGAAAGACCAGATCGAAACGACCCTGCCCCTGTGCCAGCCAGGCCAGGGCGTCTTGCTGCAGAATCTGAACCTGGGGCAGAGCCAGTGCGGCCAGGTTTTCTCTGAGCCGGACAACCACTTTGGGCTGACACTCGATCATCAGCACCTCGGCAGCCCCCCGCGAAGCCGCCTCAAATCCCAGAGCACCACTACCGGCAAAGAGATCCAGGCAACGGGCACCAGGCAAATTTGGTTGCAACCAGTTGAACAGAGTCTCCCGCACCCGGTCGGCGGTGGGCCTTAAACCTGCGGCATCGGGAAAGCGAAGGCGGCGCCCACGCAGACTACCGCCAATGATACGGACTTGATTCGTTGACCCGGGCCTAGCCCCCATGGGCTGTTTCGCGTTTGCCAACAGTAATGGTCACCAGACCTGAGGGCGTCAGGCGACGTTGAAAGGCATCGCGAATCTGCTCCCGGGTCACCGCCTTCACCTTGAAAACCAGGGTATCCAGGTGATCCAGCGGCAGATCGTAAAAACCGATCATGGCCAGATATTCGACAATCTTGCTGTTGCTGGAGACCTTTAAAGGAAAGCCGCCACTGATGTTGTCTTTGGCAGCTTGCAGCTCTTTCTCCGTGGGGCCTTGCTCGATATATCGGGCCAGGGTCTTCAGAATCACCTGACGCGTCTCATCCGCCTGGATATTACGCGTCTGGGCACCCAACAAAAATGGCCCCAGGGTGCGCATGGGGGAGAAGTAGCTATAGACACTGTAGGAGAGACCCCGCTTTTCGCGTACCTCATCACTCAGAATGGAGACCAGGCCACTACCACCCAGGATGTGGTTACCCACATAGAGCGGAAAGTAGTCCGGGTCACCCCGCTTCACACCCAGCATGCCAATCTGGATATGGGTTTGAGAGGAGGGATGCTCGATGTGCTGGGTCAGCAGCTCACTGGGGTTGGCCGGCTCGGGCAGAGAGGGAGCATGCTGTCCCGCAGGCAGGCCAGCCACCACGCGCTCGGCCAATTGCTTTGCCTGCATCAGATCCAGGTCGCCCACCAAGGCAATGACTGCATTCTTGGCGACGTAATATTGCTGATGAAAGGCGCGCAAATCCTCCGCAGTCATCGATTTGATGGAGGCATCTGTCCCATGGCTGGGACTGCCATAGGGGTGACCGGTATAGAGCTGGGCGTAAAAAGCGTTGCTGGCAATGGCCGCCGGGGATTCCCGTTCTTGTTTGAGTGCGGACAGGGCCGCCTGTCGGTTGCGCTCCAGATCCTGGGCGCTGAACGCTGGCTCGGCCAGGATTTTCGACAGGCTCTCGAGCCCGATTTCCAGCACCTGGGGCTCGGTCAGACAACGCAAAGAGACCCAGGCCATGTCCTTCAGCGAGCCACTGCCCAGTTCCGCACCTACCGATTCCAGGCGCTCGGCCAGAGCATCTGCCGTCCAGGGACCGGCCGAATCGGTCATGACCCCATTGGTCATCATCGCCAGGCCCTGTTTCTGGTCGTCACGGGCGCTGCCCGCATCAAAGACCACGCGGACATCCACCATGGGCAAGCCTGGCGAGGGCACAAAAAGCACTTTAGCGCCCTTTTCGGTATACCAGCTCTCTACTTTGGGTGCCGCCAAAACCCATTGACTTGCCGTTAACAGACAAGCGATCAGCACCATTTTTTGCCACATCTTAATTAACATGTCGGGCTCCCAGGCTCATTGGATTTTCTGGACTCTTCCTCTTTTCCATGGGCTGGGGTACCAGTTCCGCCACCGTCAGATTCTCTTCCCGCAGATATTTTTTCGCCACCTGCATCACCTGCTCGGCAGTGACCTCTCTCATACGGTCTACATAATGCTCCGCCAGACGCCAATCCATACCCATAGCCTCCAGCATGCCAATCTGCATCGCCTGATAGAACACCGAATCCCGTTCATAGACCTTGGCAGCCAATAATTGGTTACGCACCCGAGCCAGCTCCTGCTCAGATACCGGCCGGGTTTTGAGCAGCTCGATCTGAGCCAACAAGGCCGTCTCAACATCGGCTATCGTATAGCCCTTAGCGGGCACTGCGTCCAGCATCAGCATGCCCGACAGGCGGGTAAAGGCGCTGTAGTCTGCATCCGCAGAGACCGCTATCTCTCTGCCACGAATAATGTCTCGGCTGATGCGGGAAGAGTCACCGCTACTGAGTATCGCTACCAGCATCTCCAACGCATAAGGCTCCCACTCCTCATCAACCCGGTTGATCACCGGGGTCTTGTATCCCATCAACAGGTAGGGCTGGAGTGCCGGAATTTTCACCTGCATCCGGATCTGCCCTCTCTGCGCTGTCTCCCGTTCCTGTTTGAATTCTGGCAGGGTCGAACTCGGCAAAACGCCGTAATACTGCTGCGCAAGTTGAAGAATTTCATCAGGTTTCACATCACCCACCACCACCAGGATGGCATTGTTGGGGACATACCAACGCTGATACCAGGCACGCAGATCGGTCACCTTCATCTGCTCCAGATCCTGAGCCCAGCCAATCACCGGATTGCGATAGGGAGAGACGCGATAGGCCGTGGCGTTGAAGAGTTCATAAGCCATGGATTTGGGTTGATCCTCGGTCCGCAAACGGCGCTCTTCCTGGATCACTTTGATCTCTTTGGCAAATTCATTGCCATCCAGCAGCAGATTACGCATGCGATCCGACTCCAGCTTGAATGCGATCTCTAAGCGATCGCTGGCCAGTGTCTGAAAATAGGCGGTGTAATCGCGACCGGTAAAGGCATTTTCGCTCCCTCCCTGCTCGGCGATCTGCTCAGAAAATCGATTGGGCCCATTTTCCTTGGTGCCCTTGAACATCATGTGTTCCAAAGCGTGGGAGATGCCGGTGATACCGTTGGGCTCGTAGCTGGCTCCCACCCGATACCAGACCTGTGAAACGGCGATGGGCGCACGGTGATCCTCTTTGATGATCACCTTCATCCCGTTATCCAGGGTATGTTCCGTGATTGGCAAGTCCGCTGCCTGGACTGAGGCCGCCAAGGTAACGGAAAGCAGGAAGCCCAATGATTTCAACCCCATATTTCGTCCTCGCATCAAATTTGAGATGAGCTGAATGACTCATGAATGGTCGCTATTTGACCACAGCATCAAGCGATTTGCCGAATTACCCGTCCAAATCTGCGTGATTGTTTTCGACATGTAGAATCAAGCCTCTGACTCTGGTGGTCTGGCTTGGGTTCCCTTTCCTGCCTGAAGGACGAGTTGCTGTAGAATATGGAGCTGCGCGGACGACAGACGCCATCGCCACACGTTCTCAATAGCGACCAAAACAGATCAAATACCGAGTAAATCATTTAGTTATGTTCGGATTCAGCAAGCGTAAAAAAAGCGACCAGACAACAATGGGGGCTGCCACAGAAACCCCAAAACCGGAAGCACAAAAAACCGGTCTTTTTGGCCAGCTGCGTCAGGGCCTCTCACGCACCCGGCGCAATCTGAGTGAAGGGCTGACCAGCCTGGTACTGGGACGCAAACAGATCGATGCCGATCTGCTGGAGGAGCTGGAATCCCTGCTACTCACCGCCGATGTGGGGGTCGAGGCCACTCAGCAAATCATCAAGGACCTCACAAACCGGGTTGACCGCAAGGAGTTGACCGATCCCCAGACGCTGACCCAGGCCCTGAAAAGCGAACTGCGCAGCCTGCTACAGGATGAAGCGATCCTCTCGCCGACCACACCTCCAAATAAACCCCTGGTGTTCATGATGGTCGGTGTCAATGGCGTTGGCAAAACCACCACCATCGGCAAACTGGCCAAGCAGTTCCAACAGCAGGGCCACAGCGTCATGCTGGCTGCAGGGGACACCTTTCGTGCCGCCGCTGTCGAACAGCTGCAGTCCTGGGGTGAACGCAACCAAGTGCCGGTGATTGCCCAACAGACCGGAGCCGACGCCGCATCAGTCTGCTTCGATGCCCTGCAGGCCGCCATGGCCCGAGGCACTCAGATACTGATTACCGACACCGCCGGACGCCTGCACACCAAATCCAACCTTATGGACGAACTGGCCAAGATCGTTCGCGTCATGCGCAAACTGGACCCGGACGCCCCTCATGAGATCTTCCTGGTGGTGGACGCCACCAGCGGCCAGAACGCTGTCAATCAGGCCATCGAATTCCATCAGGCGGTGGGGCTAACGGGCTTGGTGCTGACCAAACTGGATGGCACTGCCAAGGGCGGAGTGGTCTTTGCCCTGCGCCAGCGGGTGGGGGTTCCCGTACGTTATATTGGCATTGGAGAGGGCATTGAAGATCTGCGCCCCTTCGATCCCGAAGCCTTTGTCGATGCCCTGTTCGACAGCTAAAAGGCCCTATGCTTCATCTCAACCAGATTAGCCTAAGCTATCCCAATGGCCATGAGGCCCTGAGCCACATCAGCTTTCATCTGGCACCGGGTGAGATGGCCTTTCTGACCGGTCCTTGCGATGCGGGCAAGAGCAGCCTGCTGCGTCTCTGTGCCCTGCTGACCCCCTGGAACAGTGGCACTCTCCATTTGGATCGACAGGAAATACCACCGCGCCATTACAGCAAAAACACAGAGCATAGGCGCCGTATTGGACTGCTGTTCAGCGAGCCCCGTCTGCTGCCCGACCGAAACCTGTGGCGCAATGTTGCACTCCCTCTGACCCTGGCCGGGGTTCCCCACCGCCAAGCTCAGGATCTGGTAAATCATGCCCTGACCCGTACCGGGCTGAACCAAGAGGCCAAGCTCATGCCCCAGCAACTGAGTTTTGACCAAGGCATGCGCGCTGCCCTGGCCCGTGCTTTGATCTTTGAGCCGCCCATTGTGCTGGCTGACGAACCCAGCGCCCGACTCGATCCCGAACTGGCTCTCGCCTTTATGGAGAGGCTGCTCGAACTGCCCAAACAAGGAATCAGCCTTTTGATGGCCAGCCACGATGTCCCGCTGATCCGCAGGGTAAATGCCCGGGTGCTGGTATTGGACAGAGGCAGACTCAGCCACGACCTCCCGCCTGGGGCCTTGCAACAGTGAGCCGCACCGGCATCTGGTTCAGACAACACCGTCAGGCCGCTGGCGAAGGACTTCGCACCCTGCTACTTGGGAGAGCAAGCTATCTGTTGACCCTGCTGTTAGGCATCCTGCTGGCCTTTCCCACTGGACTGCAATGGCTGACCATCCAGGGACAAACTACCCAATGGCAACCTGCTCCCGGCCTTATTCTCACCATCGAACCCGACCTGGCTACCGACCAACACGCCGCACTGGTTGAACAGTTACGGGCACTGGAGACCGTCGCTTCTGCTGACTATCGCAGCCCGGAACAGGCCTGGGCCGAGTTCCGGGAAAGACATGGCCTGCCCAAGATGCCGGGCCTGGACAAACCACCTCTGCCAGCCACCATTTTGCTGCGTATCGACCCGAATCACCGACAACCCAAAACGATCGCTGGCCTGCAACAGGAGCTGACCAAAATTGCAGGCATCGCGGAGGTCCAACAGGACTTGGTCTGGCTACAGCGGCTCGCAAGCCTGGGCCAGTTGGGCAGCCGCCTGCTGGATCTGGTCTCTCTGTTGCTAGGGCTTGCTTTCGTGTTGCTGGTGCGACAACAGATCGCCTATCGCATCCTGCGACAAAAGGAGGTGATCCGCATCAGCAAGCTGGTGGGTGGTTCCGATGCCACCTTGCGCCGCCCCTTTCTCTATCTAGGTTTTTGGCAGGGTTTTTTGGGAGGACTCAGTAGCTGGCTGTTGCTCTTGTTGGCCCTTTTCTGGGTGAATCCCCCCTGGCTGGCGTTACAACAGCTCTATAGCGTAACGCCCGAACCTCTGACGCTTTCTTTAAACAGTCTGCCGCCCCTACTGGGTATCAGCACCCTCCTGGGCTGGCTGGGTGCCACGCTGTCTGCACGCAGTCGCATCTCTGCCATCAAGCCTTAGCCTTTTACCCGGGAACTTTCTTTCAGCTTTGTAATCATAGGATTAGCACTCGGTATTGGAGAGTGCTAAAATCGCAGCACAGGTGTCTGTGTGATACCCGATGAACGACTTTGAGGATTCAAGATGGCAAGAGAACTGAGTTTCGCCCAGGCACTGGTGCCCACCGGCAACATTGACGCCTACATCAGCGCGGCTTACCAATTCCCTATGCTGAGCGCCGAGGAAGAGCGCGACTATGCCCTGCGTCTGCGTCGAGAGGGGGATCTGGAAGCGGCTCGTTATCTGGTGCTTTCGCATCTACGCTTCGTGGTACGCGTCGCCCGTGGCTATTCCGGTTATGGCCTGGCGCTGAATGACCTGATCCAGGAAGGCAGTGTTGGCCTGATGAAGGCCGTGCGCCGCTTTGATCCGGATCAGGGCGTGCGCCTGGTCTCCTTTGCAGTACATTGGATTCGCGCTGAAATCCACGAATTCATCCTGAAAAACTGGCGCATCGTCAAGGTAGCCACCACCAAAGCCCAGCGCAAGCTCTTCTTCAATCTGCGTAGCGCCAAGAAGCGTCTCGGCTGGTTCAACCAGCAAGAGGTGGAAGAGGTGGCCAAGGAGCTGGGGGTCAAACCCTCCGAGGTCATGGAGATGGAATCCCGCCTCTCCAGCCAGGATATGGCCTTCGATACACCGGACCGTGCTGATGACGATGCAGGCACCACGCCCTCAGCCTACCTGCCAGACCAGCGTCACGAGCCTGCTGCCCTATTGGAGAAGCTGGATCACGAGGAAAAACAGCAGGCCCGTCTCCACGCCGCCCTCAACAGCCTGGATGAGCGTAGCCGCGACATCCTCAACGCCCGCTGGTTATCAGATGACAAACGGACATTGCATGAATTGGCCGATCACTATGGGGTGTCCGCCGAGCGGATCCGTCAGATCGAAAAGAATGCCATGCTAAAGCTGCGGGCACAGATCGCCTGATATTCCCTTTCTTTCGACTTCGCTCAGGGTGCGGCGACTCGTTCCCTGAGCGGAGCCAAAAGGAACAGGATCGAATAAACCTCAATCCTTGCTTTCCCCCGACGCTTTCTCGCTGGCCCGAGCTTCCCGTGGAATCATCGGATCATCGTCATCCATGAGGATGCGATGAGCAGGACCTTCCATATCCTCAAACTGGCCATCCTTTACCATCCAGTAAAATGCCCAGACAGCCAGTCCAATCAGAATCAGCGCCAGGGGTATCAGAAAATAGAGTACTTCCATCTCAGCCTCTCAGACGAAGGGCATTGACCACCACGATCAGCGAGCTTAGCGACATGCCGATGGCCGCCATCCAGGGTGCCACCAGACCGCTGGCAGCCAAAGGGATGGCACAGACATTATAGGCAACCGCCCAACCCAGATTCTGACGAATGATGACCAGGGTACGGCGACCCGTATTCAGGGCCTCGACGATACTCGTGATGTAACGGGACAACAACAGCATATCGGCGCTGGCATGGGCCAACTGGCTGCCACTGCCCACCGCCAAAGAGACCTGAGAGGCGGCCAGCACCGGCGCATCGTTAACCCCATCGCCCACCATCAACACCACCGCCCCCTCGGACTGCAACCGCTTAACCTCAGCCAGTTTGTCTTCGGGTAACAGCCCAGCTTTCCACTGAGAAATCCCCAGTACCTGGGCCGTCGCGGCCACCGGCCCCGGCCCATCCCCGCTGAGGATCTGCACCGACAACCCCATATCCTGCAGTTGAGCGACTGTTTCAGCCGCATCGGAACGCAGGCTATCTGTCACTTCAAACCAGGCCAAGAGCCCCTGTTGATCGCCCAAGGCGACGCGGGTGACCTCCTTGGCTCCGGCCTCCATCTCAGCACCCGCCAGGGCAGCCACATAGGCAGGACTGCCAATGCGGTAGAGATGACCCTTGATCTCGCCCTGAACCCCGTATCCGGGAGAGGACTCCAGGTTTTCCGCCACAAAAGGTGTGGTACCAGCAGCAGCCAGAAGACGACCCACGGGATGCTCAGAACGCACCTCCAAAGCCGCGGCCAACTGCAGGGCCTTTTCTTCAGTCAGCTGGTCGCTCAGCGGCTCTACCCGGGACAGACGCAAACGCCCCAGGGTCAGGGTGCCGGTCTTGTCAAAGACCACATGGGTGGTACGCGCCAGGGTTTCCAGAGCATGGCCCCGCGTCACCAGTAATCCTTTCTGGGTCAATTTGCCGGTGGCCGCCGTCACAGCAGCCGGGGTCGCCAACGAAAGGGCACAGGGACAGGTCACCACCAAAACCGAGAGGGTGATGACAAAAGCGCGATCTGGAGCGTGAAACCCCCACCAGAGGGCGACACTCAATGCCAGTAGCAGCAGGGCTCCCACAAAATAGCCTGCAACATGATCGGCCATGCGTGCCAGCCGGGGTTTCTCCGCCTGGGCACGATCCAAGAGGCGCACGATGGCAGAAACCACCGTATCCTCACCCACCTTATCCACCCGCATCACCAGTGGGCTTTCCACATTGAGACTGCCACCCACCAGAGGATCGCCAACACCACGGGCTAGGGGCAAGCTCTCCCCGGTGAGCAGGGATTCATCCACCGAGCTGGCCCCTTCGACCACCTGGCCATCCACTGGCACGGTTTCGCCTGGTTTGACCAACACCAGATCATCCGGCGCCAGATCGGTCACGGAGACAGCCTCGTGCTCGCCCCCACGAAGCCGAATGGCGGTGGCTGGCAACATCTTCACCAGACTTTCGGCAGCCTGACCGGCCCGATGCCGCGCCATCATCTCCAGATAACGGCTGGTCAAGAGAAAGAGGGTGAACATACAAACCGAATCGAAATAGATCTCCCCGCCACCCGTTATGGTCGACCAGACACTGGCACCGAAGGCAAAGCCGATCGCCAGGGCCACTGGCGTATCCATGCCCACCCGCTTGAGACGAAGATCACGCCAGGCAGCAGTAAAGAAGGTGCGGGAGGCAAAGACCACCACCGCCGAGGCGATGATGAGGCTGATGCCGCGCAGAAAGTGCATCATGTTGCCATCGGCCCCGCCATAGAGGGGCACCGCCAACATCATCACCTGCATGGTACCCAGCCCGGCAATGGCCAGTCGTTTAAGCGCCCGTTCGCGCTCCTTCTTAAACAGCAGCTCCTGGCGCCCGGGGTCGAAAGGGTGGGCCAGATAGCCGATGGCGGCAATGGCTTTGAGGATATCGCTCAACTGGATACGGGAGGCATCCCAGCGCACCCGCGCCCGGTGGGTGGCGTAGTTGACGCTGAACTCCACCACACCGGGCAGGGCATTGACATGTTTCTCGTTGAGCCAGACGCAGGCAGCGCAGGTAATCCCCTCCAGGATGAGGGCGGCGGAACGCAGATTGGCCTCATCGACGGCGACAAAACCCTGCTGCAAACGCTCCTGGTCATACAGCTCCATCTGGCGCAGCTCATCCGGCACCAGATCTTCTGCCTTACGCGAAGGAGCAGTGCGGTGTTGGTAAAAGCTCTCCAGACCTCCGTCGACAATGGCCTGAGCCACAGCACGGCAACCATGGCAGCACATGGGACGCTCTTCGCCCAGAATCTCCACCCGATAGTCAAAATCGGCAGGGATCGGCAATCCACAATGAAAGCAGTGGAGATTGGAGGCTTTCCCTTTGCTCAAGCGACCACCTCCCAACTGAATAGCGCAAGGGGATTGAACCCATCGGCAGAAAAGGCTAGATTCGGGAAGCTGAACATCTGGGGAAAGGACAATGACCCGCTACAACAAGACTTGGGGCCAAATCAACATGGCCAACTTCCTGACATGTTAACAGGAAAAGACCTCACCCCGGCGATCCGCTGCCGAAATACCGTACCATTTCTCCTGTTTTTTTTGGCAGGACTGCTCTGCTGTCTGAACGTCCAGGCCGAGATATACCGCTGGACGGATGCTAAAGGTAAGGTGCATTTCTCCGACAAACCCACAGCTGGACACAGCAGCGATACAGTTCAGTTGCGCATCAATACCGTTGAGGCCCCCAAATATTCATCTACCAGCAGTGACGCTTTGAAACAGGTCACCATCTATTCCGCCAGCTGGTGTGGTGTCTGTAAGAAAGCCAAAGCGTATTTTCGGGAGAAAAACATCCCCTTCAAGGATTTCGACATCGAAAAGAGCCGCTTGGCGAAAAGCAACTTTCGCCGACTGGGTGGCAAGGGCGTCCCTTTGATCCTGGTCGGCAATCAGCGCATGAGCGGCTTTTCTGAAAGCGGTTTCGAACAGATTTACGGCGGTTCTCTCTGAGAACACCCAAGAGCCGCCCATGGCCAGCAGATCATACGCTCGATTCGCTCTCTTACTGTTTTTGCTGTCCACCACCCACCCCGCTCAGGCAGATTCGCCGGTTTGGCGTGTGAGCAAGGGCGAAAACGTGCTTTACCTTGGCGGCACCATTCATGTTCTGACCCCGGCGGATTATCCTCTGCCTGCCAGCTTCTCTCTGGCCTATCAGCAGGCGAAAAAGCTGGTTTTAGAAACCGATTTCAACCGCCTGATGGCGCCAGAAACCCAACAGCGCCTGCTACGCAAAGCCCGCTATCCCCAAGGCAAAACATTAAAATCCTTTCTCAGCCCAGAAACCCTGCAGCGCCTGGAAACATACCTCAACCAAAGAGAACTTTTCGCAGACAAATTACTCCGATTCAAACCGGGCATGCTGGCCATGGTGTTAAGCTCCCTCGAGCTTCAACGTCTGGGATTATCTGGAACTGGCGTCGACGAATTCTATGCCCTACAGGCCGACCACGATGGCATTGTCCAAGACAAGCTGGAAACCATTGAAGAACAGCAGGATTTCATCCTTAACCTGGGAATAGGCAGTGAAGACGCGTTCATCGCCTATACCTTGCGTGACCTCGAAAGACTGCCCAGCCTGATGAAGACCATGAAGGCCAGCTGGCGCCAGGGCGATGTCCAGCAGCTCGATGCCCTGATTCTGACGCCCGTTCAACGAGAGTATCCTCAGATCATCACCCAACTGCTGAGCAACCGAAACAATACCTGGCTACCCAAAATTGAGGCCATGCTGGATGACCCGGAAGTCGAGATGGTGCTGGTTGGTACCCTGCATCTGGTGGGAAAAGAGGGGCTATTGAGTAAACTCAATACCAAGGGCTATAAAATTGAACGCCTATAGTTTTTCGAGGATAGGGACAGATGATCGAAGAGTTCATTGAGCATTCTTTCAAAGCCGGGGCTGCCTTGCTTACCGCACTCAAGCACCGGGATGCCTATACCGAGGCCCACTGCGCCCGTGTCGCCCACTTGGCCTTCTATATGGGCAATAAACTTGGGCTTTCAGAGGACGAACTGGCCTGTCTGGTCAGCGCCAGCATTTTGCACGATATCGGGAAAATCGGTGTCTCCGATGACCTCTTGCTCAAACCCAATGCCCTGGTACCCATCGAATTTGAGGTCATGAAAAGTCATACCATCATCGGAGCCAGTATCGTGGAGAAGCTGGACATCCCCACCGCTGCAGAGGTGGCCCAACTGGTGCGCTGGCACCATGAACGCATCGATGGCACGGGCTATCCCGATGGCCTGAAAGGGGACGAAATTCCAATCGGCGCACGGATCATCTCCATTGTGGATGCCTTCGACGCCTTGACCTCATTCCGAGTCTATCGACAGGGTATCTCTACCGATCAGGCTCTTGAGAAATTACAGCAAGAGGCCAATGATCGTTATGGGTTAGGTATCATGGAGGCTTTACGGCAGGTCCTTCAAGAAATCGATGCCAATGCCCAACAAACCATCCCCATCATGTTTGACGTCAATGCCGTCACCTGTTGATTCCGAAAACACCAACCCTGGGCACTCAACTCAAACCCTTCAACATCCCTAAATATTTATTAGTGAATGGTTCGTGACTCGCCTCATGCCAATGACACTGTCATAAATACATCATTCACCTCGCACAAAACGGAAACAATCAACGACTAGGCTTCACAACCAGTAGTCCAGCGGGGAGTCCCATGACGACACTGCGTTACAAAAGCCTATTCATCTCCGACACCCACCTTGGCTTGCGTGCCGCCAGAAGCGAATACCTGCTCGACTTCCTCAAACACAACGAAAGCGAAACGCTCTATCTGGTGGGCGATATCTTCGATATTTGGAAAATGAAATCGGGCTGGCACTGGCCTGCGATCAATAACGAAATCGTGCGACTGGTACTCGACAAGGCCAAACAGGGCACCCGGGTCATCTATGTGCCCGGCAACCACGATGAGCTGTTTCGCAACTATCTCAGCTTCGACTTTTCCGGTGTTGAGGTGTGCAAAGAGGCCGTTCATGAGACCACCGACGGCAAGCGCCTGCTGGTATTGCACGGTGACGAATTCGACTGCGTGGTGATGAACAACAAGTGGCTGGCCCATTTCGGCAGCGGTGCCTATGATCTGCTGCTTTGGCTCAATCGCTGGTTCAACCGGATTCGGCGGCGGTTCGGTTTCCGCTACTGGTCACTCTCGGCCTATTTGAAAAAGCAGGTCAAAGAGGCGGTGAAGTATATCGGTAACTTCGAAAGTGCCGTCATCCATGCCGTCCGTGAACGCCAGATGGATGGCGTTATCTGCGGTCACATCCATCATGCAATCATCAGTGACTTCAACGGTATCACCTATGCCAACTGCGGTGACTGGGTGGAAAGCTGTACGGCCATGGCCGAAGACCCTGATGGCAGCCTGCGTCTGATCCGCTGGGTCGACGATTCCATGCAACTTCTGGATCAAAAAGAGGATGACTATGCGCATAGCGATCATAACGGACGCCTGGCATCCACAAGTTAACGGGGTCGTTCGCACCCTGAAAAAGACCATTTCCCTACTGGAAGAGTGGGGACACGAGGTGCTGTGCATCAATCCAGGGCAGTTCCGTAGCCTGCCAATGCCGACCTACCCCGACATCCCCCTGGTGCTTTTTCCCTACCGCAAAGTCAAACAATTGCTCAACGAATTCCAACCCGATGCCATCCACCTTTCCACCGAGGGATCTCTGGGCTGGGCCGGTCGCCGTTACTGCCTGCGGAACCACTTTCCCTACACCACCACCTATCACACCCGTTTTCCGGAATATGTGCGCCTGCGCGCGCCAGTCCCGCTCTCCCTCTCCTACGCCTTTATTCGCGCCTTCCATAGTCAGGCGGTGCTGACCATGGTCGCCACCAGCTCTATGAAACAGGCTCTGGAACTACGGGGCTTCAAGCACCTGGAATACTGGACCCGCGGCGTCGACACCGAACACTTCAAACCCCGCAATGAATCGGTGTTGGATCTGCCCCGGCCTATTGCCGTCTATCTGGGCCGGGTGGCGGTGGAAAAGAACATCGAAGATTTTCTCAATCTCAAACTTGATGGCTCCAAGGTTGTCATCGGCACCGGCCCAGCCCTGGACACGCTAAAACAGAAATACCCTCAAGCCCACTTCCTCGGCTACCGGGAAAACGGCGATCTGGCCCGCCATCTCGCCTCAACAGATGTCATGGTCTTTCCCAGCAAGACCGATACCTTCGGCCTGGTCATGCTCGAGGCCATGGCCTGCGGTGTTCCCGTCGCGGCTTACCCCGTCGAGGGTCCCCTTGATGTCATCCAAAACGGTACCAATGGTTGGATAGACAGCGACCTGCAGACCGCGATGGACAACGCTCTGAAAGTCGACAGCAAACTCTGCCGCCAATCTGCTGAAAGCTACTCCTGGGAGGCCTGTACCCGCCAGTTTCTTTCCCTGATCCAGCCCAATCGGCTCGAAGAGACCATCGATCCCCTGGAAAATCCGGCTGATTCCTAGGCATTCAAGTACACCACCGTGCCTGTTTCATTCAAGGAGCTTGGCCAATTTGACGCCTTTCTATCAATTGTAGATGCAGAGAGATAAAATCCTGGCAACATCACTGACTCCACAGGTCACGCCTATCATTTCAGCTTGACCCGATTGACAATTCATGGCCGTACTCTCCATCACCCTCTCGCTCCTTTTGCTTCTCATCCTGCTCTTTCCCACCATCTTGCACTGGGTCTATCGGGCGCCACGTATCGCTGAGCAGGGCACTCCAGCAGCATCAGGAATGTCCTTTCAGGAGCTGTTCGTCCCCACCGTCAAGAACAAACAACTCTTTGCCTGGTTCATTCCCGCTAACAACAGCGCCATGACTCTGGTGGTCGTGCATGGCTGGGGGGGCAATGCGGAGATGATGCTGCCCTTAGCGAAGCCCTTTCATGAGGCTGGGATCAATGTCCTGCTCTATGACGCCCGCAACCATGGCAAGAGTGATCCTGATAGTTTTTCTTCTCTGCCCCGTTTTGCAGAGGACCTGGATCATGCCTTGGCCTGGGTCAAGGCCAATCGGCCAAGCGATCAAATCCTGGTCATGGGTCACTCCATCGGTGCTGCTGCCGCCATCCTGGCAGCCTCTCGCCGTTCTGACATTGGTCTCCTCTTGGGGCTATCGGGTTTTGCCCACCCCCATCTCGTTTTGGGTCGCCATTTGAACCGTCCCTGGCTGCCGCCCTTTCTGCGCACCCTGATCATGAGCTACATCCAATGGGTCATCGGCTTTCGTTTTGACGACATCGCGCCCATGAACTGCATCACCCTGGTAAACTGCCCGGTGTTACTTGCCCATGGCACAGATGATCGGGTCGTTCCCATTGAGGATATGCATCTGATTGCATCACGAACCACAGCGCAAAGACCGGTTGAGATTCTCGCTGTGCCTGGGGCAAAGCACGACTCGGTTGAGATCTTCCAGCAGCAGGCCCATCGTCTGATCCAATTTATTCGGGATCAGCTTCCAACTGGCCCGATTGAGATATGCCGCCCATGAGTGCAGTCCCTCCCTGGCTTCACCCAGTACTCCAGACACCCTATACCAATCTGGTGCTGATCATCGCCTTAGCTGCCTATTGGCTCATACCGGGACCGCCTTCGGAACCGAAAGCGTTTTTTGACCTGTTGGGCAACCTTTTCCGCCATCAGAATCTGGCCCATTTGGGCCTGAATCTCTTTGTCATTGCCTATTGCGGCCATTACTGCGAATCCGCCAGGGGTGGGCCTTTCATGTTAGGTGTCGCCCTGGGTAGCCTGATATTAGGCAGCATCATGGAATATCTGCTGATTGATGGGCGATTTGTTGGCCTTTCTGCCGGGGCTTATGGTCTCGCGGCCTGGGTTACGTTGCACCAAGTGGGCATCAGCCTCATCAAACTGACTCTGATTGCCCTCTCTTTTGCCCTTATAATTGCTATCGGATATGTAGACAATGCCGTGGTCGCTCACGCCACCGGCGCCATCACAGGGGGAGTTATTGCCATGTTTGGTAGTCTTTTCAAAAAGAAAAAACCGCAGGTGCCGCCACCGGCTCCCAACCAACAATCGGGAGGAGATGAACCCTACCATCTGCGACCCATGGTCGAGGATGACCTGCCCAGAGTGATCGAGATCATTGCCGAAACCGATGAAGACGATGCGGAAGAGGCTGAAGAGAACCTGAACGAGCGTGAAGGCAAAGGTATGTATGTGCTGGAGGAGCGCGGTCGCATCATCGGCATGACCGGCTATTCCCTGGCCAGCGATATTCCTGGCATTGGTTGGCTCTCCTGGACTTACCTCGACCCCGCCCACCAGGGCCAGGGTGCGGGCAAATTTATGGTGAACAGGCTGCTCGACATCATGGATACCGACAACGTGCGCAAACTTTTCATCGCCTCCAGTGATTACCAGGAGGATGGCGAGATGATCTACGCCGCTGCCCACGCCTTTTACCAGTCCATGGGCGCGGAAAAAGAGCTGCAGATCGACGACTACCATGACCAGGGTGAGGCTATGATCCTTTTTGGCCTGGAAAACAAACGATTCAACCTTACGCCCCAGCAACCCATTCCGGCGGCAGGCGTTCGTTTCTCCGGTATCCACCCGGCGGATGAGTCGGAAGATGGCTATGAGCTGCAGTGGGAATCGACCCCGGATATGGAGGGCGTTGAGGGCCTGAAAGAGGCCTTATCAGAAGCCAGGAAAAAACAGGCCCGAATACTCATGGCTGCTCTGCCCGAGGACATCTCGGACCTTGCCGCCGCCACCCTGGATCATGCAGGCTTTCGATTCAAGGGCAAACTGCGGGATTTCTACGATAAGGGTGTGGCTCAGGCCTACTGGACGCTGAAAAATCCATAAGTGACCAATATCACTTCCCATTCGAGAACAGAAACTGGTAAGTTACCCCCAGATAATAATTCACCCACTGAGTTTGGTTATCTTCATGACAATGAAGGAGGAAATACCCATGAAAAAACTACTGGCCCTTTTTTCCGCTGCCGTATTAACAGCTTCCCTCGCTGGCTGCAGTGGTTCACCGAAAAGCGCGGATCTTTCTGCCGTTTTGGATCGAACCCTGAATGCCCTGACAAAGTTTGACAGCCAACTGAAAAGCCAGAACATCGCCAAAATAACGGAAGAGCAAATGCCCGCGCTGATCAAAGAGTTGCAGCAAGCCTACAACGCCCAGCCTGCCTTCTATCCTTCTCCCATCGGTGTGGCCCTGAAGAAAGATGCCAGCTTCGATGGTTTTAAGGATGACAACAAAAACAACATCAAAGACTCCGGCGAAAAAACTATCTTCACCGTCGAGATCGACAGCCAGAACAGTCGTCTGATCGCCACCGATGAGACCGGCACCTCCACCTTCCGTGGCGCCGGCACCGGCTTTTTGGCTGGTGCACTCATGGGTCACCTCTTGGGTCGTCAGATGGCTGCCGGTGTGAGGCCTGGCGCATTCAATAACCGCCGCGTCTCTTCACCCAGCAGTTATCAGAGCGCCAGAAGTGCCTCCCGCTCCGGCGGCTCTTCCAGCAGGAAATAATCGCAAAATCGCTTTTTCTCTGAGGACAACGGAGCTGCCTGTCAGCTCCGTTGTCGTTTCTGGGCGCCCCTATGTCAGATTCTCCTACCGATACCGACACCAACCTCAATCCGTCTGAACAGGATCTTTATCGTGACCTTCCGGCCACACAGACCGGGATTCTGCTGGTCTCCATCGCTATCGTCGCCCTTTGTGGCATCGTTTATGAGCTGATCATCGGCACCGTCTCCAGTTACCTGATGGGAAACTCTGTCTACCAGTTTTCTCTCACCATCGGCTTTTTCATGTTCTCCATGGGCATTGGTTCCTACCTGACCAAGTTCATCGGCGATCAGTTAGTTCAAGTGTTCATCTATGTGGAGATGGCCCTGGCCGTTGTCGGTGGCCTCTGTAGCATCACCCTTTTTCTGGCCTTTCCCTTCACCCCCGCCCTCTATACCAGCCTGATGTTCGGCTTTATTCTGGCCATCGGCACCCTGGTGGGGCTGGAGATCCCGCTACTGACCCGCATCCTCTCCGCCGCTAAGGGCACGCGCAAATCCATCGCCAATGTGATGTCCCTGGACTACATCGGCGCCCTGATCGGATCGGTCGGCTTTCCTCTGCTGCTCCTGCCAAGCCTGGGACTGGTGGCCTCCTCCTTCGCCATCGGCCTCATCAACATCTTTATCGCCATCCTCAACATCATCTGGCTGCGGCAATATGTGAACCGCCCACGTCGGTTGGGCGTCATGGCTGGCGGTATCTTTGCCCTGCTGATCGGACTGACCCTGTCCGGCTCCTACCTCACCGCCTTTGCCCAACACCATCTCTATTTCGACCAGATCATCTGGAAAAAACACACACCCTATCAGAATCTGGTGGTCACCCGCGACATCCCCCTGCGGGATCTGCGGCTCTTCATTGATGGCAATCTGCAATTTTCCCAGCGGGATGAATACCGCTATCACGAGGCCCTGGTGCATCCGCTGATGAACTGGACCGCATCCCCGGCGAAACAGGTGCTGGTGATGGGTGGCGGTGATGGGTTGGCCGTGCGCGAGTTGCTGAAATATCCGCAAATCGAGCGCATCGACCTGGTTGACATCGACCCGGCCATGACCCACCTGGGCAAGGCCTTCCCGGCACTGGTGGAGATCAACCAGCACAGCCTCTCGGATCCCAAGGTGCATATCCACAACCAGGACGCCTTCGTCTATATCCGCGAGACCCCGATTCGCTATGACCGGGTGATTCTGGACTTTCCCGACCCGCATAACGAAGCCATCTCCAAGCTCTATTCTATCGAGTTCTACAACATGCTGGCCCAGCGCATGACCGAGGATGCGGCGCTGATCACCCAAAGCTCCTCACCCTTTTTCTCGCGCCGCACCTTCTGGTCGATCCGCAAAACCCTGGCAGCGGTCTTCGGCCAGACCGACAGCTTCCACGTCACCATTCCCTCGTTCGGCACCTGGGGATTTCATCTGGCAGCGGTAAAGAGTGGCGCCAGCTTGAAGGCGCTGCCCGATCATCTGAAGTTTCTCGATCAGGAAGGCTTTGCCGCCGCACGGGTCTTTGGCCGTGACACCCAGCCCGTGGACAATGCCATCGTCAACTCCATCTTCGAGCCAAAGCTTTATCAAATCTATCTGGATGACATGTTGGACGGCCCGCTGGCCTATGAGACTGCCAAGGGAAGGTAATCTCCACTCAAAACACTGGCCACCTGTGTTCCTCTCGTTCCCATGCTCCTGCGTGGAAATGCCCATGGCAGTACGCGGCAGTACAGAGTGTGGGTTCCCACGGAGGACCGTGGGAATCAGAGGAAAGGGAGGTGAGTTTTATCTGCTGGAACAGGACTCGATGATGCTTTGTTATTGGCGAGCGTTATTCGTGAGTTGTTAGAAGTGTAAATTACAGCCATATTTGGCTTGCAAAGCATCAAATACAAGCCATGCTGCCGACGTTTCCGGCTTTTGAGGATGTGACTTGGCATAGCCCACCACTACTTGCCGAATCGTTTCGGAACTTAGATTTGGGTAGATACATAAAGCTGGAACCAGAGCAAAACCTTTCTTAACATTTTCAGCATCTTGTCCACTTAAGTTGTCCATGAGGTACTCATAAATACCGCGCAACGCACCCAGCTTATTGCTCTGTTCTGCCCTCATTCCCCCAACAACACCTTCGATAAACAGGTCGCACTCTCGAATAGAGCCGCTCTCACACTGTTCTAGCAAGCCAATTGCCGTTGTAAATCCAGCATTAGCCGAAGAACATAAAACAAGGAACGCTATCAAAATCGTTTTTTTCAATTGTGTTGCACCAACTATGGTCAAAATTATGATGGACAATGGACGGCCCCGTTACACTACAGGCAACGCGCATTTCCAACAACTTTGGTGGACGTGCTGCGCTTATCCACCCTACGTCGGTAAGTAGTCTTTAACCAGAGCATCAGCGACCCGCTCGGGATCTGATTCGGCCAGATAGGGCACCTGGCCCAGATAGGGCACTGGGATTCTTTGTTGCAAAGCTTCCAGGTTTCCTGCCAAAGCCGGCATATCAGGATCCAGGGTGTTGGCCACCCAGCCCAGAAAGGGCAGGCCGCCGGTGCCCAATACCTCGGCGCTGAGCAGACCCAGGTTCAGGCAGCCCAGTTGCAGGCCGATTACCAGGACGACGGGCAGGCCCAGGTGCTCTGCCATGGTCTCCACATCCTGACCGATGCCCAAGGGAACACGCCAGCCGCCAATCCCTTCGACGATGACCAGGTCGGCCCGGGCTGAAAGCTGCATGAAGGCCTGGCCGATGCGGGTAAAATCGATCTCTTCGCCCACCTCTTGCGCGGCCAGATGGGGTGCGATGGCTGGCTCGAAACAGTAGGGATTGACCCACTCATAGGGCACGGACTCGGAACCCTGGGTCAGCAGGCATTCGGCATCGCCATTGCGTAGGCCCTCCGGGCCGGGCTGGCCGCCTGTGGCCACCGGCTTCATCCCCAGCACTCGCAGACCCTGCTGTTGGTAATAGGCCATGAGGCCCAGGCTGATCTCGGTCTTGCCGACATCGGTATCGGTGCCGGTCACAAAAATCCCGTTTAACGCTGCCATTTAATGCCCTCCAACGGCACCTGGGTGACGCCACCAATCTGGCGCTGTTTGGGTGCCCAGGCGTGACCATAGATGACCTCATAGCTCACCGGCAAGTCCGATTTGTCCCGCAGAGTCTCATAGGCCTGAGTCAATTGGACCAAACGACCCTTGCCGGTCAGGCCTGGGCGTCGCCCCACCACGGCGTTGCCTGCCCCCAGGGTTTTGATATCCCGCAGCAGTTGCGGTACATCGGCATAGCTGAGGCGAATGCGATCCACATCCAGCACCGCGCCCTCCCAACCCGCACCCATGAGCTGATCGCCCAGATCGCGGATATCGACGAAGGGGCTCACATGGGGATAGTCGTCCACTTGAGACCAAGCCTGGGCCAGCTCGGACAGGGTGCCAGGGCCGAAGGTACTGAACATGAGCAGACCGCCGGGGCGGGTGACTCGTAGCCATTCGGCAAAGACGGCGCTGGGCTGATCACACCATTGCAGCATGGCGTTGGAGCCGATCAGGTCCAGTGAATGCGAAGCCAATGGCAGACGCTCTGCCTCGGCACAGAGAGGGCGCACGGGGCGCAGCCAACGGCCACGACGGCGAGCACTGTGTAGCATGGTCTCAGCAAAATCCAGCGCCAGAATGCGGGCCTTGGGAAAACGCTTGGAGAGCAGGCCGCTGGCGTAACCCGTCCCGGCTCCACAATCGAGGATGGCCTGGGGCTGATGGCGAATGTAGTCCAGACGCGACAGCAGCCGCTCGGCAATCTCCCGTTGCAACCCGGCCACCTGATCGTAGCCCCCGGCTGCACCAGAAAAGGCCCGACGCACCCGTTTTCGATCCAAAATTCGGCTCATGTCATCGCCTTGCGCACCCAGTGAAGCCAATCCTCGGAATGGGAAAGGAAGGGGGCATGGGCAGCACCGGAGAGACGCCGAATCGGGGCAGCCGGTAATAGCGCAGTCAGGGCATCAGCGAGACCGATCGGTACCAGGCTGTCTCGCTCACCGAACAGCCACTGGCTCTGGCAATCCAGGTTGGCCAGATCGGAGCGCAAATCGGTCTCGCGCAGGAGATTCAACCCAGCAGCCAGGGCAGCAGGGTCGGCCATGGGTCGCTGCACTAAGCCCTCTTTCAACTGGCGCAGTTGGGTGCGACCGGCGTCGGAACCCCTCACCTGCAAGGCCAGAAAGCGGCCCAGGGTACCCTGATAATCCTGGGCCAGACTCTCGGCAAAGCCAGTCAGGGTACCGCGAGGCATGGCCTGGGGCCAGTCATCTTGGCGCACAAAGCAGGGGGAGGAAGCCGTCAGCAACAGACCGCTGATGCGCTGAGGTTGATCCAGAGCAGCTTGCAGAGCCACTTCACCCCCCAGTGACCAGCCTAGCCACCAAGCGCCTTCCGGCGCTTGTTGCAGCATGGCGGCGGCCCAGTCACTCAGATGTTGCTCGTCGTGAAAAGGCTGTTCGCCATGGCCGGGTAATTCCAGAGGCAGGGGCTGACAGAACTCGCTTAAAGTCGGCAATAGAGGTGCCCAGACCGCCGCATTCATACCCCAGCCGTGCACCAGCACCAACGGCTTCACTGATTTTCTCCGGCAGCGATCTCGCCCAGGGCCTCCAGCAATTGGTCGACCTGCTCAGGTTGATGCTCGACGCAAAAGGTCAGACGTAAGCGCGAGCTGCCCTCCGGAACGGTGGGTGGGCGAATGGCGCTGACCCAGAGGCCCCGTTCCTTCAAAGCCCGGCTCCAGGCCAGGGCGCGGGACTCACTGCCTAACAGGATGGGTTGAATTGGGGTTTGAGAGGACAACAGCGATAACCCCAGTTGCTCGGCTCCATGACGGAACCGGGCCACCAATTGATGCAGATGATCCCGCTCGGCATCTGCCCCGGCCACCAGTTTCAGAGCCGCCCGGGTGGCCTCCGCCAAAGCAGGTGGGGTCGCCGTGGTATAGATGTAGGGTCGCGCCTGCTGGATGAGGTGTTCGACCAGCAACTGGCTACCCGCGACAAAGGCACCAAAGACGCCCAGACCTTTGCCCAGGGTTGCCATATAAAGGTCCAGATCGGCATAGGCCAGACCAAAGTGGGCCGGGGTGCCACGTCCACCCGGCCCAAGCACACCAAAACCATGAGCATCGTCCACCACCAGCAGGGCTTGTTCCAGACTGCAGATCTCCAGCAGTTCCGGCAGGGGAGCCAGATCACCATCCATGCTGAAGACGGCATCCGTCGCTACCAGCCTCTGGCCGCCATCGGCCTCTTGTAAAAAGCGGCGCAAAGCGGGCATCTCCAAATGGGGATAGCGCCGCATCTGCGCCGTGCTGGCCAGCCCACCATCGATAAGCGAGGCGTGGTTGAGGCGATCCTCAAACAGGTGATCGCTACGCCCGGCGAAGGTGGCCATGAGAGCCAGATTGGCCATATAGCCGGTGGAGAACAGCAGAGCGCGTTCGCAGCCACAGAAAGCGGCCAGCTCCTCTTCCAAGGCCTGATGAACAGTACTGTGGCCGCTGATCAGATGGGCCGCACCGCTACCCACGCCGTGGCGATCGATGGCCTGCTTTGCCGCCACACAGACCTGGGGGTGTTGCGACAGGCTCAGATAGTCATTACCGCAGAAGGCCAGCAGTTCATGGCCCTCCATGCGCACCCAAACGCCCTGGCGTTCCAGACTCCTGGGCTGCCGGTAACGTTGCTGCTGGCGTCGGGTCTCCAGATCCGCCGTCAGGCGTTGTCTCAGTTGGTGACTGATCAATGGCCGCCTGCACAGTGTTTGAGGGTCTCGACCTGGGCCTCCTCTTTCGCCTCCATCGCCAGCCCCAGACGCTGGAACAACTGGCGATCGCGCTCAGCATCGGCATTATCGGTAGTGAGCAGACGTTCACCATAGAAAAGAGAATTGGCCCCGGCCAGAAAACAGAGGGCCTGCATCTCATCAGACATCTGCTCACGCCCTGCTGAGAGCCGTACATGGGATTGAGGCATGAGGATGCGTGCCACCGCCAGGGTACGCACGAACTCCAGCGGGTCAAATGCCTCGGCACCATACAGGGGGGTGCCCTCAATCTGCACCAACAGATTGATCGGCACCGATTCAGGATGTTTAGGCAGAGTGCACAGCTCGTGCAGCATGGAGGCCCGGTCGCGGCGCGATTCCCCCATGCCCAGGATACCGCCGGAGCAGACATTAATGCCCTGCTCACGCACATGAGCCAGGGTGTCAAGCCGATCCTGGAAGGTGCGGGTGGTGATGACCTCGCCATAGAACTCGGGTGAGGTGTCCAGGTTGTGGTTGTAGTAGTCCAGCCCGGCCTGTTTCAGGCGCTTGGCCTGATGGGCCTCAAGCATCCCCAGGGTGACGCAGGTCTCCATCCCCAGATCGCGCACTGCCTGCACCATCTCCACCACCCGATCCAGATTCTTGTCGGTGGGATTGCGCCAGGCCGCGCCCATGCAAAAGCGGGTGGCACCCTGGGCCTTGGCCTTTTCTGCGGCCTTGGTCACCTCGGCCACCGACAACAATTTCTCCTTCTCCAGCTCCGTTTTATGCTTGGCACTCTGAGAACAGTAACCACAATCCTCGGAGCAGGCGCCGGTCTTGATGGAGAGCAGGGAGCTGACCTGCACCCGATTGGGGTCGAAGTGAGTACGGTGGATCTGTTGGGCACGGAACAGCAGGTCATTGAACGGCTGATTGAACAGCGATTCGATCTCGTCGATCGACCAGTCATGGCGAAGGGAGATGTCTGGCATGGCTTCCTCGTTGGGGATATGGCTAGAATTGAGAAAGGGCCAGTTCAGCCGATCCCGGCAGCACTGTCAACCAGGAATGGAAAAATGGTTAACCACTGGATGGATTTTATCCAATTTCGGCTTTTCCCCGCGACCTGTATCCTCTGTGGCGCACCCGGCGAAGCCCAACGGGATCTCTGCGCCCACTGCTATGCCGAACTTCCTAGGATGGGCAACGCCTGCCTGCGCTGTGCCAAACCGCTGGCCCAGGGCAATCTCTGCGGCCAGTGTCTGAAATCCCCGCCACCTTTCGACAGCGCCTACGCCCCCTTTCTCTACCAGCGTGCTTTGCCGAGCCTCATCACTGGGCTCAAATTCCAGGCCCAACTACAAAATGCTCGCCTGCTGGCGGATCTCATGGCAGAGGATATTCAGCGACGACAGATCGAACTACCTCAATGTCTGCTGCTGGTACCACTGCATCCCTCGCGACTCAAAGAGCGTGGCTTCAACCAGGCACTGGAGATCGCCCGCCTGCTCAGTCGCCGACTTCATCTGCCCCTGAACCATCAGGCACTAAAACGCATCCGAGCCACGCCACCCCAAGCCGGGCTGGACCAGAAAGCGCGGAAAAAGAATCTACGTGGCGCTTTTGCCTTGAATCAGCCCCTGGCATTCGATCATGTGGCTGTACTGGATGATGTCTTCACCACCGGCAGCACCCTGAGAGAGGTGAGTCGGATGTACAAGGCAGCGGGTGTCAGGCGAGTGGATGTCTGGGCGCTGGCGCGGACGCCCTGAGGCAGCCGTTGATATTCTTCATGGCCAATCCCTTTTCCGGCTTCGACAATAGCACCATGATGAAAACCACCGCCATGAGTCTCTCCCTCCTGCTTCTGCTGACCGCCTGCGGCGAGCCGGAACCCGACCCGCAAGCCGCGAAAGCGTCTCTCCTCCAGGCCGCCGAACAGGGTGATATCAACAAGCTCAACAGCCTCTTGGCCGAACAGCCTGAGCCCAATGTCCGCGACAGTTGCCAGTGGTCACCGCTGATGAAGGCTGCCCTCAACGGTCACCTGGATGTGGTGGAGCGATTGCTGTTGCTAGGTGCCGAGGTTGATCTCAAGGACAAGGGCGGCTATACAGCGCTGCTGCTGGCTGCCTCCAACAACCACGCCAACATCCTAATCCCGTTACTGGATGCTGGCGCCGACATCAACCATCAAGAGGCCACCAAAGGCTGGTCAGCCCTCATCTGGGCCGCCAAGCAAGGCCACACCCAGAGTGTCAAACTCCTGTTAGAGCGTAGTGCCAACCCCGATCTGCGGGATCAGGAAGGGAAGAGTGCCCTGGATTGGGCACAGGAAACGGGCCACAAGAATATCGTTGAACTACTGGAAACAAACCACCACTAGCAACGGATACCGCCCACTCAATATTCCTAAGGCTTCGCTTTTCTCCGGAAGAAACCTAAGGATATTACCCCCCCCCCAAACAGTAACAGCGCAGACGGAAGCGGAACCACATGGATGGTGTATATCTCTACCTCACCCTGATACATACCGTTGGCCCAAGGTGTGAGATTGTTCCAGTCACCCGCCAGATCATCGCTACAAAGAACCCGCGCAAGGAGGTCAAAATCCCCAGTCTCTGTGAAACTGATCACCGGTGATAGAAAGGATTGCGCCAAATTGGCGTAGTAAAGGGAACCCATCCAGCCCCAGGCATAGGGATCGTCGCTATACAGGTGCGAGGAATTAAATGAGAGCTGATCCTGGAGGATCATGTCACTGGCAATATCTGCCCAGGAGAAACCGTCTTGATCCCAATCGATCCAGGCTCTCAGGGCATCAAAGTCATGAGTACCATAGAGGGTTTTATACATGTCAAACTTGAAAACAACCTGATCTCCAACATGGATCGTTTCGTTACCGAACACGCCGGGGTTGCCATCATTATCGAGCACCGCCCATGAAACGCCGTCAGCATCGCCCCAAGAATCGCCAAGCATTTGCCATCGCGGATCTTCGGCCCAACCAATTTGGCTTGCTTCCTGAGCTGGCTGATCAATCGTCTGCCCATAGCTCCAAGCAGGCGGAACCCATCCCGCATAAGCCGGGCCAACAAAAAAAATAATGCAGAAAATTAATAGGGTAGTAAATCTTTCTGTGAACATTGATGTTCTCCCTGAATGTGTGATTCCTTTACGCCACGACAATGAGATTGCGAACAGAAGGGGTATTGTACTCAGCATTGCCCCATCAAGCCACTGCGTTTAGTAAGGTTTGGCCTGGACTGATGAGCCCAATGGATATGGCGGCTTTCAATCAAGCCGCCCCCCCTCTATCTTTCCGGTACAAACCGAAGCACCTTGCTGTTGATGCAATATCGCTTGCCGGTTGGCGATGGGCCGTCGTCAAACACATGTCCCAAATGGATGCCCGAGCTGGCACTGCGCACCTCGGTGCGGCTCATGCCGTGACTGTTGTCCTGGTGCAGAGTGATGGCGCCTTCAACCGGATCGAAAAAGCTGGGCCAGCCGGTGCCGCTCTCAAATTTCGCGCCACTGCGGAACAGGGGAACACCGGTCACTGGATCAACGTAAGTGCCTTTGCCTTTATTGTCCAGTAATGAGCCGGAGAAAGGGCGCTCGGTACCCTGCCCATAGGCGATCTGGCGCTCCTCTTCGCTCAGGATAGCGTAGCCGAGCCAGTCCCAAAACCGCTTCTGTTCTCCGTTGTACCCGGTATAGCGCTCGACCTCTTTTCCTTGTCGAAACAGCACGATGGTGGGTGTGGCCCAGAGGGGCTTTTTGAGTGCCCAGCCTTGGGGGGGGGTGGGGGACAGGCTGGCGACAATGGGTACCTTGGCCTGCCACTTGTCCAGAACCTGCTGGCGAAACAGCTTGCAGAAAGGGCAGTGCTCCGCTTCGAACATGACCAGTTGGGCCTCTGCATTCAGCTGACGGGCATCCAGCGGTTGCCGGGTTGCGGCCACAGGGTCGCTGGTACCCGAAGGAAACTTGACCCCCGTCCCCCCCAGGCCGCAATAGCCATTAGGATGTTTGGCCAGATAGTCCTGGTGGTACTCTTCTGCGGAATAAAAGGTTTTCAGGGGGGCAATCTCTGTGGTGATGGGGCCATAGCCCGCTTTGGTCAAAGCTAGCTGGAACGCAGCTTTGCTCATTTCTATGGCCACTTTCTGGCTTTCATCAGTGTAATAGATGGTACTGCGATAGTTGGAGCCCCGGTCATTGCCCTGGCGATCTCCCTGGGTCGGATCATGGTTTTCCCAGAAAGCGATGAGGAGCTGAGAGAGGGATGTCTGCACCGGGTCAAAGGTCACCTGTACCACCTCGGCATGATTGCGTAGACCCGATTGGTGCTCGGCTGAGAGGACCTTTTCATAGGTGGGATCAGCATAAGCGCCTCCCGCATAGCCACTGACCACATCCAGTACGCCAGGCAGGGCGGCCATACGTTTCTCCGCACCCCAAAAGCAGCCCATGCCAAAGACAATGGTTTCGGTTTTTCCTGAGGCATTCTTCATCGCGCCTTCCCCTTTAGCTAGGGTTGAATGAGTCTGGCTGGCAACGATCCCCGATACCAGCAGGAAAATCAGCAGGAACAAAACAACGCCTTGCTGTTTCAATCGATTCATTGAATGTCCCCCCTATATTAAGACAGTCCGCACCTATGCACCCTGGCGAGTCAGTGCGTCCTTAGTATGAGTCGTGCCCGCAAATCATTCCTGACACCTTCTAGACAAAGTCAACCAGAGCAAGGTTTCAAAACCGGGTTAGAAATGGGGTATGCTTGCTGAAACCTTGGAAGAATCCCATGAGCCAATCCTTGCGGGCCAGAATGGCGGCCCACGGTTTCGAATCGAACGAAGACTACGAATTTCAGATTCGTTGCCTGCTCAATGCCGAGATCCGGGGCATCCGTTGTCTCAATGTCGAAGGGGAGGCTGGCCGACACCGAACGGCCTTCGCCAATGCGCTGGCCCAGGCACTGGACTACCCCCATATCCTTTATCACGATTTCACCCAAACCCATCCACCCCTACCAGAAATCATCCTGCCACCGAGCCAGGATGAAACGGGCCGGGAAGAGCCTCCCATCGAGCCCTTCGATGACATCATGAGCCAGGCCTGTGCTTTCAGTGATGGCGCACCGACTTTGCTGATTTTGGACCAACTTCAGGCCGCTGACTTCCGCGAACATATCCGGGTATTTCGCTTTCTCAGCGACGCCCAGTGGGATATTCGGGGGGCGCCCTATTACGCCAATGCCAACTATCTGTTGGTACTACTGATTTCAGAACAGCCCCTGTACCATTCGCTGCAAAAGGCCAGTTATCGTATCTGGGTCGATCGGGTTTCGCAGCGCCAGGTCCCTTATCAGCCTGAAGACTTTGGCCTGGGCGAAGATGCCCTCGAACTCATGGCCCGTCTGGCCGAGCTATTTGCCAATCTCGGTATGGCGCCCACTCTGACCGAATATCGTCGGCTACTGCACGATTTGGAGCATCAGGTCCGCACCATTGACCACCTTTGCCGAGCGCTTTATGCCTGGGTCGAAGGCCTGGACCGACATCTACTCTATAGTGATGAGATGAAACCTATCCTGGCTCGGGTCATCGCCGCCATCGAAGACTTTGTCGGCGTCAGTGAGCTGGAGATCCACCTGCCCGCAGAGCCCGAAAATCTGCATTGATGCCTGCAAATTGGGTTATTTGACGCAGATCATTTACCCTTTCCCACTTTTCTCCCTAGAATCAATAACCACTTCTGGTTAACTATGGGGAGATCTTCAGTGGAAGCATTAACAACAGAACTCTGGGCTTCTCTCGCTGTCATTATTTTCATCATTGGCATGGCCATTTTCATGTATGGCTGGGTTAAGAAAAAAATGAAGGAAGACGGCGAAAACAACCGCTAAACGCGCCTTTCGATTCCTGGGAAGCCTCTGACTAGATTCAGAGGCTTTCCCAAAAAGTCCCATCTGCATTGACCTTAATGGTCAATTGTTGTGCTTTTGTTGTGGGTATTGTTTATTTCGAATAGCTTAGACTGGGGCCAAGTTTTATCAGACGACCACCCATGAATCGACAAATTCTGATTCAACAGCGATTGCAGGACGCCTTTGCTCCAGTTCACTTGGCGGTGGTAGATGAAAGTCACCAGCACGCCGTACCGCCAGGGTCTCAATCCCATTTTAAAGCACTCATTGTCAGCGAGCGGTTTTATAACCTCAAAACTCTGGAACGCCATCGTCAGGTCAACCAGCTACTGAAAGACCTCTTTGACCAGGGCCTTCACGCCCTGGCCCTGCACACCTGGACGCCGAAACAATGGCTGAAACGCGGTGATCAGATACCGGCTTCTCCACCCTGCGAGGGAGGATCGGCTTCAGCGTCCATTGCTGACAAATCAGGTGCTATCGGAAACCGCTGATACATCCCTGTGCCATCGGCCAAATGGGATGGCTAAATCCAGATTTCTCAACCCCTGTCTATTGAGCCACAGGAGAAAAGCCGCTAACGTACAGCGCTTTATATCAGGATGATCTCGGTGCGCCGCCTTCTGTCCCTCTCCCTTTTTGTAATTGCCAATCTGAATCTGACCGGCTGTGCTTTGGTGGAAAAGATATCGGATCGCATCGCGGAAAATCTCACCTCGCGCATGCAGGAGGAGGTGGCCAAGCGCATGACCCAGGGCCTGGACGGCCTCACCAAAGCCATCATCAACCACGATGATCCCGGCACCATCATTGCGGGTGTGCCCTCTTATCTCATCATGCTGGATGGGCTGCTGACCAATGACCCGAATAATGTGCAGTTGTTGATGGCGGCCTCACGCCTTTACGGTGCCTATGCGGGTGCGCTGACCGATCAACCGGATCGCGCCAAGCGACTGACCCAGCGAGCCTTTGACTACGCCGGCCGGGCACTTTGCCAGTCACGCCCCGACATCTGCAAGCGTCAGGACAAGCCGTTTGACCAGTTCAAGCCCACCATCGCCCGCACCGGCAAGGGCTATCTGGAGCCACTTTATGTCTATGGCGCGGCGTGGGCAGGCTGGTTACAGGCCCGTCCGGGTGATTATGATGCCCTGGCCCAGTTGCCCAAGATCGAGTACATTTTTACCCGCATTACGGCCTTTAGTCCGAACTATGACCATGGCCGGGTACAACTCTATCTGGGCATCATGCGCAGCCAGATTCCTCCCAGCCTGGGCGGCAAACCGGAGACAGCCAAACAACATTTCGAGCAGGCGATCAAACAAACTCAGGGCAGGGATCTGGTCGTCAAGGTCAAATACGCCCGTTACTATGCCCGCCTGGTCTACGATGAGGATCTACACAATCGATTGCTGGACGAGGTGCTTAAGGCCAATCCCAAAATTGAGGGGTTCACCCTGTCCAATGTCATGGCACAGCAAGAGGCCCGTGCCCTGAAATCTGACGACTTTTTTTAAGGAGACCTCTACATGAAAATCCTGTTCACACTTTTAGCTGGCCTGGGTCTCTGGCTGCCCAACGCCAACGCCACCACCACATTGAAGATCGCCACCCTGGCCCCGGACGGCACTCAGTGGATGAACAGCTTTCGTGCTGCTGCCAAAGAGATCAAAACCAAGACCCAGGGCCGGGTCAAAATTCGCTTCTACCCCGGTGGGGTCATGGGGGAAGACAAGAGTGTACTGAGCAAGATCCGTGTCGGCCAACTGCACGGCGCTGCCCTGGGCGCAGCGGGCATGAGTTACATCAACTTTGATACTCAAATCTACGCCATCCCCTTTGCCTTTACCGATTACGCACAGGTGGATCTGGTCCGCAAAGAGCTGGACCCCGTATTGATCCAGCGCCTCAAAGATGAGGGCTTTGTCAGCTTTGGCATCACTGAGGGTGGTTTTGCCTACATGATGTCGGACAAAACCATCACCACCATCAAGGCCGTGCGCGCCCGTAAGGTCTGGCTACCGGAGGGAGACTCCCTGAGCCGGATCTCGCTGGAGGCCCTGGGGGTTTCCCCGGTTCCCCTATCTATGACCGATGTGCTCACCGGGTTGCAGACCGGACTCATCAACGCTGTTTCCATGCCTCCCAGCGCCACCATCGCCCTGCAATGGCATACTCGGGTCAAACATTTGACCGAAATGCCTTTGCTCTATACCTATGGGACCATCGTGGTCAGCGAAAAGTCGGTTGCCAAACTGAGCGCGGAGGACCGGACAATTCTCCAGCTCGTCTTCGCCAAGGCCTTGCAAGAGCTGAACAAAAACACCCGTGCCGATAATCAAAACGCGTTCAAAGCATTGGCCAACCAGGGTATATCCATCGATCAGCCAGAAGCAGCTGAGGTCGCCCAATGGCGCAGTACCGTCAATGCCGCCGTGGCAAAGATGTCCGGCCAGCTCAGCTTTAGTCCCAAGCTGCTCGAGCGTTTTCAAACCCTCGCCAAGAAGGCCCGCGGAGAGTAGATGCTGGATCGGCTGGCACGCTGGATCGCCACCACTGAGGACCTGCTCCTCAGTCTTCTGCTGACGGCCATGATCCTCTTGGCCTGCGCTCAGATTGCCTTGCGCAATCTGGCCGGTTTCAGTTTTTCTTGGGCCGATCCGTTATTGCGGGTCATGGTGCTTTGGCTGGCCATGATCGGAGCCCTGGTCGCCACCCGCAACGACCACCATATCCGCATTGATGTACTCAATCGTTTTTTGCCCAAACAGCTGGCAGCCTGGGTAAACCGCGCCGGCCACCTGTTCAGTGCCAGCGTTTGCGGCCTCATCGCCTGGCATGCAGGACGATTTGTGCTTATGGAAAGAAGCGATGCCACCGTCGCCTTTAACGGCTTACCCGCCTGGTGGTTCGAGTTGATTCTCCCCTTGGGATTCGGCCTGGTAGCCCTGCGTTTTTTAACACTCACCCTGAGCCCTGCCAAAACAGAGCCCGCCCCATGAGCATCACCTTCATCCTTTTGGGATTGGCCCTGCTGGGTGTGCCCCTGTTTGTGGTCATTGCTGCTGGCGCCCTTTGGGGATTTTATCAGACCGATATCGACCTACAGGTGGTGGTCATCGAGTTTTATCGCATCGGTAGCATGCCAATCCTTATTGCTATCCCACTGTTCACCTTTGCTGGCTATTTGCTGAGTGAAAGTGGCGCACCACGGCGATTGGTACGGCTTAGCCATGCCCTCTTGGGTTGGCTTCCGGGCGGACTGGCCCTGGTCTCTCTGACTGCCTGTGCCTTTCTCACCGCTTTTACCGGCGCCTCCGGAGTGACCATCGTCGCCCTGGGTGCCCTGCTCTATCCCGCCCTGACCCAGGCCGGTTACAAGGACAATTTCAGCCTGGGCCTGGTTACCACCTCGGGTAGCCTGGGATTGCTGTTCGCCCCTGCCCTGCCCTTGATCCTTTACGCCCTCATTGCCCAGCAGTTGGGGGTTGGCAAGGCCCTGGATGTGGAGGACATGTTCCTTGCTGGAATCTTTCCCGGCCTGTTGATGTTGCTACTGCTGGCGGCCTGGAGCATCAATCAGCGCCCCAAGCAGGAACCCCAACCTTTTGTGGGCAGTGAGGCCTTGGCAGCAGTGCGTGAGGCGGCCTGGGAACTGCCCCTGCCTCTGGTGGTTTTAGGTGGTATCTATAGCGGCTTTTTCGCCATTTCCGAAGCGGCAGCGGTAACGGCCTTTTATGTGTTGGTGGTGACTACCCTCATCCACCGCGAGATCAGCTGGCGTCAGCTGCCTGCCATCATGCGGGAATCCATGATTACGGTCGGCGGTATTCTGGTGATCTTGGGGGTCTCGCTGGCCTCCACCAACTATCTGATCGATGCCGAGGTGCCGACCCAGCTCTTTGATGGCGTTAAGACCTGGATACATGACCGCATGACCTTCCTCATGCTGCTCAACCTCTTTCTGCTGGGACTGGGCATGCTGTTGGACATCTTTTCCGCTCTGGTTCTCATGGTGCCATTGCTGTTGCCCATGGCCGTGGGTTATGGAGTCGATCCGGTACACCTGGGGATCATCTTTCTTGCCAATATGCAGATCGGCTATTTCACCCCGCCCGTAGGCATGAACCTCTTCATCGCCAGCTATCGTTTTAATAAGCCGGTGATGCAGCTCTATCGCGCCACACTGCCCTGGTTTTTTATTCTGTTGACCGCCGTACTTCTCATCACTTACTGGCCAGCACTTTCGCTCTGGCTGCCTGGTCGCCTCTGATCGGTTTTATCAGCCCGTCCCTCTATTTTGAATAGCCGCTATTTTTTCTGATGGGCAGAAAAATATTGGCATCCTGAATACTTTTCTGCAATAACTCTGAAGATAAATAAAAAAATAATTACGAGAGAAATCAAATTAATCGTAGAGCTGACGTATTTGCCCTACCAAATCATTCTGGAGGCGTAGGATGAGCTTGTTCGGCCATAAAATTAAAATCGAAGAATATGAGGCGCTTCAACGCGAAAATAATCACTTACGACAAGAAGCAGATAGCTTGCGGCAAGAACGAGACGCAGCCCAAGCCAATCTGGCAGCTCTTGCCCAGGATAATCGTGAGGACCAACTCAACGAGCTTTCCCTATTTGAGAATCAGTGCATCAAAGAAGACCTATCCGATGTTCAGGGTAATTTGGCCACTTCAGTAGAATCAGCCAAGCACACCCTGCAGTGCCTCACTTCAGCCACCTCCAGCTTTGACAGCCTGACCACCCATCTCAATGAGATTGCCACCGAATTGAGTAGTTTGACAGCGTCTGCCAACTCTTCTGGACAGACCGTCACTGATATGTCATCTCGAGCCAATGAGATCAGCTCGGTACTCTCCCTGGTGCAGGGTATTGCCGAACAGACCAACCTACTGGCGCTGAATGCCGCGATTGAAGCCGCCCGCGCCGGTGAATACGGACGCGGCTTTGCCGTAGTCGCTGACGAGGTACGCACTCTGGCTGACAAGACCCGTTCCGCCATCAACGAAACCAATGATGTGATCCAGGCCATGTTGTCCAACGTTGGCCAAGTCAGCAGTATATTTAGCGATCTGGACAAAATGGTGGTCAGCGTCAATCAAGATGTCAACGGTTTCAAAGAAGAATTGAATACCATGGAGAACAATCTCAAGGGTTACTTTGAAGACATATCGTTCATGGTAGACAGCATTTTCATGAGCCTAGCCAAGGTGGATCACATCATCTGGAAGGTCAACACCTACCTCTCCGTGAACATGCACGAACCCGCATTCTCCTTTGTGGATCACCACAATTGTCGCCTGGGGAAATGGTATGAGGAAGGCGAAGGCTACCAGTTTTTTTCCACCTGTTCCCATTACAGAGAGCTGGAGCACCCCCATTCCCAAGTCCATGATGCTACCAATGAGGTGTTTGAACATCTCCGTCCCGACAATCAGGACTATCGGAAGTTGCAGTTGGCTTTGCAGCAAATGGAGGAAGCCAGCAGCCAAGTATTTCAATGTCTGGACCACATTCAAGCGGCCCGCCACCCCCCTCATTAACCCCTCTTTTTCTCCAGATTTTCCCGCTTGATTTTGCCCTGAAGCAACATAAACTAGCCATAACCAAGCTTTTTAATCAGAAATAGTGGAGGATGAGTCATGAATCTGGATTTAGATGGTGAAGGCTTTTTGCGTAATCGAGACGACTGGAGCGAAAAAGTAGCCAGCTATCTGGCAACCCAGGATGGCTATGAGATGACCGAAGAGATGATGGGGCTGATTCAAAGCGCCCGCCATATGTACGATGAGGATGGGGTAGTACCTCCCATCCGCAAGTTCTCGAAAAAGGTCGGCGTAGACAGCAAGCACCTTTATGGCATCTTCAAAAAAGGACCCATGAAATTGATCTGCAAATGGGGGGCACTGCCCAAACCCACTGGGTGCGTTTGATTCTTCGCAAATGGGTGCCGCCGGGAGCTGTGTTAAAGTCCCGGCATGAGCACCTCACCACCCTCTGACCTGTTGGGCCAACTGGCCAATCTGCATCAGCTGCTGCTCCATTTGGCAGAGCAGACTGAGGACGATCAACTTCCGCAACGTCCACATCCCGAGCTGAGCTCCCTGGCCCATCTACTGGGACAATGCGTTTACCGTGAGCTTTACTGGCTACGAGAGATCATTCAGGGCGATGACGATCTCTCACAACGGATTGCCCACCTGTTTCGCCACGGCGAAGCGCCCTTGGCACAGCAGTGCGCCCAAATGCCGCCCAAAGACCATTTGCTGAACTGGGCCACCGAGATTCTGGATCACCATCTGGTGCTGTTGGCCAACCCGGGTCAGCTACCAGAGCATCCGCTGATGGAGCAGGCGGGGATTCTGCATTTCATCGTGCAGGAGCATGCCCGCACCTATGAGCAGATGCTGTCGATCAAACTCCTGCTGCGTCTGGCCCAAACCGAAGTATCACCCCATCATGTCTGGCAGATTCTTGAGGGCCGACAGCCAGCCCCTGCCACAGCCGATGTCGACCAGGGGGCCTATCGTATTGGCAATCGAACCGATGAACCAGCTGCCTTTGATAACGAACTGCCACCACAAGTGATCGAGCTGGGTGGGTATCGCATCGCCACTCAGCCGGTCAGCAATGCCGAATACCTGGCCTTTATGGAGGCCGGTGGCTATGGGCGTGACGATCTTTGGGACGAGGCCGGGCTGGCCTGGCGCCGGGCAGAAGCCAAAGGATTCCCCCTCCATTGGCGCAGGGATGAGCAGGGCCATTGGTATGGGCTCAGCATCAACGGCGCTGCTGATCTGGTGCCCACCGACCCCGTACAGGGTCTCTGTCAACATGAAGCCCGCGCCTTTGCTGCCTGGGCCTCGGGCCTGGATGGTCCCAGCCAGGGAGCGGTACTGCCCCACGAGTTTCAATGGGAAGCAGCCATCCGTACCCGCGCCATACCAACCGATGCCCGGGTCTGGGAGTGGTGCGCCAACCTCTTTTCACCTTATCAGAATTATCAGGCCCCGGCCCATTCGCTATACGCCACGATGGATTTTGACGGCAACCATATCGCCTTACGTGGCGGCTCCCTGCATACCCAACCGGCCTTACGCCGTCCAGCCTACCGCCATCGGGGACGACCACACTGGAATCACCTTTTTGCCGGTTGCCGTTTGGTGTTACCCCCAAGCAAAAAGGCCTGGGAAAAAACGTGAACTGGTTCACAGAACCCACAGAAGCCACTGGAATAGAAAGGAAAAAGGCCTTAAACTTTAGACAGGAGGTAGGACAATGGCCATCGGCCCCATCAACACCAGCGCGTTATTTGGCATCCAGCGTGGTTTGTCTGGTCTTCGCACCAGCGCCGCCAAGATCGCCAGCGCCAGTCAATTGAGTGGTACCGATTCCGTAGAATCGCACCAGGATCTGGCGCGCACCCTGGTTGGTCTGAAGGAGCACAGCTATAACATCCAGGCCAACGTCAAGGTTCTCCAGGCCGAAGACCAAATCCTGGGCACACTGCTCGACGAGAAGGCCTGAGTTCTGCTTCACCCTTCCTACTGAAATCGCATCGACAAATCCACTGCCTGCAGATGCTTGGTGAGCGCACCGATAGAGATGTCATCCACCCCGGTTTCCGCAATCTGCCGAATGCGTTCCAAATCCACGTTGCCTGAAGCCTCCAGGCGTGCCCGACCCTGAGTGAACGCCACCGCCTCGCGCATCTTCTCCAGAGGAAAATTGTCCAACAAAATTCGACGAGCACCTGTTTCCAGTGCCTGCGCCAATCCCGCTAGATCTTCTACCTCCACCTCAATCTCAACACCAACCGGAGCCTGAATCTGAGCCATTTTCAAGGCCGAAGCGATTGAGCCAGCCGCTTGGATATGATTCTCTTTAATGAGAATGGCATCATAAAGGCCAACCCGGTGATTGGCACCTCCACCACAACGTACCGCATATTTTTGGGCCAGGCGCAATCCCGGTAGGGTCTTGCGGGTGTCCAGAATGCGCGTATTCGTACCTGCTACCGCATCCACATAGTCAGCAACCAGGGTGGCCGTGCCCGACAGGGTCTGCAAAAAATTCAGGGCGGTACGTTCACCACTCAGCAAAACCCGGCTGTTACCCCTGGCATGACAGAGGATCTGATCGGCAACGACTCTTTCCCCATCTTCGACCATCCATTGGATCTCGATACTGGGGTCAAGTTGATGAAACACTGTGTTAAACCAAAGGGTGCCACTGATCACCGCTATTTCTCGGCTAATGACTTTTGCTTCGGAACAAGCCGCTACGGGAATGAGGGCCGCTGTCAGATCGCCGTGTTCACCCAGATCTTCCGCCAGGGCACGACTGACATCAGCCTCAATGGCACCCAGAGGTGGATCGAACCTCATGAGATCGCCAGTAACTCCACATCAAAAATCAGCGTCGCATTGGGTGGGATAACCCCTGCCGCCCCGGCAGCACCATATCCCAATTGCGAGGGGATGATGAGCTGGCGCTTGCCACCCACCCGCATACCGGCGACCCCCAGATCCCAGCCACGAATCACCTGGCCCAGGCCCAGCTTAAAATCAAAAGGTTGGTTGCGATTATAGGAGGCGTCAAATTCCGTACCGTCCTCCAAGCGCCCGCGATAGTGCACACTAACCCGTTGACCGGATTTGGCCACGTCGCCTTCTCCGATCTCCAGATCTTCGTATTTCAAACCACTGTCGTGCATCATTAGCGTCATGATTCTGCCTTTGAATCCGTGCAATCGGCCCTTCGACCAGCTGCGCAGGTTAATGGGAAAATAGCCTTCCTCAATTAAGAGGGAGCATTCAAGGCTTCCTATGGTAGTGCAATGTCGGGATAATGCCCAAAATCCTGAGCGAGTAAGGAATCATTATGTCATCCTTTATCACCACTCTCGTGTTACTGCTCGGTCTGCCGGGCCTGGCACTGGCCAGCGAAACAGGTCATCGATTGGATTTGACCGATCATGCTGTTGGTATCACGGCCCTCATCATCTTTGCCCTGGCCTATCTCCTGGTGATGGCGGAGGAGTTTACCCATTTGCGCAAATCCAAGCCGGTCATCCTGGCCGCTGGCATCATTTGGGCATTGATCGCTTGGATCTACGCCAGTCATGACCTTTCCCATGCGGTGAAAGCAGCGATTGAGCATAACCTCATGGAATACGCAGAACTGATGCTATTCCTGCTGGTAGCCATGACCTACATCAACGCGATGGAAGAACGATTGGTGTTTGATACCCTGCGCTCAGTACTGGTGAAAAAGGGCTTTAGTTTTCGTAGGCTGTTTTGGATTACCGGTCTGCTGGCGTTTTGCATCTCTCCCATCGCCGACAATCTGACCACAGCACTGCTGATGTGCGCTGTAGTTATGGCAGTCGGTGGTGATAATCAGCGTTTTGTCCTGCTCAGTTGTATCAATATTGTGGTAGCCGCCAACGCTGGCGGGGCCTTCTCCCCCTTTGGAGACATCACCACCCTCATGGTCTGGCAAAAAGAGATCCATACTGCCCACGGAATTGTAGACTTCTGGAGCTTTTTCAGCCTTTTCATCCCCTCCGTAATCAACTGGCTGGTCCCTGCCACCATCATGCACTTTTCGGTACCCAACGAACAGCCCCAGGGTGGCGGTGACATGGCGACCATGAAACGCGGTGCCACACGTATCATTATTTTATTCCTGCTCACGATCATCACCGCCGTCAGTTTCCATAACTTCCTCCATGTCCCACCGGTGATCGGTATGATGACCGGCCTGGCCTATCTGCAATTCTTTGGCTATTTCCTCAGGAAGACCAATGGTAGAAAGCTCTCTATGTCTTCTGAGGAGCAGCAGACGGAAATGGAGCACGATGGCCAGATTGGCAGTCCTTCCAGTTTTGATGTGTTTAGCCGGGTGGCCCGGGCTGAATGGGATACCCTATTATTCTTCTATGGCGTGGTGGTGTGTGTTGGGGGTCTGGGTTTCATTGGCTATCTCGCCATGGCTTCTCAGGTTATGTATGGCGATTGGGGGGCCACTAATGCCAATGTGACGGTGGGTCTGCTCTCCGCCATTGTTGATAACATACCGGTCATGTTTGCCGTACTGACCATGATGCCTGATATGTCGGTCGGCCAATGGCTACTGGTTACCCTGACTGCCGGGGTTGGCGGCTCCCTACTCTCCATCGGCTCAGCAGCAGGCGTTGCCCTCATGGGACAGGCCCGTGGCAAATACACCTTCTTTGGCCACCTCAAATGGACACCGGTGATTGCCCTGGGCTATGGCGCTAGCATCGCCACCCATTTGTTGTGGAACCATCAGCTATTCTAATCGGCTTTCTGGCGGTGCCATGCCGC
>JBNKLG010000008.1:0-54263 GCA_050292235.1 Sedimenticolaceae bacterium | reverse complement strand
GTCCCTCGCCTGCATCCGCGACCTGGGGCTGGATATGGAAAAGATCAACCTGGACGGTGGTGCCATCGCTCTGGGTCATCCCCTGGGTGCCAGTGGTGCCCGCATCACCGCCAAGGCGGGGGCGCTGTTGCAGCGTGAGGGCAAGCAGTTCGCTTTGGCCACCCAGTGCATCGGAGGCGGGCAGGGCATCGCAACCATTCTGGAGGCGCTCTGATGGAGATCAACCAGGTTGCCATCATCGGTGCCGGTGTCATGGGGGCTGGCATTGCCGCTCACATGGCCAATGCCGGGGTACCGGTGGTGCTGCTCGATATCGTCCCTCAGGGGGCGGATAACCGCAATGTCGTTGCCGAGAGCGCGGTCAAGAAGCTGCTCAAGACCGAACCCGCGGCCTTCATGCACAAGCGTAATGCCAGGCTGGTGACCACCGGCAACATCGAAGATCATCTGGGGTTGCTGGCCAATTGCGACTGGATCATCGAGGCGGTGATCGAGCGGCTTGACATCAAGCAGAATCTCTACCGTCAGATCGATGCGGTGCGCAAGCCCGGTTCCATTGTCTCCTCCAACACCTCCAGCATCCCACTGGATCACTTGGTGGCAGATTTGCCGGAGGGCTTCGCTCAGGATTTCCTCATCACCCACTTCTTCAACCCGCCGCGCTACATGCGTCTGTTGGAGATCGTCAAGGGGAGGCAAACCCGTGAGGATGCGGTGAGCGATGTGGCGGCCTTCTGTGACCACCGTCTGGGCAAGGGGGTGGTCGATTGCAAGGATACCCCCGGATTCATCGCCAACCGCATCGGCATCTACTGGATTCAGGTGGCGGTGCTGGAGGCCTTCCGCATGGGCATCCCGGTCGAGGTGGCCGATGCCGTCATCGGCAAGCCGTTGGGAATTCCCAAGACCGGTGTCTTCGGTCTCTCCGATCTGGTGGGGCTGGATCTGATGCCACACCTGATGCAGAGCATGACCTCAACCCTGCCTGAGGGCGATGCCTTCTTCGAGGTGGCGGAGATTCCGCCGCTGTTGCAAAAAATGATCGCTGAGGGCTACACCGGTCGTAAGGGCAAGGGCGGTTTTTACCGCATCAATCGCGAGGGTGGCGGCAAGGTTAAGGAGAGCATCGACCTTCAGACCGGCGACTACGCCACCTCGGTCGCGCCAAAACTGGAGAGCGTCGAGGCAGCCAGACTGGGGCTGAACCTCATGCTGCAACACCCCGATGCAGGTGGTCGCTACGCCTGGGCCGTCATGTCCAAGGTGTTGAGCTATGCCGCCAGTCTGGTACCGGAGATCAACGATCGTATCGAAGCGGTCGATGAGGCGATGCGCCTGGGCTACGCCTGGAAATATGGCCCGTTTGAGCTGCTCGATCGCATCGGCCCGGCCTGGTTTGCCGAACGGCTGCGGGCCGGGGGCAGGGCGGTGCCACCGCTGCTCGAGGCGGTGGGTGAGGGCAGCTTCTATCGTAGCGAAAACGGCGTCTTACAGGTCTTTAGCACGGCTGGAGATTACCAAGATGTGGTACGCCCCGAGGGCGTGCTGCTGCTGGCCGACATCAAGCGTCGCAGCAAGCCCCTGGCAAAGAACCCCTCCGCCGCCCTCTGGGATATCGGCGATGGCGTGGTCTGTCTGGAGTTTACCTCTAAGATGAACACCATGGATCCCATGATCATGGGCATGATCCGCAAGGCCGTCGAGCTGATTCCGGCCATGGGCTTCAGGGCAATGGTGATCTATAACGAGGGCAGCAACTTCTCCGCCGGTGCCAATCTGGGCTTGCTGGCCTTTGCCGCTAACCTGGCCATGTGGGATGAGGCCAGGCAATTGGTGAAAGAGGGGCAGGATACCTACATGGCCCTTAAGTATGCCTCCTTCCCGGTGGTGGGCGCCCCCTCCGGCCTCGCCCTGGGCGGCGGTTGCGAGATTCTGCTTCATTGTGACGCACTCCAGGCCCATGCCGAGACCTATGTGGGTCTGGTCGAGGTCGGTGTCGGTGTCGTGCCCGCCTGGGGCGGCTGCAAGGAGTTGCTGACCCGTTGGACGGTCAATCAGCGCCGTCCCGGTGGCCCCATGCCGCCGGTGATCAAGGCGTTTGAGACCATCAGCGTGGCCACCGTGGCCAAGAGTGCCCCGGAGGCCTATGACTATCTCTTCCTGCGCGAAGGGGATGGCGTCACCATGAACCGGGATCGCTTGCTGGCCGATGCCAAAGCGAAGGCGCTGGCGATGGTCGAGGGTTACACCCCGCCGGAGCCGGTGGAGATCAAACTTCCAGGCCCCACCGCCCGGGTGGCGATGGAAATGGGTGTCGAGAGCTTTGCCAAGCTGGGCAAGGTCACTCCCCATGACAAGGTGGTGGCTGACGGGTTGATCGAGGTGCTCAGTGGTGGTGATACCGACATGACCGAGCCCCTCAGCGAACAGGATCTGCTCGATCTGGAGCTGGCGCAGTTCATGCGGCTGGCCCGCCATCCGGGCACCCTGGCGCGGATGGAGCATATCCTGGAAACCGGCAAACCCCTGCGGAATTGATCAGAGGAATTAAGACGATGGCTGACTATCAACCCCCGTTTCGGGACTTCCAGTTTCTCTATCAGGAGCTGTTCGATCCGGCTCAGATTCAGGCCCTGCCAGGCTGTGACGAGTTCGATGCCGACTTGGTTAACGCCGTGGTAGAGGAGGCAGGCAAATTCTTTACCGAGGTGCTGCATCCTCTGAACCTCAGTGGTGACGAAGAGGGCTGCCATTTCGAGGAGGGTGCTGTACGCACCCCGATCGGTTTCAAGGCGGCTTACGATCAGTACGTAGAGGCAGGCTGGACCGGTTTTGCCTGTGACCCCGAGTACGGCGGCCAGGGGCTGCCCAATGCCGTGACCCTGCTGGTGCAGGAGATGCTGTGCGCCACCAACCTCTCTTTTGGCATGTATCCCGGTCTCTCTCATGGTGCCTACAACGCCATCGAGGCCCACGGCAACGACGAGTTGAAGGCGCTCTATCTGCCCAAGCTGGTCGATGGCAGTTGGGCGGGCACCATGTGCCTGACCGAGCCCCAGTGCGGTACCGACCTGGGTCTGGTACGCACCAGGGCCGTGCCCCAGGAGGATGGCAGCTACCAGATCAGCGGCACCAAGATCTTCATCAGCGCCGGTGAGCACGACCTGACTGACAACATCGTCCATCTGGTGCTGGCCCGCACGCCCGATGCGCCTGCCGGCATCAAGGGGATCAGTCTCTTTGTGGTGCCCAAACTGCTGCCCGATGCCAACGGTGAGGCGGGCGAGGGCAATGGGGTCAGCTGCGGAGCCATCGAACACAAGATGGGGATTAAGGCCTCTTCCACCTGTGTGATGAATTTCGATGAGGCCCGTGGCTGGCTGATCGGCGACCTGCACAAGGGGATGCGGGCCATGTTCACCTTTATGAACACCGCCCGCCTTGGCGTCGGTGTACAGGGGATCGGCCTGGGCGATGCCGCCTATCAGGGTGCTGTGGCCTATGCCCGCGAGCGCCTGCAGGGCCGTTCGCTTAAGGGGCCGAAATCCCCTGATAAGTCAGCGGATTCCCTGCTGGTTCACCCGGATGTGCGCCGCATGCTGTTGACCCAGCGGGCCTATGTGGAGGGTGTCCGTGCCCTGGGGAGCTGGATTGCCCGCGAGATTGACATCTACGAACGCTCCACCGACAAGGCCGCCGCTTTGGCGTCTGAAGATCTGGTGGCGCTGCTGATTCCCATCTTCAAGGCCTTCGGCACCGATACCGCCTTCGAGGTGACCAATCTTGGCGTGCAGGTCTTTGGTGGTCACGGCTATATCCGCGAACACGGTATGGAGCAGTATGTGCGCGATGCGCGCATCACCCAACTCTATGAGGGCACCAACGGTATCCAGGCCCTGGATCTGGTGGGGCGCAAAATGTCGGCCCACTTTGGCCGCTACCTGCGCCGCTTCTTCCACCCGGTGGCGGCCTATCTCGAAACCCATCAGGAGAATGCCCAGCTGGCTGAGTTCATTCAGCCGCTGGCCAAGTCCTTTGGGCGGCTGCAACGGGCCAGCGCCTGGATCGCCCAGAACGGTCTGGCCAACCCCGACGAGGCAGCGGCGGCTTCCAGCGACTATCTGCGTCTGTTCGGGCTGACAGCACTGGCCTACCTTTGGACCCGGATGGCGGAGATCTCGCTGGATAAGCTGGAGGGCGATGAAGCGCGTTTTTATCAGGCCAAGGTGGATACCGCCCGTTTCTTCATGCAGCGGTTGCTGCCCCAGAGTGGCGGTTTGTTCAGCGCGATTCTGAGTGGCGGCCAGTCGATGATGACCTTTAACGACGATGCCTTTTGAGGGGGTAGGGTGGATAAGCGCAGCGCATCCACCATCTCTCAGGCATGATCGGCGGATGCGCTTTGCTTCACCCTGCGGGAATAAGTAGGTGAACCTCTGGTTTCGTTTTTTGCGGGTCTTATTGCTGGGGCTGCGTCGCTCACGCATCGGCTTGCTCAGTGGTTCCGAGCTGAGATTTCGGGTATTGCCGACGGATCTCGACATCAATCTGCACCTGACCAATGCGCGCTATCTGAGCTTTATGGATCTGGGTCGAACGGATTTGTTGATACGGGCCGGTATGGTGAAGCTGTTGTGGCGCAAAGGCTGGTTGCCGGTGGTGGGCCATCTGGATATTCAGTTTCGGCGTTCGCTGATGCCGTTTCAGCGCTTCAGCCTGAACTCCCGGCTGTTGTGCTGGGATGAGAAGTGGCTCTATATCGAGCAGCGCGTGGAGAGTCAGGCGGGGCTTCATTCCGAGGCCATTGTTCAAGGTCTCTTTCTCGATAAACAGGGGAATAAGGTGCCTTCACAGCAGTTGTTTGATGCCTTGGGTTACCAAGGGGAATCGCCGCCGATGCCGGATGAAGTTCTGAAACTGGTGGCCTGATGATGAATGATCGAGGTAAAGATGCCATGCAGACCCTGAGCGGGAAAACCCTCTTTATCACCGGTGGCACCCGCGGCATTGGGCTGGCCATTGCCCTGCGTGCGGCGAAAGATGGTGCCAATGTCGTGATCGCCGCCAAGACCGACACCCCCCATCCCACGTTACCGGGTACCCTCGATTCTGCGGCAGCCGAGATCGAACAGGCGGGCGGCAAGGCGCTGGCGATCAAAACCGATATCCGCGATGAGGATCAGATTGCCGCAGCGGTGGATCAGACGGTGGCCCGGTTCGGCGGCATCGATATCCTGGTGAACAACGCCAGCGCCATCAATCTCACCGGTACCCTGGAAACGCCCATGAAGCGCTTCGATCTGATGCATCAGGTCAACGCCCGCGGTACCTTCGCCACCACCCAGGCCTGTCTGCCCCATCTGCTGAAGGCGGAAAATCCTCATGTGCTGATGCTGTCGCCACCGCTGTCGATGCAGGCCAGGTGGTTCAGAGATCACTGTGCCTATACCATGGCCAAATACGGCATGAGCCTCTGCGTGCTGGGCATGGCCGAGGAGTTTCGCGATCAGGGCGTGGCGATCAATGCCCTCTGGCCCAAGACGGTGATCTATACCGCCGCTGTGGCCATGCTCAATGGCATGGCCAAACCGGAGAATTGCCGCAAGCCGGAGATCGTCGCCGATGCGGCCCACACGATCCTGACGCGGGACAGTCATGGTTGCACAGGTAACTTTTTTACCGACGAGGAGGTATTGCAGGAGGCGGGAATGACAGATTTCTCGGCATACGCCATGGATTCCAACGGGCAACTGCTGCCTGACTTCTTTCTCGACTGAGGTGGGCCTGGGCTGATGCGAAACCGGAATCCTATGACCGTACAGGATGATTCACACGAGAAGCGTAATGGGAGATCCCATGCCATTTCTCTGGATGAGGCTGTTAGTTTGGGGGGGCTGTTCCGGTGCCGGGTGGCGCTGACCCCAAATGCCATCGGTTATCACTACTTCGATACGGTCAGTGGTGCCTGGCAAGAGATGAGCTGGCAGCAGATGGCCCGGCAGGTGGCGCGCTGGCAGGATGCCATGTTGCGGGAAGGGGTGTTGCCAGGGGATCGGGTGGCGATCATGATGCGCAACTGCACCCGGTGGGTCATGTTTGATCAGGCAGCCCTGGCGCTGGATCTGGTGACCGTGCCCATTTATGCCGATGATCGTGGTGGCAATGTCTCCTATATTCTGCGCGATTCGGGCAGCAAGCTTCTGGTCATTGGTGATCAGGAGGAGTGGGACCGGATCGAGCCGGAGCTGGCAGAAATGCCGGAAGTGTCGCGCATCGTTCTGGTGACGCCCATCGATCGGCCCATTTCCGATCCCAGGGTCAGGCTGCTCGACGATTGGCTGCCGGAAGAGGCTGGGCCATTGCGCACCTCCGAGGCCCAATCTGACGACCTGGCCTCGATCGTCTACACATCAGGTACCACGGGCTATCCCAAAGGAGTGATGCTGAGTCATCGCAATATGCTGAGCAATGCGGAGGCGGTATCCAGGGTGGTCGATCTCGGTGCAGGGGACATCAGCCTCTCCTTTCTGCCACTCTCCCATACCCTGGAACGTACGCTGGGTTACTACTTTGCCGTCATGGTGGGTATGAGTACGGCCTATGCCCGATCCATCGCGCAACTGGCGGAGGATCTCTCTATCATCCGTCCCACGGTCTTGATCAGCGTGCCGCGCATCTATGAGCGGGTCTATGCCAAGATCATTGCGGGTCTGAATGAAAAAGGTCCGACGGCACTGCGACTGTTTGATCTGGCGGTGAAAGTGGGTTGGAAGCGTTTTCTCTATCTCCAGGGACGCAGCAAATGGGACCCCTCCCTCTCTTTATGGCCTTTCCTGGAGCGGTTGGTTGCCCGCAGGATTACGGAGCGACTGGGTGGCCGTCTGCGGGTGGCGGTCAGTGGTGGTGCTGCGCTGGCACCCAAGATCTCTCAGGCCTTTGTCGGGCTTGGGGTGCCCATCTTACAGGGCTATGGGTTGACGGAAAGTTCACCCGTGATCAGCTGTAATCGGCCCGATGACAATGTGCCGGAAAGCGTGGGGCTGGCGTTGGATGGGGTGGAAGTAAAGATTGGCGAACAGGAGGAACTCCTGGCCCGTGGCCCCAATATCATGATGGGCTATTGGAATAACCAGGATGCCAGCGGGCGGGTCCTGGACGAAGAAGGCTGGCTCCATTCCGGCGACAAGGCGCGTATCGATGCGGGTGGTCATATTTATATTACCGGTCGCATCAAGGACATTATTGTCTTGAGCAATGGGGAAAAGGTCTCACCTATTGATATGGAGATGGCCATCGCCATGGATCCGCTCATCGAACAGGTCATGGTGATTGGTGAGCAGAAACCCTATCTCTCGGCCATCTGCATTCTCGATCCAGACAAATGGGAGGGTTTTGCTGCCTCTCTCGGCGTGGACCCCCATCAACCCGGGGTGTTGGAAACCCCTGAAGTAGAGAGTGCGGTGCTTGCCCGCATTGCGGAACAGATCAAAATGTTTCCCGGCTATGCCCGCATTCTCTGTATCCATCTGAGCCTCGAACCCTGGACCATTGAGAACGGTTTGATGACGCCAACACTGAAGCTCAAACGTGCTCAGGTATTGAAGAAGCTGGAGACGCCGGTGGCGCGTCTCTATTCGGGTCATTGAATGAAGTATTTTGGGAAAAAATACAATAAGATGAGCTTGTAAAAAAATGTCATCTTTTTTCGCGCCGGAAGGAGGGAGCTGGTGCGTTGCTACCGGGGAAAGCCGCTCGTCTTACAACAGCGGGCCATGAATCAATCAATACAATACGTCAAATTGTTTTGGGGAAACCACGATGAAGAGAAAAAAAATCAGTCCAGCGATGGCCTCGCTGGTGATTGCCGGTGCGGGATTGGGGTCTGCAGAGGTGGGTGCCTCGGGCTTTGCCTTGGTCGAACAGAGTGTGAAACAGGTGGGGAGTGCCATCTCTGGCGGTTCTGCTGTTGCCGAGGACGCCTCCACCATCTTTTTTAATCCGGCAGGCATGACACGTTTGCATGGTCGTCAAGTGGTTGCCGGGGCGCATTATATTGTCCCTTCGGCCCAATTCTCTGGTGATGCGACGACCAATGCCTTGCTGGGTGGTGCGGCCATCGGTGGTGGTGATGGTGGCGAGGGGGCCAACGCAGCAATTGCGCCAACGCTTTATTATAGCCATGAACTCCGTGATGGCCTGGTTCTTGGGGTGGGCGTGAGTGCGCCGTTTGGCATGAACACCGAATACGACAGCGGTTGGGAAGGGCGTTACCACGCGATTAAGTCCGATGTAAAAACCCTGAATATCAATCCTTCCGTGGCTTACAAAGTCAACGACCAGCTCTCCCTGGGGGCGGGGGTCGATATCATGCGCGCAGAGGCCACGCTCACCAACGCGGTAGACTACAGTGCTGCCTGTCTTGGCGCTGTCGGCGCAGGCTCTATTCCTCTGGCGGTCTGCGCGGGTTCCGGCTTGGTCACACCTGGTACCTCAGCGACAGATGGCACGGTTGAGGTCAAAGGTGACGATTGGAGTTTCGGCTATAACCTGGGCCTGCTCTATGAAGTGAATCCAAAGACCCGGCTCGGTTTCGCCTATCGCTCCGAGGTTGAGCAGAAGCTGACCGGAACGGCAACCTTCGATGCGCCGAATGCCACGGCACGGGCTCTACTGGCAGATACCGGCGCCTCTGCAAAGGTGACCCTGCCTGCCTCTCTCTCCCTGAGCCTGACTACTCAGGTTGCCCCCAAATGGGATGTGATGGCTGATGTCACCTGGACTGGCTGGAGCAGCTTTGACGAACTGCGTATCAAGTTCGACGATGGGCGGGCAGACTCTGTGCAAAAGGAGAATTGGAAGGACACCTATAAGGTTTCTGTCGGCTTCAACTACCATTATGACCAACAATGGACCTGGCGCGGTGGTGTTGCCTACGATCAGTCTCCCATTCGTAGCGCGACAGAGCGCACACCCAGAATTCCCGGCAATGATCGGTTCTGGGTGGCAGCAGGCGCCTCTTACCAGATGTCTCCCGATCTGACCCTGGATTTTGCCCTGGCCCATCTCTTCGTGGCCGATACGGATATCAACGCGACGGATGCCAGCTTTGGGCATGTTCTGTCGGGCTCCTACGATTCGGATGTGAACATTGCCTCTGCAGGGCTGGTCTGGAAGTTCTGATCTATCTGGCGGGATGCGGATCTCTTCCGTATCCCGCCACTGACGCTCTCATCAACATCCGAGGTCTCCGTGTCACGCGCTTCATCCCAACAGGTTGTCATCAGTGGCACCGGTCTCTATACGCCCAGTGAATCCATGACCAATGCGGAATTGGTGGCGTCTTTCAATCGCTACGTCGATCGCTTTAATCAAACACATCAATCAGCGATTGCCGCAGGCGAGTTGGAACCCCTGGCCCATTCCAGCGAAGCCTTCATTCTGAAGGCCTCCGGCATCGAACGGCGTTTTGTGTTGAACAAGTCCGGTGTGCTGGATGCCGCCCGGCTCTGCCCGTCGATTCCCGAGCGACCAGACGACACCCTCTCTGTTCAGGCTGAGATGGCGGTCAGTGCCGCAACCCAAGCCATGTCCCAGGCCAGGATCAGTGCCAGCGATATTGATGCGGTTATCGTCGCCTGCTCCAACCTGCAGCGGGCCTATCCTGCCATCGCCATCGAGGTGCAGGATGCACTGGGTATCCAGGGCTATGCCTTTGACATGAATGTGGCCTGCGCTTCAGCTGCTTTTGCCCTGCAAACGGCCAAGGATGCCATTGTCTCTGGTTCTGCCAGGGCGGTACTGGTGCTGAATCCCGAGATCTGTTCCGGTCATGTGGCCTGGCAGGATCGTGACTGCCATTTCATTTTTGGCGATGCCTGCACGGCGATTGTGGTGCAGGCTGCGGAGAATAGCCGTAGCGATGAAAACTGGGAGATGGTCAGCAGTCGGTCACAGACCCGGTTCTCCAACAATATTCGTAACAATTTCGGCTTTCTCAATCGTTGCGCTGACGGTGAGGGCAAGGCCAGAGACAAACTCTTTCGTCAGAACGGGCGCAAGGTCTTCAAAGAGGTGGTTCCCATGGTGGCCGAGCTGATCTTGGCGCATCTGGCCGATGAGTCCATTCGCCCGGATGAGCTCAAGCGACTCTGGTTACATCAGGCCAATCTGAGCATGGATGCCTTGATCGCGAAGAAGGTCTTGGGTCGTGAGCCCTCGGCCAAGGAGATGCCGATTATTCTGAATGAGTACGCGAACACCAGCTCGGCTGGTTCCATCATCGCCTTCCATCGGTATCGGGATGAGATGGCTGTCAATGATATCGGCATCATTTGCGCCTTTGGTGCCGGGTATTCGGCCAGCAGTCTGATCGTCAAATGCCTGTAGGGGAGTTTCACCCCGGATAGCGCATTTTGTTCAGAAGGATTTGGGCTGAATTACCTAAGTCGCTGATTTCTGTAAACAGGCCAGGATCACTGGGTTAAAATGGATGTTGATCCAGGTCAAGTGACCGATTTATAGAGATTGCGATATTTTAACTTATTGATTTTTTAGTAAAAATAAATATGGCCAAAAATTGGTCAATTTAATGACAGCCCTTGTGTATGGCGGAAAAGGCCCTGTTACCCGGCAATCATCCACAAAGTTATCCACAGATTTTGTGGAGAAGTTAAAAAAAATTAACACTATCGAGGTCTTGCCCTGCAAATGTCCCTTTTCGGCATCGGGGTCCGGCTTCAATCAACCAAACTGGTAGTGCTTCTCGATGGGCTCAAGAATCTCCCAGATACAGGCCATACCGCTGGGGAAGGTGATGAGGTCACCGCGGCGGAATTCCTGGGGTTCCCCATCCTGGGGGGTCACTACCACCCGTCCGCGCAGGATGTAGCAGGTCTCCTGCTCATCGTATTGCCAGGGAAAGATGGAGACCTCTTTTTTCCAGATGGGCCAGTCGTAGACGCCCAGCACATCCAGTTTGGCGGGGGAGGGCTTGTGTTCGCAGAGGATCTCTTGCATGGTCTTTGGTCTCTGTACTCAAAACCTTGCATTCTACATGGGTGAGCTGGATTGAATGACGCGCAATTAGAGGGGCTGGTGGTTGAGCTGGCCGAATGCCTGGTCTCTCGTGGCCGGCAGTTGGCGGTGGCGGAGTCCTGTACCGGTGGCTGGATCGCCAAATTGATCACCGATCTGCCCGGCAGTAGCGGCTGGTTCGATCGGGGCTTTGTCACCTACAGTAACCAGGCCAAGGTGGAGATGCTGGGCGTATCGCCAGCCTTACTGGATCACTATGGCGCGGTGAGTCAGCCCGTGGTCGAGGCCATGGCTGAGGGCGCTTTGGCCCGGAGTTCAGCCCACTGTGCACTGGCGGTGAGCGGTATCGCCGGTCCGGGTGGTGGATCGGCGGAGAAACCCCTGGGTACGGTCTGGCTGGCCTGGACCCTTGCCGGCCAGGGTGTAGAGAGTCAGTGTGGTCATTTTTCCGGTGACCGGGAGCAGGTCAGGCGGCAGTCGGTGGCGGCAGCCATAAAGGGCATGATGACGCGCATCTCTTCATGACCTCCGTTAGCGCCTGTGGGATAATCCCCGCTTTGTGATTAACGACGAGCCCTCAGGAGACAAGCGTGGACGAGAATCGGAAAAAGGCCCTGGCTGCGGCGATTGGCCAGATCGAAAAACAGTTTGGCAAGGGATCGGTCATGCGCATGGGAGATGCCACTGCGCTCAGCGTAGAGGCGGTCTCTACCGGTTCTCTGGGGTTGGATCTGGCATTGGGCGTGGGCGGTCTGCCCAAGGGACGGGTGATCGAGATCTACGGTCCTGAGTCTTCGGGCAAGACCACCCTGACCCTGCATGCGGTGGCCGAGGTGCAAAAGCAGGGCGGCACAGCGGCTTTCGTCGATGCCGAACATGCCCTGGACCCGGTCTATGCGGAAAAGCTAGGCGTCAATACCGATGAGTTGCTGGTCTCCCAGCCCGATACCGGCGAGCAGGCGCTGGAGATCACCGATATGCTGGTACGTTCCGGCGCGGTGGATCTGGTGGTGGTGGACTCCGTGGCCGCCCTGACCCCCAAGGCCGAGATCGAGGGCGAAATGGGGGATTCCCATGTGGGTCTCCAGGCCCGGCTCATGTCTCAGGCCCTGCGTAAGCTGACCGCCAACATCAAACGCACCAACACCATCGTCATTTTCATCAACCAGATCCGCATGAAGATCGGCGTCATGTTCGGTAACCCCGAGACCACCACCGGCGGTAACGCGCTCAAGTTTTACTCCTCTGTGCGTCTGGATATCCGCCGCATTGGCAGCATCAAGAAGGGCGACGAGGTGGTCGGTAACGAGACCAAGGTCAAAGTGGTGAAGAACAAGGTGGCACCGCCTTTCAAGCAGGTGCAGTTTGAGATCATGTATGGCGAGGGTATTTCCAAAGAGGGTGAACTCATTGACCTGGGCGTGACCCACAAGATCATCGACAAATCCGGCGCCTGGTACTCCTACGGCAATGATCGTATTGGTCAGGGTAAGGAAAATGTCCGCCAGCATCTGAAGGATCATCCAGAGATGGCTGCCGAGATTGAAAGCAGACTGCGTGAGCTTCTCTCTCCCAAGTCGGCAGGTAATGAGGGGGCAGTGCCAGAGCAGGATGCTGAGGAGATCTCTGCCTGAGTACAACTGAGCCCAGTCCCGAGTGGGCTGCCCAGCGATTGCTGGCCAATCGGGAGCACAGCCGCCAGGAGCTGGAACGCAAGCTGAGCGCCCGTTTTGAGGCCGATCAACTGGCCCTGGCCCTGGATCGCCTGACCGAGCAGGGCCTGCTCAGCGACCGGCGTTTTGCCGAAGAGTATGCCGGGCAGCGCCTGCGCAAGGGCTATGGCCCCCTGGTGATTCGTCAGGAGCTGGTGGCGCGGGGGATTGATGAAGCCGGTATCGATCAGGCCCTGGCGGCGCTGGCGCCTGATTGGAGCGCCCTATTGGCCCGGGTGCATCAACAAAAGTATGGTGAGTCCCTGCCGAAAGATTATCATGAGGCCGCCAAGCGGGGGCGGTTTTTGACCCAGCGGGGTTTTTTTGCCGAGGAGATCCACGAGCTGTTGTTTCGTCATCTGGATTATTGAACCATTTTGCCCGGCCACCCTTTGTGGCATCATGCCCCTTCTCTCTGTCGCCTATAGTTATTTGAATGAAAAGCAGTGCCGAAATTCGCCAGCTCTTTTTGGACTTTTTTGCCAGGAAGGATCACGAGGTCATCGCCAGTAGCTCGCTGATTCCCGGCAACGATCCGACCCTGTTGTTCACCAATGCGGGCATGGTGCCGTTCAAGGATCGTTTTCTTGGCCTGGAACGCCCGACCCATCCCCGTGCGGCCAGTGCCCAGCGCTGTGTGCGCGCCGGTGGCAAGCACAATGATCTGGAGAACGTCGGCTATACCGCCCGCCATCACACCTTTTTCGAGATGCTGGGCAACTTCAGCTTTGGCGACTATTTCAAGAAAGAGGCCATCAGCTATGCCTGGGAATTCCTTACCCAGGTCATTCAGCTGCCGCCAGAAAAACTCTGGGTGACGGTTTATCAGGATGATGACGAGGCCGCAGCCATCTGGCTCAATGACATCGGCGTCGATCCCGACCGGCTGACCCGCATTGGCGACAAACCCGGTGGCAAGACCTACGAGAGCGATAATTTCTGGTCTATGGGTGACACCGGCCCCTGCGGCCCCTGTTCCGAGATTTTCTATGACCATGGGCCCGGTGTGGCCGGTGGTCCGCCGGGAACGCCGGAAGAGGATGGCGACCGCTATATCGAAATCTGGAATCTGGTTTTCATGCAGTACAACCGGGATGCCGATGGTGTTCTGACTAACCTGCCCAAGCCCTCTGTTGATACCGGTATGGGGTTGGAGCGGCTGGCGGCAGTGCTCCAAGGGGTGCACAGCAACTACCAGATCGATCTCTTTCAGCATTTGATCCAAGCGGCTGCCGAAGTCACTGGGACGAAGAATGTCGAGGATAACTCGCTGAAGGTCATTGCCGATCACATCCGCTCTTGTGCCTTTTTGGTTGCTGATGGTGTGGTGCCGAGCAACGAGGGCCGGGGCTATGTGTTGCGCCGCATCGTTCGTCGCGCCATTCGCCACGGCTATATGCTGGGCCAGCCCCAGCCCTTTTTCCATCAGTTGGTGGCTCCTCTGTGCCGACTCATGGGTGATGCCTATCCCGAACTGGCGGCCACACAGGGGATCGTGGAACGTACCCTCTTACTGGAAGAGCAGCGTTTTGCCGAGACCCTGGATCAAGGTATGAAGTTGCTGGAGGAGGCGGTAGCTCAGTTGGAGGGCGATACCATCCCCGGCTCGGTGCTGTTCAAACTCTATGACACCTATGGCTTCCCCCTGGATCTCACCGCCGATATCGCCCGTGAGCGCAGTTTGAATATTGATGAAGCCGGCTTTGAGGTGGAGATGGCGGCTCAGCGTGAGCGTGCCCGCGCCTCCGGCCGTTTCAGCGCCGACTCCTCAGCCAGTTTGTCGGTGGAGGGTGAGACCAACTTTACCGGTTACGAGCGCCTGGAAGACGAAGCGGTGGTCATCGCCCTGTTCCAGGAAGGTAGCTCGGTGGACAGTCTCTCTCAAGGTCAGGCGGGTATGGTGGTGCTGGATACCACGCCCTTCTATGCCGAATCCGGCGGTCAGGCCGGGGACTCTGGCCGATTTTACGGTGAATTTGGCGAGTTTCAGGTGACCGATACCTGCAAACGTGGTGGCAAGGTCTTTGTGCACCTGGGTCAGATGCAGAGCGGTGAACTCCATGTGGGCGACTCCGTCCAGGCCGAGGTGGCCTCCGCCAGCCGTCAGGCCATCGCCCTGAACCACTCCGCTACCCATCTGATGCATGCCGCCCTGCGCCAGGTGTTGGGTGACCACGTGCAGCAGAAGGGTTCTCTGGTCAATGCTGAGCGTTTGCGTTTCGACTTCTCCCATTTCGAACCACTGAGTCGCGAACAGATGGTTCGGATCGAACGCCTGGTGAATCAGCAGATTCGGGGCAACTGTACGGTGGAGACCCGCATCATGTCGCTGGAGGATGCCAAGTCTACCGGTGCCATGGCCCTCTTCGGCGAGAAATATGATGCCCAGGTGCGGGTGCTGCGCATGGGGGATTTCTCGGTGGAACTCTGCGGCGGCACCCATGTGCGCGCTGTGGGGGATATCGGCCTGTTCAAGATCATCGCCGAACAGGGTGTGGCCTCCGGCGTGCGCCGTATCGAGGCTGTGACCGGCGAGCAGGCCATGAATTGGCTGGAGACCGATGAAGGGAAGCTCATGCGCATCGCTGATCTGGTCAAGGCCAGTCGCGATGAGGTGGATGATCGGGTAGCGCAGTTGCTGGAGCGCAATCGCAAGCTGGAAAAGGAGCTGGAGCAGATCAAAAGCAAAATGGCCGCCAGCCATGGCTCGGATCTGGCTACCCAGGCGCTGGAGATCAATGGTGCCCGTGTATTGGCAGCGGATCTGGATGGCGCCGATCCCAAGAGTCTGCGTGAGACCATGGATCAGCTCAAGAACAAACTGGGCAGTGCGGTGATCCTGCTGACCACGGTGCATAATGGCAAGGTCAGTCTGGTGGCTGGCGTGACCCAGGACCTTACCGATCGCGTCAAGGCGGGCGATCTCATCCGTGAGATTGCCACCATGGTCGGCGGCAAAGGCGGTGGTCGTCCTGATATGGCTCAGGCCGGTGGTAACAATCCCGAAGCGTTACCCCAGGCCCTGGCTGCTGTCGAGCCTTGGGTGCGGGAGCGGCTGTAACGCTTTCCAGTGGATTTTGAGCAACCCCTGATCTCCGGTCGCCTGATCCGTCGCTACAAGCGTTTTCTGGCCGATGTCGAACTGGGCGACGGTCAGATCGTCACCGCCCATACCCCCAACACCGGCTCCATGCAGGGCTGTGCCGAACCGGGCAGTCGGGTCTGGTTGAGAGACTCCGGTAATCCCAAACGCAAATATCCTTTCTCCTGGGAGTTGGTAGAGACCCTGGATGGCCAGATGGTCGGCATCAACACCGGTCTGGCCAACCACTTGGTGCGCGAGGCCATCGAAACCGGCGTCATCAGAGAGTTGGCAGGCTATACAGAGATCCGGACCGAGGTGAACTACGGCAGTGAGAACAGCCGAATCGACCTGCTGTTGCGGGGCGAGGGCAGGGCGGATTGCTATGTCGAGGTCAAAAATGTCACGCTGGTGATCGAAGGTCAGGCCCGGTTTCCTGATGCTGTCACCACCCGCGGTAGCAAGCACCTGCGGGAACTCATGGCCATGGTCCGGACCGGGTACCGGGCGGTCTGTTGTTTCTGTGTGCAGCGCGGTGATGCCCTGAGTTTTGCCCCCGCCGATCAGATTGATCCTGCCTATGGTGGACTGCTTCGGATGGCGCAGGTGGCAGGTGTTGAACTCCTGGCCTATTCTGCTGAGCCGACCCTCCAACGCATCAGATTGAGTCGATTCTTATCACTTTTTCTATAGTGGAATGCCGGCATGAATTTGCAGGATGTGTTTGAAAAAAGATGTCGGTCTTCGGTCTGATACCCTATGATCCATAGAGTGGCCTAAAGGCCTGAAATTGTTCTTCTTGTGGAGATTGGCCCATGTTGAAATTCATCCTGGCTGGATTTTTGATGCTTTCTGCCTCATTGGCGATGGCTTTTGAGGTTCAGGACACGGACCTGGAGGGCAAGTGGGTCATGGTGAAGATGGGCAAAATGGATGTGCCGGCAATGGATGACATCTGGCAATTCAAAGATGGTCAATGGACTGCCATTTCAGGTGGAAAGGCCCTGAAGTCCGATCCCTATACCCTCAAGGGCGACATCATCGATTTGGGATACACCAAAATCAAAATCCTGGAGTTCACAAAGTTACACATGAAAACCAAGCAGCAGGGGATCGAATATACCTTTATGAAACAGAAGGATTAAGCTTCTTTAACACTCGATTTCAGTCTGTGGCGTCACCGTAGAGCGTGGCTGGTAGCGAGGGTAGACGATGACCTGGGAGAGATGGGCTGCTCTCATGGCATCAATGGGACTGCCAGGCTCAGCGGACTGGTTTGAGAAACTCAGTAAGGCCTACTCTGAAAGGCACCGCTTCTATCATACGGCCTCACATATCGAGGCCATGTTGGGTCATCTTGACATGGTGGCGGCACTCTCTTCATACCCCCATGAGCTTGAGCTGGCGATCTGGTTTCATGACGCCATCTACAAGCCTTTTTCCTCAACCAATGAAATGGATAGTGCTCGTTGGGTCAAAGAGCTCTTGCTTGAGAGTCATTATCCTCAAGAGGGCGTGGACAGGGTTCACCAGTTGGTGATGGCGACAGCTCATGGGGGCAAGGTATCGGATGCGGATGAAGCGCTGATTGTGGATATCGATCTTTCCATCCTTGGCGCTCCGTCTGAGGTTTATGACGACTATGAGCGGAATATTCGAAAAGAGTATCGCTTGGTTCCCTGGGCGATTTGTCGGAAAAAACGAAAGACCTTGCTCGATGCCTTCCTGCAAAAAGAGGCCATCTTTCACCTGGACGATTTCAGAGCGAAATATGAGATGGTTGCCAGGGAGAATCTGCGGAGGGCCATTGAGGGGTTGTGATGATGCTTGAGGCTGGGCCAGATGCGGTAGGGTCAGAACGATGGGTGTCTTGGCCTGAATTCCGGTGTCTGTCTCGGGTGTGCCAAACAATATGACGACTCATCCTGCCACGAGGCTTTATGCCATTTGGGCTAGAAAGTCGCCAGTTGGCATCATCTTCAGGCGCGGGCCAAGCAAACAGGTACAGCTGATCCATTGGGATAGGGAACGTGATGTTTTTATGCCAGGTCAATGGTTGAAGGGTCGGGTCTATGAACGCAGATGTGACTTGTCCCCCAATGGCGAGTATCTGGCCTATTTTGCGGCCAGTTACAAGCCGCCACATAGTTCCTGGACGGCCATCAGTCGCCCCCCATACTTTACGGCTCTCGCACTCTGGCCAAAGGGCGATGCGTGGGGTGGTGGCGGTTTGTTTGATGCTGATGGAAAAGGGATGGCACTAAATCACCGTTCATCGGAAATGGAGATAGGCAGGGGTTTTTCACTGCCCGCAAACTTCAGGGTTCGCCAACTCGGGGAACATTCTGGCAGGGGCGAAGATGACCCCATTCTCTCTTATCGCTTGAAGCGAGATGGTTGGCATAAAATCCAAGAGGGGAAATGGAAAGAGAATAAGCATGGTTCAACCCTGTGGATCGAATTTGACGAACCTGAGATCTGGGAAAAACGGATTGATGCGGCCGACGTCAGCGTATCGGTTGAGCTGCATGGTATTAATGAACAGCTTGGCCCATGGTATGTGCAGACGCTTAAGTACTGTGTAAAGGGCAAGCAGCTGGATCTGGGTCGGTGTGATTGGGCTGACCTCTCTCCATCGGGCGTATTGTATTTTTCAAACGAAGGCAGGCTCTATAAGGCAACGGTCGATGGGGGCTGCGAAATAGTGATAGATTTTACGAAAAATACGTTTACCGAGGTTTTGCCTGTTCCTGAGGCTAAGAGATGGTGACCAACGGTTTGAGGGCGAGCAGGTCAGAACTTGATCAAAACGGCGTATCAAGGGCTGATTAACCTGATGGGGTAGTGTTCAGAATTCTGTGTCATTTCTTTAAACTTGTAACCTCGCTTTCCATTTATTCCCCTTCCTCGCTCAAATCAGCTATTCCTGCAGCTATGGCATAGGTTGTGTTGGGCACGCGCAGCTTTGCCCAACCTACTGGCTCCAAGCCCAAGGAGACCACTTCTTTATATGGCACAATTCCCAGAGTTTATGGCATGGCCGCCAGATGACCCTTTGAAGCCAATATTTCTAGAACCAACTGGTGTCAGGAGTGGCCTTCGAGATTTTGATTTGATGTGATTTGTACTTGGATGCGTCGGCGGATGCCTTGCCCGAGATTTTGAATTTGCCTTCAGAGTTCGGACCAACCACAAAATCCGAATCGTCGTCATTGATGACATCAATGACCTTTCCATCTGCATCCAGATAGGTTACCTGAAAATGGAGCTTGCCCCATGCGGTAGTGGTATTGTTCTTTACCGTGCCTATGGTGTAGATGCAGGCATTGCAACCAGATTTGCTTGGGCTGAAGCTGAAACTGGAATCGGTTATTGCCAGTTTGGTGGTGGCATCGTAGATGGCCTTTCCATTGATCCCACCCATGGATGACATGGTCTCTTCCATGGCGGAAAAGGTTAAGTACCAGTAGCCACCCAGAGCGAGGGCGACAACAAAGAGGGCTTGTGGTGGGACAATGGCACGGATGATGGATTGGGGCCTGTGGCAATGGGGGCACCACTTGGCCTCTTTTGAGATGAGTTCTTTGCAACTGCGGCAGGCTTTCTGATCGGCCATGAGATCTGCTCCTTGAAAGGGTGGTGGTTCTGACGTATTCCGGGAATATTAACCTAACAAAGCCGAAAAGCCCCAACTACCCCGATCATCAACAAGAAGTAGCCAAAATAGACCGTGGCGTCTCTTTTCAGTATGCCGAAAAAGACAAAGCCACTGCCAATGCCCAGTAGCAGTACCAGGCCATGCCAGGTCTTGCTAACGGTGCCGTAGCGCCAGCTGACGGAGGTGACTTCGGTGGCACCGGGGCAGAAAAGGATGGGCAGCAGAATCAGTCCGGCGAAGATGGCGACGATGATGGGGGGTGAGAGGCGCATCCGTTGTCTCGCTGGCGGTCTGAGATTTCCATAAGCCTAGCACGCAGACGGCAGAGCGCGACTTGGATACAATACCCGCCAAAACTTTTTCCTGATCTCTCTGTTGGCAGTCTGCTGCCTTTTTCTGCCGTGATCGATTCTTCTTCTCTCTCCGCTTCTCTTCTGGCCGATATCCCTGGGTTCCGTAAACGCCTGCGCGGGTTGGAGCAGCGTCGCGCAAAAGGTCTGCCTTTCGATGAGGGACTGGCGCGATTGCAGCGGGATGTCGAGACCTCCATGGCGGTGGTGGCGCAGCGACAAGCTTTTGATAGCCAGATCGATTTTCCCGAGGAGCTCCCTATCTCCGCCAAGCGGGTGGAGATTGCCGATCTGATCCAGGCCCATCAGGTGGTGGTGCTTTGTGGGGAGACTGGCTCGGGCAAGTCGACCCAGCTGCCCAAGCTCTGTTTGAGTCTGGGGCGCGGGGTGCTGGGTCGCATCGGCCATAGCCAACCACGGCGGATTGCGGCCCGCAGTCTGGCGGGGCGAATCTCGACTGAGTTGGGGCAGGAGCTGGGCACGCGGGTTGGCTACAAGGTGCGGTTCAAGGATCGGGTCTTGCCCCAGACCCAGATCAAGCTGTTGACCGACGGCATGTTGCTGGCGGAGGTGCAGCAGGATCGCTGGCTGAACGAGTACGACACCCTGATCATCGACGAGGCCCATGAGCGCAGCCTCAACATCGATTTTCTGCTGGGCTATCTGAAACAACTGTTGCCGAAGCGGCCCGATCTGAAGCTGATCGTTACCTCGGCCACCATCGATCCCGAGCGCTTCTCCCGTTTCTTTGGCAATGCGCCGATCATCAATGTCTCCGGTCGCACCTTTCCGGTGGAAGTGCGCTATCGGCCGCCGACGGAGGAGGGTGCGGGTGAGCGGGATGAGTCGGCCCAGCAGGCGCTGGTCGATGCGGTGGATGAGCTGTCGCGTGAGCCCTGGGGCGATATTCTGGTGTTTCTCTCCGGCGAGAGGGAGATTCGCGAGGCCGCCGAGGCGCTACGCAACCACCAGCATCGCGGGATCGAGATCCTGCCGCTCTATGCGCGGTTGAGCAGCGCCGAGCAGGCCCGGATCTTTCAGCCCAAGGGCGGGCGGCGCATCATCCTGGCGACCAATGTGGCGGAGACCTCGCTGACGGTGCCGGGGATTCGCAACGTCATCGATCTCGGTTTCGCCCGCATCAGCCGCTACAGCCCGCGCAGCAAGATCCAGCGTCTGCCGGTGGAGCGCATCGCCCGCTCTTCGGCGGATCAGCGCAAGGGGCGCTGTGGTCGGGTGGCGGCGGGGATCTGTATCCGCCTCTATAGTGAAGAGGATTTCGAGGCCCGGGCCGAGTTCACGGAGCCGGAGATCCTGCGCACCAATCTCGCCTCGGTCATCCTGCAGATGAAGGTGCTGGGTTTTGGCGACATCGGCGATTTCCCTTTCATTGATCCGCCCGATTCGCGCCTGATCAAGGATGGCTATCGGGTGCTGGAGGAGATCAGCGCCGTGGACGGCCAGCGTCAGGTGACGCGCATGGGGCGCCAACTGGCGCGGCTGCCGCTTGATCCACGGATCGGTCGGATGCTGTTGGCAGCAGTGCATCAGGGCTGTTTGCGCGAGGTGCTGGTGATCGCTGCGGTGTTGTCGGTGCAGGATCCCAGGGAACGCCCGCTGGAAAAACAGCAGCAGGCGGATGAGGCCCATGCCCTGTTCAAGGACGAAAACTCCGATTTCATGGCCTTCGTCGCCCTCTGGGATTTCCTGGAGGAGAAGCGCCGCCACCTGAGCAAGCGCCAGTTTCAGACCCTCTGTCAGCGCCATTTTCTCTCCCGCAATCGGGTGCAGGAGTGGCAGGAGATCCATCAGCAACTGCGCCTGCAACTGCACGACATGGGGCATCGGGAGAACGAAAAACCGGCGGAGATGGCTCAGGTGCATCAGGCCCTGCTGACCGGTCTGCTCAGCCATCTCGGCTGCAAGGCCAAGGAGAGAGAGAAGGGCTATCAGGGGGCGCGCAACAGCCATTTCCACCTCTTCCCCGGCTCGGGCCTATTCGACAACAGCCCCAAATGGGTGATGGCGGCAGAGCTGGTGGAGACCAGTCGCCTCTATGCCCGGGTGTCGGGTCGGATCGAACCCCAGTGGATCGAGCGGGCCGCTGGCCACCTGCTGAGCCGCAGCTATTCCGAACCCCATTGGCAGTCGCGCCGGGGGCAGGTCGGCGGCTACGAGAAACTCACTCTCTTCGGCCTGGTGATCGTGCCCCGGCGGCGTACCAACTATGGCCCACTGTTTCCCGAAGAGTCCCGTGAGATCTTCCTGCGCTCGGCTCTGGTGGAGGGGGATTTTCACTCCAAGGCCCCGTTCTGGCGCCATAACCAGGAGCTGATCCAGTCCGTCCACGACCTGGAGGCCAAGGCCCGGCGGCGGGATATCCTGGTGGACGAGGAGCGCCTCTACGCCTTCTACGATCAGCGCATCCCCGAGGGCATCTACAGCACACCCCAGTTCGATCAATGGCTACGCGAGATCAGCAAAACCCAGCCCAAGCTGCTGCACATGCGCCTCACAGACATCATGCGCGAGGAGAGTGGGGCGGTCGATGCCGATGCCTTCCCCGATCAACTGGCCTTCGATGGCCTGAGCCTGCCCCTGGCCTATGCCTTCGACCCCGGCGTACTCGCCGATGGTGTGACCCTGTTGGTACCCCTGGCGGTACTGAATCAGGTGCAGCCTGAGTGGGGCGACTGGGGTGTGCCCGGCCTGTTGCAGGAGAAGATCACCGCTCTACTGCGCGCCTTGCCCAAGTCCCTGCGGAAATCCTTCGTGCCGGTGCCGGACTATGCCCGACGGCTGAGCCAGGAGCTGGAGCCGGGCAGCCGATCCCTGGTGCGGGCCATGGGTGAGCGGCTGAAGCAGATGACCGGGGTGCATGTGCCGGAAGAGGCCTGGGATCTCTCGGCCATTCCCGAGCATCTGAACCTCAACTATCGGGTGGTGGATGATGCCGGTGTCGCCTTGGCAGAGGGGCGCGATCTCCTCTCACTGCAACGCCAGTTGCGTGACCGGGCCAAGAGCGCCTTTGCCCAGCGCGAGCCTGAGGCCGAGCCCCAGGGGATGCGCGATTGGGACTGTGGCCCGTTGGCCGAATCGGTCGATATACAGCGGGGCGGGGTCAAGCTCAAAGGCTATCCGGCCCTGGTGGATGAGGGCGATGGGATCGGGATGCGGGTCTGGGATGCCCAAGCGGCAGCGGAGCACTCCCATCGACAGGGATTGCGCCGTTTGCTCTTGATTCGCTTGGGCCGGCTGGGGCGGGATCTGAAAAAATGTCTGCCCAATCTCCAGGCCATGCGGCTTCAATATGCTTTGGTCGAAGGGGCAGGGCAGCGCAAGCTGGAGGAGGTGCTGGTCGATCTCATCCTGGATCGTACCTTCATCGAAGACCGCCCCCCGATCCGCGATGCCGAGGCCTTCCAGGCGGCACTGGACGAAGGGCGAGGGGAGCTGATGACCCGGTTGGACGAGGTCTGCGCCCTGGTGGCGGAGATTCTGACCACCTTCCAGCGGATTCGAAAGGCCCTGGGCAGCCATCGTCAGATCAACTGGATGGTCTCACTGACCGACATGCGGGATCATCTGCATCGCCTGCTCTCCGGCGACTTTCTGTTACAGGTGCCCACTGCCCAGCTCAGCCAGTACCCCCGCTATCTCCGCGCCCTGGAGCTGCGCCTGGGCAAACTCAGCCACGCGGCGGCCCGCGACCAGCGTCTGTTGCAGGAGCTGACCCCGCTGCATCGCGAATGGCTGGCACTCTACCAGCGCAACCGGGCGCAGGGCCGCATCGATGAGCGGTTGGAAGAGATGCGCTGGCTGTTCGAGGAGCTACGGATATCCCTCTTTGCCCAGGAGGTGGGCACCGCCTTTCCGGTCTCTCTGAAACGCCTGGAAAAACGCTGGCGCGAGCTGGGGTTTTAGGCTCAACTGCTGGTCGTCAAGACCAGCAGTTGAATGGGTTGGGGCATCAGCCTTTGGCGGTCAGGCCGAAGGCCTCGCGAATGGAGAGAAAGTGCTTGCAAAATAGGTTGTAGGCCGCTTCCGCTGCTTCGGCGTAATAACCGTAATCCTTGCGTCTTTCAATCTCGTGCCGCAGGTCTGCATCAGAACCACAGGCCTCCAGAACGAGGGTCTCAAACCGTTGTTTCGACATCAAAGCGTACATGGTCTGTTCCTCCTCTGGCTCGTCCCTGAAGGATCTTAGTGCCATACCTCCTATATCGGCACCTTGGAGTGGGAGTTGAAATTATTCATGTTTAGGTTTAACTATAGTGATTAATTTTATGATTTCAATTAAAAATATAGAGATATAATTTTCCTGTTCTCCTGGATACTCTGCCCCGTGCCGTTCACAGCACCGGATGTGACTGTCTGTTCATTTGGCTCCCATACCAGTTCTCAAACAAAAGCAGTGGGCTGATTCGAACAAGACGGTAGCCGAATAGGCGCCAGCAACCAAAACTGTGATGAATGTCATGATGAAGTGCATATCTTGTTGCGGTTGCAGCCAACCTGTCAGGTTGAGCACAAAAACCAGCAGTGCGATAGCGATCAATACGGGGTTTGTTCGACCAGATTTCGAACCAATCCGAATCTGCAGCAGTAACAGAGCCAGGGTGATCCATCCAAATTCGCTATGACCCAGTCCTCCCTGTTCAGTCATACTGGCTGCGGCCATCAGATTGATGGCTATCAACCAGTGCAGGAATCGGGGGAGGCAGGTCCAAATAGGATGGTTTGTGAGGGCGCTGGTTACAGAGGCTGTATGCATGGGGGTCTCTCCATTTCAGTCGTTCAGTACAGGTAAGTGTATTTGCCGCATCTGAAATGAAACTGAATGGTGGTATTTCCTCCTATCTCACCGGTGCCGAGGTCAGTTAAGCAAGAGCTGGATGCATATCCTCAGTGTGTGTGGGGGGTTGATAAATAAAGACAGGCGGGAAAATGGCTTTAATATGGCGCCTCCTGTACTGTTGTTCCGGCTTGGCGTCTGTCTGCAAATTCCATCTGGGTATCTGGGTTTTCGCCTTCCAAAGGCGTCACTGGAAAGGCGCACAGAAGCGGTCCCGATAATACGGTGCTGTCTATGGTTGCTGCCCTTTATTTGGAAACGCTAATATTTTTTTTATTTATGGACCCATAACCGATTGAATCCTATAGGTATTTATTGATGTGTTGGCTTGACAGCCTTTCTGGCTACCTCTAGACTTGGCGGGTCCTATAGGGTGCTGGCTTTTAAACGTCACCCTTACATAAGAAAAAGAGGCTGTATAAGGTGTTACAAAACTACCTGCCGATACTCGTCTTTATTTTTGTCGGCCTGGCTGTCGGCGGTGCTTTTGTGGCGTTGGGTTTTGTGCTTGGCCCGCAGCGTCCGGACGCCGAAAAAGGTTCGGCCTTTGAATGCGGCTTTGAGGCCTTCGAAGACGCGCGCATGAAGTTCGATGTGCGTTATTACCTGGTTGCCATTCTCTTTATCATCTTCGATCTTGAGATCGCCTTCCTTTTTCCTTGGGCTGTGGTGCTGGATAAGATCGGTATGGTGGGCTTTCTGGCCATGCTGGTGTTTCTGGGCATCCTGGTGATCGGCTTTGTCTATGAGTGGAAGAAGGGGGCTCTGGAATGGGAATAGAAGGCATCCTTGCTGAGGGGCTGGTCACCACGACGGCGGACAAGCTCATCAACTGGGCCCGTACCGGTTCCATGTGGCCCATGACCTTCGGGTTGGCCTGCTGTGCGGTGGAGATGATGCACGCCGCTGCCGCCCGTTACGATATGGACCGTTTCGGGATCGTTTTTCGTCCCAGTCCACGTCAGTCCGATGTGATGATTGTTGCCGGTACCCTCACCAATAAGATGGCGCCTGCTCTGCGTCGGGTCTATGACCAGATGGCCGAGCCGCGCTGGGTCATCTCCATGGGCTCCTGTGCCAATGGGGGTGGTTACTATCACTACTCCTATGCCGTGGTGCGTGGTTGTGATCGCGTCGTACCGGTGGATATCTATGTCCCCGGTTGCCCGCCAACGGCGGAGGCGCTGCTCTATGGCGTGTTGCAGTTGCAGGATAAAATTCGTCGTACCAGCACCATCGCCCGTCAGGAGGATGTCGCGTGAGTTCACTGGTTGAGCGTTTGGATGATCTGGTCGAAGCCCTGGAAGAGCAGTTTGAAGAGGCGGAGATCGAGGTCAAGCTCAGCCGTTCTCACGATGAGGTGACTCTGGAGGTCGAGCCTGTGCTTTGGCGTCAGGTCGCCCTGTTGCTTCGCAATACCCGTGGCCTGGATTTCGATCAGCTGATCGATCTCTGCGGTGTGGACTATGCCACTTACGGCCAGGGCGAGTGGGATGTGACAGAGGTCTCCTCCACCGGTTTCTCCCGCGGTGTACAGCAGGGTTCGGCCTTCGATGACAAGATGCCGCGCCGTTTTGCTGTGGTGGTGCATCTGCTCTCCATTCGCCAGAATGTGCGCCTGCGGCTGAAGACCTTCTGTGATACCCAAATCCCCATGGTCGATTCCCTGGTCGAGGTCTGGAGCGCTGCCAACTGGTTCGAGCGCGAGGCCTTCGATATGCTGGGTATTCTCTTCGATGGTCATCCTGATTTGCGCCGCATCCTGACCGATTACGGTTTCGTCGGCCATCCGCTGCGTAAGGATTTTCCCCTCTCCGGACATGTGGAGATGCGCTACGACGCCGAACAACAGCGGGTGATCTATCAGCCGGTAGAGATCGAACCCCGTACCCTGGTGCCCCGTACCCTGCGTGAACTGAGCCAGGAAGAGGCGAAGGCGGAGCCTGCCGATGTCTGAGATTCGCAACTACACCATCAACTTTGGCCCCCAGCATCCCTCTGCCCATGGGGTGTTGCGTCTGATTTTGGAAATGGATGGCGAGGTGGTGGATCGCGCTGACCCTCATGTGGGGCTGCTGCATCGCGGCACCGAGAAGCTGGCGGAGAGCAAGCCCTATAACCAGAGCATCGGTTACATGGATCGGCTCGACTATGTCTCCATGATGTGCAACGAGCACGGCTATGTGCTGGCCATCGAGAAGTTGCTGGGCATCGAGGCCCCGATTCGCGCCCGCTATATCCGCACCCTGTTTGATGAGATCACCCGCATCCTCAACCACCTGATGTGGCTGGGTACCCATGCCCTGGATGTGGGCGCCATGACCATGTTCCTCTACTGTTTTCGGGATCGTGAGGACCTCATGGACTGCTACGAGGCCGTCTCCGGTGCCCGTCTGCATGCGACCTACTATCGCCCCGGTGGGGTCTATCGGGATCTGCCCGATCAGATGCCGCGTTATGAAGAGAAGGCCTCCCAGTGGCACTCCGAGGCCGACATCAAGCGCCGCAATGCGGCCCGGGAGGGCACTCTACTCGATTTCATCGAGGACTTCTGTAACCGTTTCGATGGCTATGTCAACGAGTATGAGACCTTGCTGACGGACAACCGCATCTGGCGCCAGCGTACTGTCGATATCGGTGTGGTTGCTCCCGATCGGGCGCTGCAACTGGGCTTCACCGGCCCCATGCTGCGTGGCTCCGGCATCGCCTGGGATCTGCGTAAGAAGCAGCCCTATGCCGCCTATGATGAGGTCGATTTCGATATTCCCGTTGGCAAGAACGGCGATACCTATGATCGCTATCTGGTGCGGATCGAAGAGCTGCGCCAGTCCAACCGCATCATCCGTCAATGCATCGATTGGCTGCGGGCCAATCCCGGTCCGGTGATGGTGGATGATCACAAGATCGCCCCACCACCCCGTGCCGCCATGAAGCACGACATGGAGTCGCTGATTCACCACTTCAAACTCTTCTCCGAGGGCTTCTGTCCACCACCGGGCGAGGTCTATGCTGCTGTGGAGGCGCCTAAAGGTGAGTTTGGGGTCTATCTGATTTCTGACGGTGCCAACAAACCCTACCGGGTCAAGGTGCGGGCACCGGGTTTCCCTCATCTGGCTGCCATGGATGAGATGGTGCGCGGACACATGTTGTCTGATGTGACCACCGTGATCGGCACCATGGATATCGTCTTCGGGGAGATTGACCGCTAATGAGCTTCAAGATTGTCCCCATGACGTTGCCTGCGCCTGGGGTAGACCGCAGTGCGCTCTTTACCCCAGAGATCCGCGAGGCCATCGATCACTGGATCGCCAAGTATCCCGAAGACTGGTCCCAGTCGGCGGTGATGCCGGCCCTGACCATCGTCCAGGATCACAACGGCGGTTTTCTCACCCCTGAGTTGATGGATCAGGTCGCTGCCTATCTCAATCTGCCGCCGATCGCGGTGTATGAGGTGGCCAGCTTCTACTCCATGTACGAGCTGAAGCCGGTGGGCAAGCACAAGATCTGCATCTGCACCAATGTCTCCTGCATGATCTGCGGCTCGGACGAGGTGGTGAGTCATTTCGAGAAACGTCTCGGCATCAAGCTGGGCGAAACCACCCCCGATGGTCGCATTACCTTGAAAGAGGTGGAGTGCCTCGGTGCCTGTGGTGGCGCGCCCATGATGCAGATCGGTCACCAATATTACGAGAACCTCACCCCTGAGGGGATCGATGCCATCCTGGACGGGTTGGAGTAAGTCATGGCCAACGAAGTCTGTCTCAGAAACAACGATCTCGACCAATCCTGGACCCTGAAGCAGTATCAGAGCCGGGGCGGTTATGCCGTGCTGAAGCGCGTCATTGGCGAGAAGAGCGATCCGGCCAAGGTGATCGAAGAGGTCAAGGCCTCCGGTCTGCGCGGTCGCGGCGGTGCGGGTTTCCCCACCGGTGTCAAATGGGGCTTCATCAATCGGGATGCGCCGGGCAAGAAATATCTGGTCTGCAACTCGGACGAGGGCGAACCGGGCACCTTCAAGGATCGCGACATCCTGCGTTACAACCCCCACCAGCTGGTGGAGGGGATGATCATCGCCGCCTACTGCATCGGTGCCAACGTCGGTTACAACTACATCCGCGGTGAGTTCTGGGAACCTTACGAACGCTTCGAGGCAGCCCTTGAAGAGGCCCGTGCGGCGGGATTCCTGGGCGAGAATATTCTCGGTTCCGGCTTTGACTGCCAGCTCCACGCCCATCTGGGTGCCGGGGCCTATGTCTGCGGTGAAGAGACCGCGCTGCTGGAGTCGATCGAGGGCAAAAAGGGCCAGCCCCGCTACAAGCCGCCGTTTCCGGCCATCTCCGGTCTCTATGGCTGCCCGACCATCATCAACAACACCGAATCCCTGGCCTCCATCCCAGTCATCCTGGAGAAGGGCGGCGACTGGTTCAAGGGGCTGGGCGTCGAGAACAGCGGCGGTTCCAAGCTCTTCTCCATCTCCGGCAACATCAACAATCCGGGGGTGTTCGAGATTCCCCTGGGTACCCCCTTCTCCGAGCTGCTGAAGATGGCCGGGGGGATGAAGGCGGGCTACAACCTCAAGGCGGTGATTCCGGGTGGCTCCTCTTCGCCGGTGATCCCCGGTGAGCAGATGATGGATCTGACCATGGACTACGACGCCATCAGCAAGGCGGGTTCCATGCTCGGCTCCGGTGCTGTCATCATCATCGACGACCGTCAGTGCATGGTGCGCATCCTGGAGCGCATGTCCTACTTCTATCACGAAGAGTCCTGCGGCCAGTGCACCCCCTGTCGCGAGGGCACCGGCTGGCTCTATCGGATCGTCAGCCGGATCGAAAAAGGGCAGGGCCGTCCTGAGGATCTGGCGCTGCTGGATGACATCACCACCAAGATCGCCGGGCGCACCATCTGCGCTCTGGGCGATGCCGCCGCCATGCCGGTACAGGGCATGCTGAAACACTATCGCGACGAGTTTCAGTACCACATCGACAACAAACGCTGCCTGGTAGCAGTCTGACCGCCGGGCGAGAGAGAAGATGACAGACGAACTGGTCACCATCGTAGTAGACGGCCAAGAACTCAAGGCCAAACCGGGCAGCATGCTGATCGATGTCACCGATGCCGCCGGGATCTCCATTCCCCGTTTCTGCTACCACAAGAAGCTGTCGGTCTCCGCCAACTGCCGCATGTGTCTGGTAGAGGTGGATCAGGTGCCGAAGCCGCTGCCGGCCTGCGCCACGCCGATCCGCGATGGCATGACCGTCTTCACCAAATCCCCCATGGCCCGTGCCGCCCAGAAGGGCACCATGGAGTTTCTGCTGATCAACCATCCGCTCGACTGCCCCATCTGCGATCAGGGTGGTGAGTGTGAATTGCAGGACGTGGCCCTGGCCTACGGCTCTGACGCCAGCCGCTATGTCGAGTCCAAGCGGGCCATGCCCGATCCGGATATCGGCCCCCTGGTGGCCACCGGCATGACGCGCTGCATCCACTGCACCCGCTGTGTGCGCTTCGGTGCCGAGATTGCCGGGATGCGTGAGATGGGTGCCACCGGTCGCAACGAACACATGACCATCGGCACCTATGTGCAGAAGAGCATCGATTCCGAACTCTCGGGCAACATCATCGACCTCTGCCCGGTGGGTGCCCTGACTTCCAAGCCCTTCCGCTTCCAGGCCCGTGCCTGGGAGACCCGCGCCTATCCCGGCATTGCGCCCCATGATGCCCTGGGTTCCAATCTGGATATCCATGTGCGCCGCAATCAGGTGTTGCGCGTGGTGCCGCGGGATAATGAGGCGCTGAACGAATGCTGGCTGTCGGATCGGGATCGCTTTGGTTACGAGGCGCTACATGCCAAGAGCCGTCTGCTGAAACCCCTGGCCAAGGAGAATGGCGAGTGGCGTCCCATTGAATGGGCCGATGCCCTGGAGCGGGCCGCGACTTGGTTGAAATCCGCCGGGGCGGAGACAGCAACCCTAATCTCTCCCCGCGCTACCCTGGAAGAGCTCTATCTGGCGCAGAAGCTGACCCGGGGTCTGGGTAGTCAACGTATCGACAGCCGTCCCCAGCAACTGGATTTCCGTAACGACAGCCTGCCAAGCCTGCGCTGGCTGGGGATGCCGGTGGCCGATCTGGCGACCCTGGATGCGGTGCTGGTGATCGGTGGCAATCCACGCAAGGATCAGCCTCTGCTGGGCCATCGTCTGCGCAAGGCCGCCATGGTGGGTGCGACGGTGGATTATCTCAACCCCTGTGGTTTTGAACTGAATTATGCCGCCGAGCAGACCCTGGTTGCGCCTGCTGTCATGGTCAAGAGCTTGGCCGGTGTGGCCAAGGCGCTGGGCGTCAGCGGTGCCCTGACCAATGAGGCAGCAGACGATGCCGCCCTTTTGGCCATTGCCGAGCGGCTCAAGGCGGGCCAGCGCGTGGGGGTCTTCCTCGGTGCCATCGCCGAATCCCATCCCGACTATGCGGTGCTGGAGACCCTGGCCTGGCAGATCGCCCAGGCGGTACATGGCCGTTTCGGTCATTTCCAGTCTGCGGCCAATGCCGTCGGTGCCCAACTGGCCGGTGCCATGCCCCATCGCCTGCCCGGTGGCGCGGTGGCCGAGTCCAGCGCCCAAAGCCTTTGGCAGGAGAAGCCGGCAGCGGCGCTCCTGGTGGGCGTCGATCCCTTGCTGGATGCCGCCAATCCCGCCCAGGCCCGCGAGGCGCTGGCTGAATCCAACCAAGTGGTGGCGCTGACCGCCTTCCGCACGCCCACGTTGGCGGCAACGGCGGATCTGATGCTGCCCATCGGCTGGTTTGCCGAGACCTCGGGCACCCTGGTCAATACCCAGGGGGATTGGCAGTCTTTCTCCGGAGCAGTGACACCTGCGGGTGAGGCCCGTCCGGCCTGGAAGGTGTTGCGTGTCCTGGGCACCATGCTGGATATCGAGGGCTTTGAGTACGACAGCAGCGAAGAGGTGCTGGCTGAGGTGCGCGCTGCCTGTGATGGGGTGAGCCTGAACAACGACGCCAACGGTGGTTGCGAGATAACTTGCTATGGCGCTGAAGGTTTGCATCGCCTGGGCTGGTTCCCACTCTATGCCGCTGAGATGGGGATTCGTCAGGCCACGGCATTGCAAAAGACTCGCGATGCGCTTGGTGCTCAGACGGTGCAGATGAATGCCAAGACCGCCGCTGCCCATGGCCTGAGTGAAGCCACAGAGGCGACGGTCATACAAAACGGCGGCAGCCTGACCCTGCCGCTCTGTCTCGATGAGACCCTGGCCGATGATTGCGTGCTGGTCGCTGCTGGGATTGCAGGAACGGAGGCCCTGGGGCCGCTGTTCGGCGAATTGACACTGGGGGAGGGCTGAGATGGATTGGTTACTGAATCTCTGGACGACCCTGACCCAGGAGTGGCCGCTGATCGCCATCCTGATCAAGATCGTCGTCATCATGCTGCCGCTGATGGTGCTGGTGGCCTACTACACCTATGCCGAGCGCAAGGTGATCGGCTACATGCAGGTGCGGATCGGCCCTAACCGGGTCGGGTTCTTCGGCTTCAAGTTGTTTGGTCTGGGCCAACCCATCGCCGATGCGGTCAAGCTCATGTTCAAGGAGATCGTGATCCCCACCAAGGCCAACGTCTTCCTCTTTCTGCTGGCCCCCATGGTCACCCTGGGCGCAGCCCTGGCGGCCTGGGCGGTCTTTCCCTTTGATGCCGGTCTGGTGCTGGCGGATGTCAATGCCGGGTTGCTCTATATTCTGGCCATGACCTCGCTGGGGGTCTACGGCGTCCTGATTGCCGGTTGGGCCTCCAACTCCAAATATGCCCTGCTGGGTGCCATGCGCTCGGCGGCTCAGGTGGTCTCCTACGAGATTGCCATGGGCTTCGCTCTGGTGGGCGTGCTGGTGGCGGCGGGCAGCCTCAATCTGGGGCAGATCGTCGAGGCCCAGAGCGGCAGCGCCCTGCACTGGTTCTGGCTGCCGCTGTTGCCCCTGTTCATCATCTACTTCATCTCCGGTGTGGCGGAGACCAACCGCGCACCCTTCGATGTGGCGGAAGGGGAATCGGAGATCGTCGCTGGTTTCCATGTGGAATACTCCGGTATGCCTTTCGCGGCCTTCTTCCTGGGTGAATACGCCAACATGATTCTGGTTTCGGCCATGACTGCGCTCATGTTCGCCGGTGGCTGGCTATCGCCGTTCCAGGGTATCCCCGGATTGGAGTCCTTTTTCGCCTTTGTGCCCGGCTTCTTCTGGCTGGTGGCCAAGACCTTCTTCTTCATGTTCCTGTTCCTGTGGTTCCGCGCCACCTTTCCCCGCTATCGCTACGACCAGATCATGCGTCTGGGCTGGAAGGTCTTTATCCCTGTGACCATCGTCTGGATTCTGGTGGTGGGGCTGGCTGTGGTCTACCAACTGCCCTGGTGGTTTGATCGATGAAGAGCCTCATTCAGTTCATCCGCAGCCTCTTTTTGTTTGAGCTGTTCCAAGGTCTGAGCGTCACCGGGCGCTATCTGTTCCGGCGCAAGTTCACGGTGCAGTATCCCGAGGAGAAGGCACCGGTTTCGCCCCGTTTCCGTGGGCTGCATGCTCTGCGCCGTTATGCCAATGGCGAAGAACGCTGTATCGCCTGCAAATTGTGCGAGGCGACCTGTCCCGCCCTGGCCATCACCATTGAGGCCGAGCCGCGCGAGGATGGTTCCCGTCGTACCACCAAATATGAGATCGATCTGTTCAAGTGCATCTATTGCGGTTTTTGTGAGGAGTCATGTCCGGTGGATTCCATTGTGTTGAGCCGCGTCTACGAGTACAGCATGGAAGAGAATGAAGAGCGCATCATCAGCAAGGATCGGCTGCTACAGTTGGGCTCCAAATACGAAGAGCAGTTGGCCGCGGATCGCGCCGAACTGGCGAAGTACCGGTAGAGCGGGGGAAAGCATATGTCCTACGAAAAAATCCTCTTCTACGTCTTCGCCGCCATGCTGGTGTTTGCCGCCTCCATGGTGATCCTGCGTCGCAATCCGATGCATTCAGCGCTGTTTCTGGTGTTTGCCTTTTTCAACTCGGCTGCCCTTTGGATGCTGCTGGAGGCCGAGTTCCTCGCCCTGACGCTGGTGTTGGTCTACGTGGGGGCGGTCATGGTGCTGTTCCTTTTCGTGGTGATGATGTTGGATATCAACATCGAAACCTTACGTGCAGGCTTTATCCGTTATGCCGGGGTAGGGGGTGTCATCGCCCTGGCGATGCTGGGTGAGCTGTTTCTGGTGGTGGGCCCCCTCCATTTTGGCCAGGATAAGTTTCCCAATCCGCCTGCGGCTGCAGCAGGTTTTGCCAATACCGAGGCCATTGGTGAACAGCTCTATACCACCTATATGTACCCCTTTGAGATCGCCTCGGTGATTCTGTTGGTGGGCATCATTGCCGCCATTCGGTTGACCCTGCGTCGTCGGCCCGAGAAACGGACCCAGTCCATCGAACGTCAGGTCTCGGTGCGGCGGGAAGATCGGGTGCGTCTGGTGAAAATGGAGGCGGAAAAATGATCGCCCTGTCCGATTATCTGGTGCTCGGCGCCATTCTGTTCTCGTTGAGCGTGGCGGGCATCTTCATCAATCGCAAAAATCTGCTGATTCTGCTGATGTGCGTGGAGCTGATGTTGCTGGCAGTGAACATGAACTTCATCGCCTTCTCTCATTTCCTGGGGGATCTCAGCGGTCAGATCTTCGTGTTCTTTATTCTGACGGTGGCGGCGGCTGAGGCGGCCATCGGTCTGGCCATTCTGGTGGTGCTGTTCCGCAATCGGCGCTCCATCAACGTCGATGATCTGGACAGCTTGAAGGGCTAGGGGAGACACATGAAACTGATCTATCTCGCCATTGTCCTCATGCCCCTGGTTGGTGCTGTTATCGCCGGACTGTTGCGCAACCAGATTGGCAGGGCCGGTGCCCATTGGGTGGCCATTCTCGGTGTGGCCGGCTCCTGTGGTCTGTCGCTCTATACTCTCTGGTTGTTCATCTACACGGATCAGCCGGTGTTCAACGAAGCCATCTATACCTGGATGGTGAGCGATGGCCTGAGGTTTGAGGTCGGCTTTCTGGTGGACAAACTCACCGTGATGATGATGTCGGTGGTGACCTTCGTCTCGCTCATGGTGCACATCTATACCGTCGGCTACATGGCCCACGAAGAGGGCTACCAGCGCTTCTTCAGCTATATCGCCCTCTTTACCTTCTCCATGCTGATGTTGGTGATGTCCAACAACTTCATGCAGCTCTTCTTCGGCTGGGAGGCGGTGGGTCTGGTCTCTTATTTACTGATCGGCTTCTATTTCAAGCGCGATACCGCCACTTTCGCCAACCTCAAGGCCTTTTTGGTCAATCGGGTCGGTGACTTTGGCTTTATCCTCGGTATCGCCGCCGTGGCCATGTATTTCAACAGCCTCGATTACGCCGAGGTGTTCGCCAAGGCACCGGCACTGAAAGACGCCACCCTGGGCAGCTGGTCGGTGATGACCCTGATCTGCATCTGCCTCTTCATCGGCGCCATGGGTAAATCGGCCCAGGTGCCTCTGCATGTGTGGCTGCCCGATTCCATGGAAGGCCCCACGCCCATCTCCGCCCTGATCCATGCTGCTACCATGGTGACCGCCGGTATCTTTATGGTGTCGCGCATGTCGCCGCTGTATGAGTTGTCGGAGACGGCCCTGAGCTTTGTGCTGATCATCGGTGCCACCACGGCCTTCTTTACCGGCCTCATCGGCATCGTCCAGAACGACATCAAGCGGGTGGTGGCCTATTCGACCCTCTCCCAGTTGGGCTACATGATCGCGGCCCTGGGTGTCTCCGCCTATGCGGCGGGGCTGTTCCACCTCATGACCCACGCCTTCTTCAAGGCACTGCTGTTCCTGGCCGCCGGCTCTGTGATCATCGGTATGCACCATGACCAGGATATTCGCAACATGGGCGGCATCCGCAAATACATGCCCATCACCTATCTGACCTCCTTGCTGGGTTCCCTGGCCCTGATCGGCTTCCCCGGTTTCTCCGGCTTCTTCTCCAAGGATGCCATCATCAGCGCCATCCACCACTCGGAGATCGCTGGAGCGCACTATGCCTACTGGATGGTGACTCTGGGCGTCTTCGTCACCGCGCTCTACAGCTTCCGCATGTTCTTCCTGGTGTTCTTTGGTCAAGGTCCCCGTGACGAACATGCCAAAGCCCATCTGCATGAATCTCCCTGGGTGGTGACGCTGCCACTGGTTCTGCTGGCCATTCCCTCGGTGTTCATCGGTGGACTGACCATTCAGCCCATGCTGTTTGGCGACTGGTTCGCGGGTATTCTCACTGTACTGCCGGAACATGATGCCCTGGGCGAGGTGGGTGTCCACTACCACGATCAGTGGAGCTTTATCCTCCACGGTATGCAGGAGCTGCCGTTCTGGCTGGCCATGGGCGGTCTGCTGGTCGCCGGATTGTTCTATCTGGCAAAGCCTCAGTGGGCGGGTTGGATCAAGGCCCACTCCTTTGGGCTGCACAAGTTGTTGGATCGCAAGTATTGGGTCGATGAGATCTATCTGGCGATTTTTGCGGGCGGTAGCCGTGTCATTGGCACCACCCTCGCCTATCTGGGCGACCGCCTGTTGATCGATACCCTGCTGGTGAATGGCTCTGCCAAGGTGGTGAACTTCGTTGCCCACCGGGTGCGCCATCTGCAAACCGGCTATCTCTACCATTACGCGATTGCGATGATCCTAGGCCTGCTGTTGCTGCTGGGATACTTCGTGGTTGCCAAAGCCCTAGGATAAAGCCGGCATGAGTGCAGACTTTCCCCTTCTCAGTCTGGTGATCTGGCTGCCTATCATCGGTGGCTTCATGGTGCTGGCCAGTGGTGACAAGGCCCCTGGTATTACCCGTTGGCTGGCCCTCTGGGTCTCCATCATCACCTTTCTGGTCAGCATTCCGCTCTGGTCCGGCTTTGATGCCACCACGGCACAGATGCAGTTTGTCGAGCGGCTGCCCTGGATCGAGATGTTCAAAGTGGAGTACTACCTGGGCGTAGACGGTATCTCCATGCCGCTGATTCTGCTGACTACCTTCATCATGGTGCTGGTGATCATCGCCGGTTGGGAAGTCATCCAATACAAACCGCACCAATACATGGCGGCCTTCCTGATCATGGAAGGGGTGATGGTCGGTGTCTTCAGCTCGCTGGATGCCATGCTCTTCTATGTCTTCTGGGAGGCGATGCTGATCCCGATGTTCATCATCATCGGTGTCTGGGGCGGCCCGAACCGGGTCTATGCCACCATCAAGTTCTTCCTCTACACCTTCTTCGGTTCGGTGTTCATGCTGGTGGCCCTGATCTATATGTATTTCAAGTCCGGCAGCATGGAGATTCTGGCCTTCCACGGTCTGAAACTGAGCCTGACCGAACAGATCTACATCTTCATCGCCTTCTTGATGGCCTTTGCGGTCAAGGTGCCGATGTGGCCGGTACATACCTGGCTGCCCGATGCCCACGTCGAGGCGCCCACCGGCGGTTCGGTGATCCTGGCGGCCATCATGTTGAAGATTGGTGGTTATGGCTTCCTGCGTTTCTCCCTGCCCATTACTCCTGATGCCAGCAGTCATCTGGACTGGCTGATCATCGGCATGTCCCTGATTGCGGTGGTTTATATCGGCTTTGTCGCCCTGGTGCAGCAGGACATGAAGAAGCTGATCGCCTACTCTTCCATCGCCCACATGGGTTTTGTCACCCTGGGCTTCTTCATCGTCTTCCTCATTGCGGGTCGTAGTGATGTGACCGGCGGTGGTGTGCTGGGTCTTGAGGGCGGCATGGTGCAGATGGTCTCCCATGGCTTCATCTCCGCCGCCATGTTCCTCTGTGTTGGCGTGCTCTACGACCGCATCCACAGCCGTCAAATCGGCGATTATGGTGGCGTGGTCAACACCATGCCCTGGTTTGCGGCCTTCATGGTCTTCTTCGCCATGTCCAACGCCGGGCTGCCGGGTACTTCCGGATTCGTTGGCGAGTTCATGGTGATTCTGGCCAGCTTCCGGGCTGATTTCTGGTTCGCCTTTCTGGCGGCTACGACCCTGATCATCGGCGCCGCTTATACCCTCTGGATGGTGAAGCGCGTGGTCTTTGGTGAGGTGGCCAACGATAAAGTGGCTGCCCTGCAGGACATGAATGCCCGTGAGACCCTGGTGATGGTCACCCTGGCCATTGCGGTTCTGGTGCTGGGTCTTTGGCCAGCGCCGCTGGTGGAGGTGATGGATGTGAGTATCCAGAACCTGCTGCAACACGTCCTCCATTCCAACAAGCTCTGATGTAGGAACGACGCCAATGGCTTTTGATATCAACAATCTGGTGCTCATCCTGCCCGAACTGACCCTGCTTGCACTGGCTTGCTTGGTGTTGCTGGTGGATGTATTCCTCACCGATGAACAGCGCCTTTTCAGTTACATCCTGACCCAGACCGGACTGGTTTTGGTGTTGGCGGTGGTGCTTTTGGTTGGTGAAGAAGGACGGCAACTGGCCTTTGATGGCCATTATGTGGCCGACCCCATGGCCACCACCCTCAAGGCGATGATGGTGATTCTTTCTTTCGGTGCCTTTCTCTATGCCAAACATGATCTGCGTACCCGTGGTCTGTTCAAGGGCGAGTTTTTCGTACTCGGACTCCTGGGGCTGTTGGGCATGATGGTGATGGTTTCCGCCGAGAGCTTTCTGACCCTCTATCTGGGGCTGGAGCTGCTGGCCCTCTGCCTCTATGCCCTGGTGGCCTTTGATCGCGATTCTGCGGAGGCCTCGGAAGCGGCGATGAAGTATTTTGTGCTGGGGGCCGTGGCCTCCGGCATGTTGCTGTATGGCATGTCCATGGTCTATGGTGCGACCGGCTCCCTCTATCTGGAAACCATTTCGGCTGCGCTGACAGGTTCCAACAATCTGGTGCTGGTCTTTGGTCTGGTCTTCGTGGTCATCGGCTTGGCTTTCAAACTGGGTGCTGTGCCTTTCCACATGTGGGTGCCCGATGTCTATCAGGGCACCACCACCGCAACGGCGCTCTTCATCGGCAGCATTCCCAAAATCGCTGCCTTTGCCTTTGCCGTGCGCCTGCTGGTGGATGGGATGGCGACCCTGCAACAGGATTGGCAGGGCATGCTGGTCATCCTTGCAGTTCTGTCCATGGCCGTGGGTAATGTTTTCGCCCTGGCGCAAAAGAACATCAAACGCATGTTTGCCTACTCCACCATCTCCCATGTGGGTTTCCTGTTGTTGGGTCTGCTGGCGGGGAATGCCGAGGGCTACAGCTCAGCCATGTTCTACGCCATCAGCTACGCCATCATGGCATTGGGTGGCTTTGGCATCCTGGTCTTCCTCGGGCGAGAGGGCTTCAGCGCAGAGACCTTGAATGATCTCAAAGGGCTCAATCGTCGCAGCCCCTGGTTTGCGGGCATGATGCTGCTGCTCATGTTCTCCATGGCCGGTGTGCCGCCAACGGTCGGCTTCTTTGCCAAGCTGTTCGTGTTGCAGGCCGTGGTGGGTGTCGATCTGCTTTGGGTTGCCCTGGTGGCGGTCTTCTTCTCCATCATCGGTGCCTTCTACTACCTGCGCATCATCAAGCTGATGTACTTTGATGAACCGGAAACCACAGCACCCCTGACGTCTGGCTGGGATTTGCGCCTAGGTCTGACACTGAATGGTCTGGCCATGCTGGTCTTTGGACTCTTTCCTACGATGCTCTTGTCGGCTTGTCAGTTGGCCTTCGACTGATGGCGGCGTTCTTGGGCTAGCTTTTCTCCCCGTTCATAAAGATAGGGGCCAAAAATTCTGCCATTATGCTTGAGAGTTCCCTGCCAATCGTAGTGTGATGGCGGCAAAGCCGCTTTCCAATTTCACGATTGGAGAGCCTGTAAATAATTCTGTGTAACTACCGATTGAGTGGTGGTCATTCAAACGGTGTTCAAATTTGATAATAAATCGCTTTAAGGCTGCCCTCCAAATTCGGGTGGGCATCGTTCATTTTTTTCTGCATCCTTAATGGCCTTTCTCTCTTCTTTTATCAGAGAAGATGAGGGTGGTTTTGATCTGGTTTCCCATGGGGTTGCGAGCCTTATTGTTGAGATGTCTTTAATATAATATCAAACCAAATCAGTTGGTTAATTAATGGCCCTTCCCGGGATGTTTTTTATCTCTTTCCGTTGCATTGGGTTTGCAGTCTTAGCGTAGATATGTTTTTTTAAAAAAAGAGCATCGAAAATTCATACGCGCAGAGACGTCGTCGTTGTACTTATTTCGCCAAAGCATGGCATGTTTTGTCCTTGCAGGTTGCACGGCATCGGGCAGTCTGCTTGGAGAATCCTATGACCAAAAAAACATCTGTCCTATTCCCCATCGTTCCTCTCCTCACACTGGGCTCACTACCGGCTATGGCTGAACCATCGATTGGCGGTGGATTGTGGCTTAACTACAGCAAAGTGACCGATTCCATCTATCCATCCAAGCCCGAGGGTGAGGTGGGCGGCGAGGCATTAATCCTCTATATCGACAGTAAAGACAAGGCCAGTCCCTGGCTTTTTTCGACGGAAACCCGTTTTGGTCGCGGTAGCTTTTCTGATCCGGTGAATAATTGGACTGGCGGTAAATACACGATTCACAAGGCCTGGGTTGGTTATCGTTTTGCTGAAAAGAGTCAGTTGATCCTGGGGAAAAATCAGGTCCCTTTCGGGTGGAAAACGGCCAACTTCTGGCCCGGCGATCTCTTGCTGGGCGGTTATGGCGACCAAATGGATGTGGGGCTTAAATACAGTCGCGAAAATGATTCACTGAAGTACGACCTGGCCTATTACCATGCGGATGACTGGGGTTCGACCAGTACGGATACCACAGACGATAATGGTCACTGGGGAAGTTCCGTCACCTATCGCAAGGTGCGGACATTGGTGGGTAATATTGACTATCGCTTTGCTCCAGGGCATACCCTCGGTGTTTCTCTGCAGTCAGGAAAACTACAGAATCTCTCGTCTGCATCAGCAAGAGCGACCAATGGAACACACCACGCGCTCAATCTGCACTATGTCGGTCAATTCGACAAACTCTATACCAAAGCGCAATACCTCTCAGTCCACCGGGAAATCCCCAATCTTGCCAACGATATAGATAATTGGCGGGCAGCTGTGGAGGTTGGCTATAAAGACGGTAACTGGTCCTATTATCTCGATGCCTCTACGGCAGAGAGTCGTACCAAAGGCAATAACGCAGGCAATGTCACTGCCCATGCGGCCGGTGTGAGTTATAGCTACGGGTCCGGCAATCTATATCTCGAATACCTGAATTCCAGCGGTGATATTGATCGCAATGGCGATCCCTATAAGAGCGATTTTTCAGCGGTTTATGCGACTGTTGATTACTATTTCTGAGCCTTGTTGCTGAGAGATGAGACGTACCCTGCATCAACGAGGTGAAAATGTCAGAAGTTAGCGAAGCAGATTTTCAAACCGATTACGAGATAGGTCAGGATAATGTCCAGGTCATGGGGATGGATCTGCATAATCCGGTCTTTTTCATCAGCTCCATGCTGATCCTGGTTTTCGTCATCGGTACGATGATGTTCCCCGAGGTGGCCAATGAGGCCCTCGGTAGTGCTAAGGGGTGGGTCATTAACCACTTCGACTGGCTGTTCATGCTGGGCGGCAATGTGTTCGTGCTGTTTTGTCTGGCCCTGATTTTTCTGCCAGTTGGTCAGATCAGGCTGGGTGGTCAGGATGCCACTCCCGATTTTTCCAATCTCTCGTGGTTTGCCATGTTGTTTGCTGCGGGTATGGGTATTGGCCTGATGTTTTGGAGTGTGGCTGAACCGGTGGCCTATTACACCAATTGGTACGGCACGCCACTGAATGTCAAGCCGGGGACGGCTGAGGCTGCAGGTATGGCGATGGGCGCCACGATGTACCACTGGGGGTTGCATCCCTGGGCGATCTACGCTGTGGTGGGTCTGTCACTGGCGTTTTTCGCTTACAACAAAGAGATGCCGTTGACGGTACGCTCCACCTTCTATCCGCTGCTGGGTGATCGCGTCTGGGGGCGGGTGGGTGATTTGATCGATATCCTGGCTGTACTGGCGACAATCTTTGGGCTTGCCACCTCTCTGGGACTTGGTGCCCAACAGGCAGCGTCCGGCCTCCATTTTCTGTTCGGTATCAAAGCGGGCCTTAATGTGCAACTGGCGATTGTGGTCGGCGTCACCTCGGTGGCCATCCTTTCTGTGGTGAGAGGATTGGATGGTGGCGTGAAGGTCCTCAGTAATATCAATATGCTGATTGCTGTGGTGCTGTTACTGTTTGTGCTGATTGCTGGTCCGACGCTGGAGATTTTTAAAACCATGGGGGTTACCACCGGCAATTATCTGGCAGAAATCATCCCGCTGAGCAACTGGATCGGTCGTGAAGACGAGACCTGGTTACATGGCTGGACCGTTTTCTACTGGGCCTGGTGGATCTCCTGGTCACCCTTTGTCGGTATGTTCATCGCCCGGATCTCCCGCGGCAGAACCGTGCGCGAATTTCTGGTCGCAGTGCTGCTGGTACCGGCCCTGATCACCATCATCTGGATGTCAGCCTTTGGCGGCTCGGCGCTGGATCAGGTGCAGCATCACGTGGGCCAACTTAGCGATGGCATCGGCAAGGTTCCTTTGGCGATGTTCCAGATGCTGGAGAATCTGCCTCTGGCCACCGTCAGCTCTTTTCTGGGTATCGTGCTGGTGCTGGTGTTTTTCATCACCTCGTCCGATTCCGGTTCGCTGGTGATCGACAGCATCACGGCGGGTGGCAAGCTGGATGCGCCAGTGCCACAACGCATCTTCTGGGCCAGTCTGGAGGGGCTGATCGCCGGAGCACTGCTCTATGGTGGCGGCAAGGAGGCACTGAAAGCTCTGCAGGCAGGGGCGATAACCACCGGGCTGCCGTTTACACTGGTGCTTTTGGCGATGTGTGTCAGTCTCTACAAAGGGCTGAACCACGAGCACAAGCTGCTCCATCAATAGGAAACGGATCCTTTCATGCTGTCGATGGGATGGCTAAGCGCTAATCACAATGCGACTGATTTCACTGGGTGCCAGTACCCGTAGTGGCGGCCCCCAATAGCCGGTGCCTCGGCTGACAAAAATCTGTTGTCTGGTTGTGTGTTGGTAGAGCCCTGCCAGATAGGGCTGGTCCATTTTGACCAGTGCGCCGAAGGGAAATATCTGGCCGCCATGGGTGTGGCAGCTCAGCCTCAGATCGAATGCCACGTCCTTAAGCAGGGCAAGGGACTTGGGTTGGTGGGAGAGGACAATCGTCGGTTTGGCCGGATCGACCTGTCGGAAGGCGGCAGCCACATCCGGTGGATGGAGACCAAGGCGTTGGCCGGTCAGATCATTGAGTCCCACCAGATTGATCGATTGATCTCCCTTGCCCAGACGCACCGATTCGTTGGTCAGCGGTCGAATACCCAGCTCTCGCAGCATCTCCAGAATGGGCGCTACACCATGGAAATATTCATGGTTGCCCGTGACGAAGTAGCAGGGGGCTTTCAGTGCTGTGAGCGGCTGCAGATCCTGGCGGATCTTGTGGGCAGGCAGGTCGCAGAGGTCCCCCGTGATGACGACCAGGTCTGGCTGCATCTCATTGATTCGGCTGATCACTTCCTGAAGAAATGCCTCTTTTAGGGTTCGACCGATATGGACATCCGTCAGTTGGGCAATGGTGAAGCCGGGGAGTGGAAAGTCCGGTATGCGCACCAGTACGTCGTTGGTGCGGGGTTTTCGGGCACCTTCAATAAATCCCCAAAACAGATAGGAGAGCGCGCCAAGGAGAACGCCGGCATCAAAAAAGATCTTGATGGTTCGACGCCTCTCCTGATCGACGGGGACATGGCGGGAGACCGTGAGTGTCAGGTCGTAGACGAGCGCCACCAGCAACAGGATGAAGCTCATGCCGATGAAGCTGGCCATCAGGAGATAGAGGATTGGAGAGGGCGGTAGAAAATCCAGGAACAGGTCCAACGCCATAAGAAGCTCTCCAAACATGAGAAGGCTCATGGTGATGGCACCAAGCCGGTCAAAAGGCGGTGTCAGGCGCCTGAAAAAGCGGCGGTAGATATAGAAATTGGCCAGCCCCAGCAGGCCAATGAACAGGCTAATGAAAAGAAGTCGTCGTAGAAACATCAATAATAGACAGGCGGATCAATTTTTCGAAAAAGGGTGGGGGAATGGGTCCATGAACAATCCTAATTCAAGGGCTTCCATGCGGATGGTCTGATTCCTTTTGCAAAAGAATTTCCACGGGTTTTACCGGATAGCTGTAGAAAGGTAAACTCTTTTCCATTGCCCCAATGCCACCTTCATCGGTTGTCGGTAAGATGAGCCTAGCTGCACAAACCCAAAGCCTCGGCGCCCAGAGTGGGGCGCGTTCCCTGTTGACGTTTGCTACGACCAAGGTGGTCTCTCTGCCAGTTGAGGGTACTCTGGGGGAGGCGGCAGAAGTCATGAGCCGTCAGCATATCTCCTCCATCGTTATTCTTGATGCCGGAGAACGACCGGTCGGTATTCTGACCGAGCGTAATATTCTGCGGGCCATGCAATCGGGCCATGATCCAGAGACACCTGTAGAGCAGGTCATGTCGGCGCCAGTGGTAACGGTCAATGCCAGTACTGATGAGACCCAGGCCTATCGCCTCTGTTTACAGGAGAATATCCGTCATCTGGTGGTGGTCAATGATGAGGGCAGGCTGGCCGGGGTACTCAGCGAAACGGATTTCCGGCTCCATATGCAGCTTGAGGTGATCGCGGGTCACCGCCAAGTGGCCTCTGTCATGAGCCGCACCGTGTTGGCACTTCCTCCCGAAGCTGAGCTTGGACTGGCATTGAACCTCATGCATGCCCAGAAGGACAGCTGTGTTGTCGTGGTGGATGGTGCTATTCCGGTGGGTATCCTGACCGAGCGGGATGTGGTTCGGTTTTATGCCCAAAAACGAATCGACCTTCAAGCGATTTTGGCGGATGTCATGACGACCTCTCTCGTCAGTGTGACCAATGAGGCAAGTCTGAATCAGGCGGCACAACAGATGTTGCAAAGCGCCACGCGGCATCTGGTGGTGGTGGATGCGGATGGTCATCTGGCGGGGCTAGTGACCGAGCATGATCTGACTCAGACGCTCTCCCATGAGATCAGCGATGCCCTGCTGGACAATGAAACCCAGTTGTTGCGCATACTGGTGAATACCATTCCCGATCTGGTCTGGCTGGTCGATCGGCAGGGCTCCTATCGGGCATGCAATGCGGCCTTCGAACGCTTTTGTGGTTTGAAAGAGTGGGACATCCTGGGAAAAACGGATCAGGATTTTGCCGGATTGGGTCTCAATGTCCATTCTTTCGGTCAGGGAGGACGGGATTGGGAGACAGAGGGGCTGCTCGAAACCCAGGAGGTATTGCGTTTTGCCAATGGTTATGAAGGCACCTTTGATATTCTTCGAACGCCGATGAGGGATCGCCAGAAAAATTGGGTCGGAGTATTGAATATTGCCCGGGACATTACCGAGCGCTGTAAGGCTGAGGATTGGCAACGGCTGACTGCCAGTGTCATTACCAATGCGCGAGAGGGGATTCTTGTGACCGATGCTGATGTTCGTATTGTCGAGGTTAACCAATCCTTTGTCCGGATTACGGGCTATGAGCGGGAAGATGTTTTGGGCAAAAAGCCCAGTCTGTTGCGATCAGGACACCAGGACGAGGCCTTCTACGCCGAGATGTGGAAGGTGCTGACTGAGCAGGATTTCTGGAGTGGCGAAGTTTGGAACCGGCGTAAGGATGGCGAGGTTTACGTCGAGCGTCTCACCATCAGTGTGGTGCGGGATCGCCGGGGAGAGATCAGTCACTATGCAGGCATCTTTGCTGACATTACGCCCGTTAAGGAGAACGAACAACGACTTGAGCGCATTGCTTATTATGATGCCCTGACCGGCGTGCCCAATCGCAATTTATTGGCCGATCGCATGGATCAGGCACTGGCGCAGACCCGCCGGGCGAGTACCATGATGGCCGTTTGTTATATGGACCTGGATGGTTTCAAACTCATTAATGACAGCTATGGTCATGGGGCGGGTGATCAGCTGTTGGTCGAGATGACCCGTCGGGTGAGCGCCTGTATGCGGGGTGGCGATTCCCTGGTCCGGTTGGGAGGGGATGAGTTTGTCCTGCTGATGTTGGGTTTTTCACAGGCCTACGAATGCGAACGGAGTATTCGGCGATTGCTGGATGTGATTGCGCAGCCTGTCTTGATCGAAAGCCGCAATCTGGTGGTGACCGCAAGTCTGGGGGTGACCCTCTATCCCAAAGACAAAGGGACACCGGAAACCCTGTTACGCCATGCAGATCAGGCTCTCTATCAGGCCAAGCGGGATGGAAAAAATGGCTATGCCTTCTATGAGCGGGTGATTTGATCCATGCGAACCCGAGTCAAGATCTGCGGCATCACCCGCCCGGAAGATGCCTTGGCGGCGGCCCAAGCGGGGGCGGATGCTATTGGTCTGGTATTTTATCCGCCCAGCCCGCGTCATGTCAGTCTGGCCCAGGCCGGGGCAGTTGCTCGGGTGCTTCCCCCTTTTGTTACCCTGACCGGGCTCTTTGTCAATGCCGAGCCTGAAGAGATTGAGGCGGTTTTGGCGCGGGTGCCCATCGATCTGTTGCAGTTTCATGGCGATGAATCTCCCGAGCAGTGTGCTGTCTTTCAGCGACCCTACATCAAAGCCCTTCGGGTGCGGCCGGAGATGGATCTCGAGCTTGAGCGGCAACGCTATCAGCGTGCTCGGGGGCTGTTGTTGGATACCTATCGGCCTGGTGTGCCCGGTGGCACCGGGGATACCTTTGATTGGTCACTGATTCCCAAGTCCCTGGCTGGACAGATCATTTTGGCTGGCGGACTCCATGCCGACAACGTGGCAATGGCCATTGAGCAGGTTCATCCCTATGCTGTCGATGTGAGCGGTGGCGTAGAGGCCAGCAAAGGAATCAAGGATGCTGGTAAGATAGAAGCCTTTTTTCATAGCCTGACCTGTCACGATATTGAACGCCCAGACTGAACCCCTTATTGGACATTTTCCTGACGATCGCGGCCATTTCGGTGTCTATGGCGGAATTTTTGCTGCCGAAACCCTGATGGCCCCACTCAAGGCATTGAACGATGCTTATGAGGCCGCCAAGGCCGATCCTGCTTTTCAGGCCGCTATCGATAAAGATTTGCAGGATTACGTCGGCCGGCCTTCCCCCATCTATCATGCGGAACGCTGGAGCCGGGAACTGGGCGGTGCCCAGATCTATCTCAAACGTGAAGATCTGAATCACACCGGTGCCCACAAAGTCAATAACACCATTGGCCAGGCCATTCTGGCCAAACGCATGGGCAAGACCCGCATCATCGCCGAGACCGGTGCCGGCCAGCATGGCGTGGCCTCCGCCACGGTGGCCGCTCGTCTAGGCCTGGAGTGCGTGGTCTATATGGGTGAGGTGGATGTCGCCCGCCAAGAAGCCAACGTCTATCGCATGCGCCTGCTGGGTGCTCAGGTGGTGCCGGTCAGTTCCGGTTCCAAAACCCTGAAGGATGCTCTGAATGAGGCAATGCGCGACTGGGTGACCAACGTCGATGACACTTTTTATATCATCGGCACCGTCGCTGGCCCTCATCCCTATCCGGCCATGGTGCGGGATTTTCAGACCGTGATCGGGCGTGAGGCCCGCGCTCAGATGTTGGGTCGCCTGGGCCGTCTGCCGGATGCGCTGGTGGCCTGTGTTGGTGGTGGCTCCAATGCCATCGGTCTCTTTTATCCTTTTCTGGACGATCCAGAGGTGTGCATCATCGGCGTCGAGGCTGCAGGTGACGGGCTGGACAGCGGAAACCACGCGGCACCGCTTTGTGCGGGCAGGCCTGGTGTCCTGCATGGCAATCGCACCTATCTGATGGAGGATCATGACGGGCAGATCATCGAAACCCATTCGGTCTCTGCCGGACTCGACTACCCCGGCGTGGGGCCGGAGCACGCTTGGCTCAAAGACATTGGGCGTGCCCAGTATCACGCCATCACCGATGAGGAAGCGCTTTCTGCTTTTCATGCCCTGACCCGCATCGAAGGCATCATCCCTGCGCTGGAATCCAGTCACGCCCTGGCCTATGCCGCGAAGCTGGCTCCGACTATGGGACGGGATGAGGTGATTCTGGTCAACCTCTCCGGTCGCGGGGATAAAGACATGCACACGGTTGCAGCGCGGGAGGGGATTCAGTTATGAGTCGTCTTGCCGCCTGTTTCACCAATCTCAAGGCCCAGGGTAAGCGGGCGTTGATTCCCTATATCATGGCCGGAGATCCCCATCCGGATCACAGCCTGTCCCAGATGCGCGCCCTGGTACAGGGTGGGGCGGATATCATCGAATTGGGTGTACCTTTTTCCGATCCCATGGCCGATGGCCCGGTGATTCAGCGGGCTGCCGAGCGCTCTCTGGCCCAGGGCGTGGGGTTGCGGCAGGTGCTGGATCTGGTGCGGGCTTTCCGCGAAGAGAACAATACGACCCCCGTAGTACTCATGGGCTATCTGAATCCCATTGAGGCCATGGGCTATGAGGTCTTTGCCGATGCAGCAGCCTCTGTTGGGGTCGATGCGGTGCTGACGGTGGATATCCCGCCGGAAGAGGCCGAAGAGTTTACCGCTCTGCTGCAAGCACGCGACCTGGATCCCATCTTTTTGGTGGCCCCGACCAGTGATGCCGGTCGCATTCAGCGCATCTGTGCCATGGCCTCTGGCTTTGTCTATTACGTTTCCGTCAAGGGGGTTACTGGCGCTGCTCATCTGGATGCCCTGTCGGTGGCGGAAAGGATCGCCAAAATCAAGTCGGTCACCAGTCTGCCTGTTGGGGTCGGCTTCGGCATCAAGGATGCCGCGACCGCTGCCTCCATGGCCCGTTTGGCCGATGCCGTGGTGGTGGGTAGTGCCATCGTCTCCCGTGTCGAGATTCTGGCCGATGATCCCCAGGCCCTGGCTCAAACCCTTACCGAGTTTTTGTCCGAGTTGCGGCAGGCGATGGATTCCGCCGCCTCAACCCCTGCTGAATAGGTCTTTGTCATATGAGTTGGTTTGAAAAGCTGGTTCCCAGTCGCATCAGTGCCAGTACCGCCAAAAAAGGGGTGCCCGAGGGTCTTTGGACCAAATGCACAGCCTGCGAGGCCATTCTCTATCGGGCCGATCTGGAGCGAAATCTGGATGTCTGTCCCAAGTGCGATCACCACAATCGCATCAGTGCCCGGCGCCGGTTGGCGATTTTCCTTGATCCCGACAGCAGTGAGGAGTTGGCAGCCGAGCTGGAATCGGCCGACCCGCTCAAATTCAAAGACAGTCTCAAGTACAAGGATCGACTGAGCCAGGCGCAAAAAAAGACCGGCGAAAAAGAGGCCCTGCTGGCCATGATCGGTCGGCTAAAAGGCATGCCGGTGGTGGTCGTGGCCTTCGAGTTTGCTTTCATGGGTGGCTCTATGGGTTCGGTGGTGGGCGAGCGCTTTGTGCGTGCCGTGAATAAAGCCATGGAGATAAATGCCCCGCTGATCTGCTTCTCTGCCTCGGGTGGTGCCAGGATGCAGGAGTCCCTCTATTCCCTGATGCAGATGGCCAAGACCAGTGCCGCTCTGGGTCGCCTCCGTGATCGGGGGTTGCCTTTCGTCTCTGTCATGACCGATCCCACCATGGGTGGGGTTTCGGCCAGTCTGGCCATGCTGGGTGATCTCAATGTGGCGGAGCCCGGTGCTCTGATCGGCTTTGCTGGCCCCCGTGTCATTGAGCAGACCGTGCGCGAAACCTTGCCTGAGGGTTTCCAGCGTAGCGAGTTTTTGCTGGAGCATGGCGTTCTGGATCTGATTCTGGATCGCCGTCAGCTGCGTGACCGTCTGGCCAATCTTCTGGCTATGATGATGGCTCGCCACGCCACCACCGCCCCAGTGTCTGAGTCCGCTGTCACCGATTGATTTCCATGGATTTGGCTACCAGCGATCAATGGCTGGCCTGGCTGGAGGGGCTGCACCCTCAGCAGATTGATCTGGGGTTAGATCGTGTTGCCCAGGTCTGGCAGCGCATGGGGCTGAGCTTGGGTCCGGCCAAGGTCATTACCATTGGTGGCACCAATGGCAAGGGCTCTGCCGTTGCGCTGCTGGAGGCCATTGGTCTTGCTGCGGGCTATCGTGTCTGTGCCTATCGTTCTCCCCATTTGCTGCGCTATCACGAACGGATTCGATTCCAAGGCCAGGATATTGATGAAGAGAGCCTCTGTCAGTCGTTTGCTGCGGTGGAACAGGTGCGGGGCGAAACCTCCCTGACCTATTTTGAATTCGGCACCCTGGCGGCACTGAACTATTTCGCCTGGCAACAACCGGACTGGATTTTGTTGGAAGTCGGTTTGGGCGGACGTTTGGATGCCGTCAATCTGATCGATCCCGATGTGGCTCTGATTACTTCTATCGACTATGACCACCAGGATTGGCTGGGCGAGAGCCTGGATCAGATCGCCCGGGAGAAGGCCGGTATTCTGCGTCCAGATCAGCCAGCAGTCTTTGGGGGGGGAGAGCCCCCCCAAGGTCTCTTGGATGTGGCCGAAGAGCTGGGAGCCAACCTGCTCATCAGGGATCGCGATTATCACTTCCACCGCACTGGAAACGGTTGGGCGTGGTCGTTGGGTTCGGAACAGCTGTCAGATCTGCCGCTTCCAGCTCTGCCTGGCGCCCATCAGCTGGCCAATGCAGCGGCGGTTTTGGCCGCACTGACCCAATTATCGATCCCGCCCATACCGCTGGCTGTAATTCAGCAAGGGCTGGAACAGGTGAGGCTCCCAGGCCGTTTACAGTCTGTGCCCGGTGAGATCGAGATTCTGTTGGATGTGGCCCATAATCCGGACGCGGCACAGGTGCTGGCAGCCTATTTGGCAGATCATCCCGTCCCGGGGCGGACGCAGGTGATCTTTGCCATGCTGGCAGATAAGGATCTGGCGGCAGTGGCGATCCAGCTGGCACCCTGGGTCAGTCAGTGGCACCTGATGCCATTGGATACGGCTCGCGGTATGACAGTGCCAGCCATGGCGTCGATGCTTGAGAACCTGGGTATCGAGCAGATATATACCCATGAATCCCCCAAAGCTGCTTTGGCTTCGGCCCAGGCAGAGGCACAGCCTGGGGATCGTATTTTGGTCACGGGTTCTTTCTACAGCGTCGCAGCCGTCATGGGCCTGTTATAATGACGTACCGACTCAAAATGGGGGAGGAGAATGGACGAACAGCTGAAAAAACGTTTGCTCGGTGGTGTTGTGCTGGTTTCGCTGATGGTGATCTTTTTGCCTATGCTGTTGGAAGAAGATTCTCCGCTGGATAAACCCCTCCAGCAGGATGCCATTCCCGATCGTTCCCAAGAGCGCGATGGGTTTGAGAAAAATGCGCTGACTTTGCCGGATGCACCGAAACCTGGCGAGGCCTTTGTTCAGCCTGAGGTGGATCCTCCTCCCGTCTTTATTCCGCCTCAAGAGCAAACCGCAGTAACCGATTTGGAGCTCCCTGTCGAGACGGCGAAGAGCGGGCAGGAGCCCCGACAACCCCTGCCAGAGGTGAAGGCGTCCCCAAAAACAGCCCAGCCGGAGACTGTGGCGGCCATCAAACCGGTTCCTGCGCCCAGTGACGACTCTTGGGTGGTGCAAGTGGCCAGTCTGTCACTGAAAGAGAAAGCTGATGGGCTGATTAAAGATTTGCACGTTCATGGCTATCGGGCCTATCTGCAAGAGGCGAACGTCAGTGGTCGTGTCTGGTATCGGGTGCGTATCGGGCCAGAGCCGAGTCGGCCCAAGGCGGAAACATTGGCTGCGCGGTTGAAGGTGGAACTGCAGAGCCGTGGTCTACAACCCACGGTATTACACTATTGAGGTGACTGGGGTGCCGTTGAACCCATTCGGTCAAGTTAGGCGTATGTTTGAGGTCTCTGTGCTTGGGGTCTCTCTTTTGTTCTCATCATTGGTTTGGGCCGGTTCCTGGTCCTGTCAAACGGCCCCATCGGGTAGCTGGGATTGTGGCTGGTCCGGCGAGGGGGAACCGCCGCCGTCACCAGCACCAAAAGAGAAAAAGAGTGATGAGGCACCTGCAGTGGTTCGTCCTGACCCGGCTTCTGTTCCTGTTCCTGTGCAAGAAACACCTTATGATGTGCCCGTTGAACAAGGGAGGGGGATGGCAACTGAAACGGCTGCGCCACCCCAGAACGGCAATGAGGATCTGGATGAGGTGGTGAGCGCGGCCCATTCTCGGGTAAAGGCGAAGCAGCGCCCGGCAGAATCCCAGCCTGAAGGAGGGGGGGCACTGCATAAGGTTGGGCGCTGGTTCGGGTGGTCGGATGAAAAGAGTCATCGGGATGCCGATGTTGCGTCTGAGTCAAATACAGCGACAGCCCGGACGCCATCCTTTTTGGACGAAAACGATGAGGGCTTCGCGGATATTCGTCCCGGTAAGCCAATGGCAGGGGGCGACTCGATGCCTCAGCCGGTGTCTTCGGTGCCAGCCGGGCCTGTGCCCGTGAAATCAGGATCCGATGATTCTGGTTTTGCGCCGGTTTCTACCGTCAAACGCTGGTTTGGTTTCAAAAAGGAAGAGACGCCACCACCTTCAAACCATCGTGCTCCAGTGATCGAAGGTGCCGCTGAAGCGGTTGAGTCGACGTCAACACCGAGTAAAGTCAATCCCAGACAGTATTTGCCCCAGCCAAAAAAAACGGTGCAAAACAAACCTAAATCCAAACCAAAGCAGCGTGTACCCTCTAAGTCTGAGCCAAAACAGGTGGTCCAGACCAAGCCCAAACCCAGGCCGACCAAACCCGACTATGCCGCTTCGGGGAAGCGTAAGCTGCACACCATACAATTGACTTCCTCGGCACAAAAGTCTGGTTTCAAAGCGCAGTTGTCACAAAATCAGCTTTCTGTCGGCCAGGCATGGGTATTTGAAGAGGAGCGCAACGGCCAGCGTTGGTATAGCCTGTTCTATGGGCGCTATGACAGTCTTGAGCTGGCCTTGGATGCCATGGAGAAATTGCCGAAACGGATGTCCGGCTTTTCTCCATGGATAAGAAAAGTCGAGATTTCTCCTTGATATTTCACTATACTGCGGCACTTCCCGGCTCAATACGGCAGGCGTTGCAGACAGCCTAAGCATTCGGAGCAATATTCAGTGGATATCTTTGCGGCATTCAACTGGGCGGATTACGCCATCATCGGTATTGTTGGCATTTCTGCCCTGATCAGTCTATTTCGTGGTTTTGTTCGCGAGGTTCTCTCGCTTTTGGTGTGGATTGGTGCTTTTGTCCTGGCCTGGTTGTACTACAAAGACCTGACCCCCCACTTGGTTGATCTGGTCAAAACCAGTGAATCCATCCGCCAGGCAGCAGCCTTTGGCATTCTCTTTTTTGCGGTGCTCATTGTCGGTGGCATTCTGACCTATCTGGTGGGTACCTTTATTGATGCCACCGGTCTCAGTGGCACGGATCGTACTGTGGGCATGTTGTTTGGCGCTTTGCGGGGTGTCTTGCTGGTTTCCCTGATGCTGCTGGTGGCAGGTTTTACGCCTATGCCGAAGGATGCCTGGTGGCAAGAATCCCGATTGATCCATTATTTCCAGCCTATCTCTTCGTGGTTGCAGACGCTGTTACCGCCAGGAATCGCTGAAAAAATCAGCTCAACCTCAAATGAATTGCTGTTGCCCAAGGCCGCTGACAAGCCTGCTGAAAATCAGGAACAGGCTCCAACTGGTCAGGCTGCCGAAGGGGCTGTTGAGTCCCCTCTGCCAGAGGGAGCGGAAAATGGTCAGCAGCCCTCTGGGCGGGTTCCGCAGCAAAATGAGGCCGAGGATCCGGATCCCCTGCCGCTGGTACCACAGCAGCGATACTAGGCTGAGCTGAATCCATGTGTGGCATCGTTGGTATCGTCGGTCACTCTGGCGTCAATCAGTCCCTGTATGATGCCTTGCTGGTGCTGCAGCACCGGGGGCAGGATGCGGCGGGTATCGTCACCTGTGATGGCAAACGCCTGCATCTGCGTAAGGATAACGGCCTGGCCAGGGATGTTTTTCACACCCGACATATGCAGAGCTTACATGGCAATATGGGTATTGCTCATGTACGTTATCCCACCGCCGGTTGCTCCTCTTCGGCTGAAGCGCAGCCCTTCTATGTGAACTCCCCGTTTGGCATAGCCCTGGCCCATAACGGCAACCTGACCAACGCGGAAGCGTTAAAACAGGAGTTGTTCCGCGACGATTTACGCCATATCAATACCGATTCCGATTCGGAGATTCTGCTCAATGTGCTCGCCCATGAATTGCAGGGCAGGGTGCGCATGGATATGGATCCCAATGATCTTTTTGATGCTCTGGAGGGTGTCTACCGGCGTTGCCGTGGGGGCTTTGCTGTTGTTGCGCTCATTCCCGGTTATGGCATGCTGGGTTTCCGCGATCCCAATGGTATTCGTCCGATTGTTTATGGCCGTCGCGAGACC
>JBNKLG010000007.1:0-57193 GCA_050292235.1 Sedimenticolaceae bacterium | reverse complement strand
GCTGTAAATGTCAGCAGCTTGTTCACGTAATCCCCGTTATACTGCACGGGTTTTTTTGCTGGTGGTTTCGTCGATGCAGTTGAAATCCTATTATCAAGAAAGTGAGACAGGCCTCAGTATTACCTCTGGTCAAGCCAGTCGTTTTGCCAAAGAGGTGGCCGGGGATTTCAATCCGCTGCATGATGTCGATGCCAAACGTTTCTGCGTTCCGGGTGATTTGCTCTTTGCTATGGTGCTGTTCCGCTACGGGCTCAGTGAGCGCATGTGTTTTACCTTCTCAGGCATGGTGGGTGATGGCGTGCCGCTGGCGTTTCCCCAATCGCCCGGTCAGCGTTTCCAGATTACCAACGGAGATGATAAGACCTACTTGGAGGTAGATCGCCAGGGTCAATCTACCAGCGATGCGGATTTGATTGCAGCCTTTACCCGCTGTTACGTCTCCTTTTCCGGGAGTAATTTCCCCAATGTGCTGGTGCCTCTATTGCAGAAGCAGGGCGTCATGATCAACCCTGACCGGCCTCTGGTCATCTACGAGAACATGTCAATTCAGCTGGATTCTCTGGAGATGACAACACCCGAACTTGAGCCCGGCCAGCAGCATCTGGAAATTCAGGGAAAGCGGGGGACAGTACAGCTTGATTTTCTGGTGCGCGACGGTGGGCACGTTCTAGGTCGGGGATTTAAGAGACTCGTGGTTGGTGGGCTCAAGCCCTATGAGGCTACGGCGGCAGAGAGCCTGGTGGCTGGGTACATGGCGGCAAAGGTTGCCTATTCAGATCGCTGAAGTAATCCGCTTTGATACAGGTCAGGCGGGAGGTAGTCCTTTGCCGGGATTGAGAATGCCTGTGGGGTCGAACAGCTGTTTGAGCTGGCGCATCAGCATCAGTGTGGATGGGGCAATCTCCCGATCTACATAATCCCTTTTGGCCAGTCCCACTCCATGTTCTCCAGACAGCGTGCCTCCAAGCTTTAGTGTCAGGTCGAATACAGCATCCAGACAGTGTTGGGCCCGTTGGGCAGCGGCTTTATCGCTGGCGTCAAACAGCAGATTGACATGTAGGTTGCCATTGCCGGCATGGCCAAAATTAACAATATGGGTTTGGTGCAGCTCTGACAAAGACTCCAGGCCAGAAGTCAGTTGTGGAATGGCGCTGACAGGTACCACGACGTCTTCGTTGATTTTATTGGGGGCAATGCTGCGCAGGGTGGGAGAGAGGGCCTTGCGCGTCGCCCATAGTGCCTGGCTGGCAGCGCCATCTTTGGCAACTTCCAGGGCCAGCAGTCCCTCGTTGGTGGCGGCCTGCTGAATACCGATTAGGGTTTCGTCCAGACATGAGGCCATGCCATCTATTTCAATCATGAGAAGGGCGCCGGTTTCGCTGGGTAGCTCTGTCTCTATGGCATTGCGAACCAGGTCCAGTGCAGAGCGGTCCATGAATTCCAGTGCGCAAGGCGTGTTGGGCTGGGCCATGAGGCGTGACACGGCGGTGGTGGCTGAGGTGGTGTCCCGGTAAAGGGCCTGGAGGGTGCGTTTGGCTTTGGCAATGGGTGTCAATTTGAGTGTGGCTTCGGTGATGATGGCCAGGGTACCTTCTGAACCAATCAGCAGGCGGGTCAGATCGTAGCCGACTACGCCCTTGGTTGTACGTGTTCCGGTGATCAGGGTTTCGCCTTTACCGGTGATGGCGCATAGGCCTAAGGTGTTCTCCCGTGGTGTGCCGTATTTGACGGCGAGGGGGCCCGCTGAGTTGTAAGCCAGGTTGCCGCCGATGGAGCAATAGGCCGCACTGCTGGGGTCTGGGGGCCAGAAAAAGCCCTGTTTCGCCAGCGCTTGCTGCAAATCGGCGTTGATGACGCCGGGTTCGACACGGGCCGTGCGATTGTTGGCATCGATTTCCAGAATTTGGTTCATGCGTTCGAAACTGAGCACCAAGCCACCCTGGTCTGGCACCGTGGCACCGGTGGTGCCAGTGCCTCGGCCACGAGCGATGAGGGGGAGTTGAAAATTTTTGCATGCCCGTACCAGAGCCTGAACCTGATCGTGGGATACAGCAAAGGCCACGGCCTGAGGGCAGGCATGGCGTTTGCTGTTATCACCGCCATAGGGCCAGCAATGGGCTCGCTCTGAAAACAGATTTTCTTCGCCTGCTGCCTCACGCAACTGTTGCAGGCATTCTCCGCTGAGGGGCGGTAGCCCCACTTCAGTATTCTTGGACGAAGCCGGAGACTTCGTTGGCACTGGCCTGGCGGTTACTGTTGTTGGGTTTGATCTGGTCTGGAGAGACGTATTCAAAATATTTCACGACCCGGCGCACGCCATCGACATGGCGCGCCTCTTCGGCGGCAGCGCCACCTTCAGTCCGGGTGACCAGCCCCATGAGATAGACGCTGCCATTGTAAGTGGTGACATTGACTCGGGTCGGATCAAAACCAGGAAGCTCGATGCGGAACAGGCGCATCTTCACCTGGGTGCCGATGTAGGCATCCCGGGCGGTGCTGGATAATGAACCGCTATAGGTGGGGTGGGTCTCAATTTCGTTAAAGACTTTGCGAACACCAGGGAGTTTGGCGGTGTGGGCGGCGACGCGGCCGCTGACCTGTTTGCTGGCCGAGGCGCCGGTCAACAGCACCTGGCGGTTAAAGCTGGTGGTGGAAATGTCGCAATATTTGCTGATGTCGGGGTGGTTGCTGACGAAGGTGGCGACCTGGACTTTGATTTCCTGATCAGAGACATAGGTGCCAGTGGATCGCCGGTCGTGGGCAACGGCAACGGCGGCACCACCTCCACCAATAACGGCGGCAGCGCAGCCGTGTAACAGAGGCAGCAAGAGCATCCAAAAGGGGAGGTAACGGGTGGTTTGCAAGTTAGTGATTTTCAACGTTAATCTCCAAGTAATTGCCGGTCGATCAGGTCGCAAAGGCAGTGGATAATCAAGATATGTGTTTCCTGGGTGCGGGCAGTAGAGTCTGAAGGCACACGAATTTCGATATCTTCGCCGCTTAAAAGACCTGCCAGCTCGCCACCGTTTTTGCCAGTGAGGGCAATGATGCTCATCTCTTTCTCATGGGCCTTGGTGATGGCCCGATTGATGTTAGCGGATTGTCCGCTGGTGGATATGGCCAGTAACAGATCACCCGGCTGCCCAAGGGCCGATACCTGTTTGGAAAAGACCTTCTCAAAAGCCACGTCATTGGCGATGGAGGTTAGGGTTGATGCGTCGGTAGTGAGGGCAATAGCAGGCAGGCCGGGACGGTCTCGCTCAAAGCGATTCAGCATTTCGGATGAAAAATGTTGTGCATCTGCAGCCGACCCACCGTTACCACAGCAGAGGATCTTGTTCCCCTGTACGATGCGTGCAAAGGCCAGGTGGGCGGCGTAGAGAATGGGGTCGACCAGTTGGGGCAATGCCCTGGATTTGGTGTCGATACTCTCCTGGAATAGGTGTTGAATCTGGGCTTCGAGAGACATGGTGCTGAAATCTTACGCTCAATTCAGTTAGGGTTTGTGATCGGCTTTCAATCAAAGGCATTGCGTACCCAGTCGATTCTACACCGCTTGCCGCTGATCCCCACAACATCAAAGCGAGCCGGCTGTCGAGCTGCGGCAGGATGGGTGGATAGGTAATGGTTGGCGGCAAGGCGTAATCGCTGTTGTTTGGGGCGATTCACACTCTCCAATGCGCTGCCAAAGGCGTCGTTCACGCGATAGCGAACTTCAACAAAAACCAGACTTTTGGCTTCCTGCATAATGAGGTCGATCTCTCCGCCACGACAGCGGTAGTTTCTCTCCAGAAGTGTCAGGCCCTGCTGTTGTAGATGGTCCAGTGCCAGCTGTTCGGCATTTTGACCACTGTAGTTGCTGCTGGGTTTGTCCTGGCTATGGGTGATGCTCATGATTCCTCGGCAATCTCGTGGGGGTATAGCCAAGGATGTGAGGGATGCCCCGTCGCATCTCAGACCAGAGCAGATGCCGCTCAATTCGCCCCTGTTCATCCATATGGAGACGCCCGCTACAGGCTTCAAGTTCCGTGGTGGTGTCATTCGCGAGAAGGGCCAGTTGGGGCAAAACCCGATAACTGTCGATGCCCATGGCAAAAAGCCGGGGCAGTTGGGTGCGGGAGCTGGGATATGGCTGGCTGATGGTTTGGCGGGAAAGTAAGCCGGGTGTGGCGCCCAGTATCCAGGGGGCGTCGGGAAAACGCATAGCCTCCAGGTCAAGGTCTTTGGCTGGATTGACCAGCCCGCTGAAAAGACGGGAGGTGGCATAAAGCGGTAAGTTCTGGCCATGGTTGAATCGGATCTGGGGCTGAATCTGGCGAACAGTCTCTAGGTTGGCGGGCAGGAACAACATGTCAGCATCCTGGCGAATACGGGCTTCGAAGTTCAGCTGGTGGCCTAAAGTTCTCTCCAGCGCTCGGTGTCGGGTCAGGCTTTGATCCAGGTTCAGCAGTGATTGGACCTGGGTGGTGAGATCCTGGGCCTGTTTCGGGTAGGTGACCTGTTTTAATATTCGCCCTCCCAGATCGGTATAGCGTTGGGCGAAAGCCTGGCTGAGGCGTTGTCCCCAGGGCGTGTCCGGTACCAGAATCAGGGCGTTGCGGTGGCCGTCGAACCAAGCGCGTTCGGCAGCCTGTCTGGCTTCGCTTTCTGGCCAGAGGGCAAATTGATAAAGGTTATCAGGATGATCCTGATCCGGGATCCGATTGAGTGCCAGGGTCGGGACAGGGAGCGCCGGGCGTGCAGCCAGATGTTGGATCTTCTCTTTGTTTAGGGGGCCGATGATGGCCTCGGCACCCTCTGACACGGCCTGATCATAGAGGACATCGATGGATTGGCTCTCGGTGTCGTAGTGTTTTACCAAAGGGCGGTGTTGGTCCTTTTCAGCGGCCATGGCGGCTTCAATGCCTTGCCGGATGGCCAGGGCAGGATGTTTGAGTGGTCCAGTGTCTGGTAACAGAACCGCGATTTGCACCGGTTGCCAGCTGGGGGGGCGCAGTTGGCCGAAGTATCGTGCCGGAAGGTGGTCGCTGGCAGGGTGCTGCGGGTGTTTGCTGCGCCAATCCTGAAAGCGCTGGCTGATGGTTTGTAGATCGGTGCTCTGATCCTGGACTTTGAAGATCACCGCCAGATCCATCCATCCACCCAAAACGCCGGGGGGGCTGGGTTGCAGGCGGGTCAGTGACTGATTCGATAATAACGTCAGGTCGCGGAGGATTTCCAACTGGTTGTCGAGCTGGACCTCGGCAGTCAGGCTGGCATCATGCTGAATACGGGTTCGGGCGGCTTCAAAGAAACTGCCGCTTTGGCGGAAAATATCCGCAGGGTTGTTTGGGTCGATTGCTCTGGGGGTGGTGATATGGTCCATCTCCAGGCTTGCGCGGCGTTGTATATCGGTCTCGATTTGTGTCCAGGCATAAAGATCGGCAGGGGGCAGTTGTGTCATGTGGACCTGGTCGGCCATGGCGGCTGCTTGGTGGAATTGGCCTGCTTTCCAATAGGCCCTGGCTGCCTGAGTATAGAGATGATTGCGCTGGGGATGGGGGCTTTGGGCAGCGTCTCGGGCATAGGCGTCGGCATTGCGCTGGGAGAGCGGGTCTGCACCAATTGTCAGACCGCTCCATAACATGAGCCAAGCCATCCAGGCAAAATATCTGGGTTTGAGCGGATGGGGTTGGTGGGACTGAGCGGTTAAGATAGTCACGATTAATTGAGTATCTGAGGTGCCCATGGTTCTGTCAAACCCAACCGGAGTGCTTTACGTGGTGGCTACGCCTATCGGCCATTTGGGCGATATCAGCGAGCGGGCTCGACAGGTGTTGGCAGAGGTGGACGTTGTGGTCGCAGAGGATACCAGACACAGTGGCCAGTTATTGGCGCGGCTGGGCATTCGGCGGCCGATGATGTCGCTGCACGAGCACAATGAGGACCGTCAGAAGGCGTTGGTTTTGGCGCGGCTGGCCGAGGGTGAGAGCATTGCCCTGGTTTCCGATGCCGGTACCCCCTTGATCAGTGATCCCGGTTTCCCTTTGGTGCGTTCAGCGCGAGAGCAGGGATTTCAAGTGGTGCCTATCCCCGGTCCCAGCGCCGTGATCACAGCGCTTTCTGCGGCAGGGTTGCCTACGGATCGTTTTCTCTTCCTGGGTTTCCCGCCGCGGATGGCCAGCGCTCGTCGTACCTTTTTGGAGTCGGTGGTGCGCGAATCGGCTACCCTGGTGTTCTATGAGTCCGGCCATCGCATTCTGGGGAGCCTGGCTGATCTGGAGCAGGTCTTTGGGAGCGAACGGCGGGCGGTTTTGGCTCGGGAGCTGACCAAAATGCACGAAACTTTTCTCGATGCCCCTATCTCTCAGTTGCGCAAACTGGTGGAGGCTGATCCGGATCAGCGTCGGGGCGAGATGGTGTTGATGGTCGCTGGTGCACAAATGGCAGATAAAGAGATGGCGACTGGGTTTCAGGTGGCTCAGTTGCTGAAGGTTTTGTTGCGGTATCACCCTCGCAAACAGGCTGTGGTCATGGCGGCGGAAATCACTGGTTTGCGGCGTAACGAACTCTATCAACAGAGTTTGAGCTTGGATGACCTGTGCTAAAGTGAGACCTGGAGCCGGCTGAGCGATCGCTGTCCGCAGGGGCAGAGGAAAGTCCGGGCAGCATAGGACAAAGCGCCAGGTAACGCCTGGGGGGCGCGAGCCTACGGAAAGTGCCACAGAAAATATACCGCCTCGTGCCTATCTTTTTGCGGGTAAGCAAACTTTTACCGGCAGGAAGATAGGTACGGGGTAAGGGTGAAATGGTGCGGTAAGAGCGCACCGCGCAGCCGGTAACGGTTGTGGCAGGGTAAACCCCGCTTGCTGCAAGACCAAATAGAGGGGCGGTCAGCTTCGGCTGTGAACTGTTGTCCGCAGTGTCCCCGGGTAGGTCGCTAGAGGCTGGTGGCGACACCAGTCCCAGATGAATGATCGTTCTCGACAGAACCCGGCTTACAGGCCGGCTCCTCCCTTTTCCGTAAAAGTTCTCCTTCCTTTTTTTGATTCTTTTCCTCTGCGGTCTATTTGTTGGCGATTGAGGGTGTGCCCCTCCTTTATCTTTTGTTAATCAAGATTAACTTGTTCTCTTATCCTAATGATTAGTCAGGTGTTAATGGGCTCTCCGTTGTGGCCTTATAAAGCGCATATAAGTTACTGACAGCAAAGAGAAATTCCCTTGACAGGCTTGGCTTACCTACCTAATATGGCGGGAAGTGGGGGAAAGTGGTGTCTTGTGGCATATTTGGGGGAGAGCGCCTTGTTCAGTGGAGACAGCTACCTCAGTATCGACGACAAAGGTCGACTGGCGGTGCCCGCTCGTTTTCGTGACGGGTTGCGGGAGCTTTGTGCTTCGCAGTTGGTGGTGACGGTGGATCCGGGCTCCAAAGAACGCTGTCTTTTGCTCTATCCCCAAAACGAATGGCGACTGGTGGCCCAGCAATTGAAAGAGATGCCCAATGCCGATCCACAGGTGAATACCTTTCGTCGTCTCTTTGTGGGGCGTTCGGTTCAGTTGGAGATGGATAAGCAGGGGCGCATCCTGCTGCCTGGCAAGCATCGGGAGTACGCCGGGCTGGATTCTCAGGCGGTGATGGTCGGTTTGATCAATAAATTTGAGATTTGGGATGAGAATCGCTGGCGGGAGCGTTGTGATGCCTGGGATGACCTGGATATGAACGCCTTGGAAGAGACTTCACCTTTGCGGGGGCTCAACTACTGATGGCGTTGCAGCATCAATCGGTGCTGTTGACGGAATCCCTGGAAGCTTTGGCGATAAAGCCCGGAGGGCGATATCTGGATGGCACCTTTGGTCGTGGCGGTCACAGTCGGGGGATCTTGCAGCAGTTGGGTGAACAGGGACGTTTGCTGGCGATGGATAAGGATCCGTCGGCCATCGAAGAGGGAAAAAGACTGGCAGAGGCTGATGCAAGATTTTCGGTCTGTCACGGCAGTTTCGCGCAGCTGTCGGCGCAGGTGGCAGACAGAGAATGGGATGGTGTTGATGGTGTCTTGTTGGATTTGGGTGTCTCTTCGCCCCAGTTGGATGACGGGTCGAGGGGGTTCAGTTTTCAGCACGATGGGCCTTTGGATATGCGAATGAATCCGATGCAGGGTGAAAGTGCGGCTGATTGGTTGGCTTCGGCTCGACAAAGCGATATCGAGCGGGTTCTGCGCGATTACGGTGAGGAACGCTTTGCACGCCGTATTGCGGCGGCCATCGTGAATGCCCGCGGCCAACAGGGTATCCAGTCCAGTGGACAATTGGCTGAGATCGTCAAGGCCGCCCATCCTGCCTGGGAAAAGGGGCGTCATCCCGCAACCAAAAGTTTTCAGGCCATTCGTATTCACATCAATGGCGAGATTGAGGCCTTGCGTCAGGGGTTGGATGCGGCACTTTCTGTATTGCGTCAAGGTGGACGTTTGGTGGTGATCAGCTTTCATTCCCTGGAAGATCGGTTGGTGAAGCGATTTATGCGTGATCAGGCTCGGGGCGAACAATTGCCCCATGGGCTGCCAATCCGGGATATTGAGCGCAATGCACAGTTGTGCCTGATTGGTGGTGCCGTTCGTGCAGGCGCAGAAGAGCTGGCCTGCAATCCGCGGGCACGGAGCGCGGTCATGCGGGCGGCAGAGCGACTATGAACGAACGTCGTTCCATCATTTGGGCGGCAGTTCTAACCCTGGCGGTTTTGGGCAGTGCGGTGGCTTTGGTGTATGTCAAATATAGCGCTCGCTTGCTGTTTGTGGAAAAGGAGGCCCTGCGGCATGAGCGTGACGATCTCAATATCGAGTGGGGGCGTTTGCAGTTGGAACAAAGCACCTGGGCGGCCCATGGGCGTATCGAGGCCAAGGCGCGAAAGGAACTTCAGATGCGCATGGTCAGTAGTAAAGATGTGAACATCATTAGGCCCTGAGATGGCTGAAAGGCGTAGAAAAAAAACAGGACAGGCACTGCGGCTCGAGCTGCCGGATTTTCGGCGCCGTCGCGGTTTTTTGTTTGTCCTTATAACTTTGATGGGCTCAGCGCTGGTGGCTCAGGCTGCCTTTCGCCAGGTGTGGGAGAAGGACTTTCTGCAGAAAGAGGGTGCACGTCGTTATTTGCGTACGGTTGAGGTGCCTGCGGACCGGGGACAGATCACGGATCGACACGGCGAGCTCATGGCCGTGAGTACGCCGGTTGATTCGGTTTGGTTTGATCCCGGTGAATTGGATGCCAAGGTTGCCGAAGTCCGACAGCTGGAGAAGTTGGTAGGGGTCAGGCCTGGCACCATCGCCCTGTTGAAGAAAAAGCACCAGGGCCGTGGCTTTGTTTATTTAAAACGGGCCATTACGCCGGATGCTGCCGATGCGGTTAAAGCCCTTCAACTCTCTGGTGTTCACCTGGATCGTGAGTATCGGCGCTATTATCCGGCAGGTGCCGTAGCGGCCCATGTGGTGGGTTTTACCAATGTCGATGATAAGGGGCAGGAGGGTATTGAGCTGGCTCGCAATGAGACTCTGGCGGGCCAGCCTGGCGTCAAACGGGTTATTCGTGATGGCAAGCGGAGGATCGTCAGCGATGTGGAAAGCGTCAAAGCGGCGCAGCCCGGACAATCCTTAAAGCTGAGTCTGGACCTACGTATGCAGTTTCTCGCCTATCGGGAACTGAAAAAGGCGGTTGAGCAAAATCAGGCTGTCGGCGGTAGTGCCGTTTTATTGGATGCACGCAGCGGTGAAGTGTTGGCGATGGTCAATGAGCCCGCCTATAACCCCAACGACAGCCAGTCGCGAAAGGGGGGGCGTTTGCGTAATCGGGCGCTGACCGATTTGTTCGAGCCGGGATCCACGGTAAAGCCCTTTGTGGTGGCGGCTGCCTTGCAGGATGGCAAATACCGGCCCGAAACTCTGGTGGAAACTCAGCCCGGATACCTCAAAGTCGGTTCCGGTACCGTACGCGATGTGCACAATTACGGTCTATTGGATGTCACAGGCGTGATTCGTAAGTCGAGCAACGTCGGGGTGAGCAAGATCGCCTTGAGCATGCCTGCCGAGGAACTTTGGCGTTTCTACGATGGCCTGGGTTTCGGGCATGCGGTGAAAACGGGTTTTCCTGGGGAAAGCAGTGGCACGCTGAACAAATACACCGCCTGGCAACCCTTCGATCAGGCCGTAATCTCCTTTGGCTATGGCATCTCCACCAGCACCATGCAGTTGGCCCGCGCCTATGCAGCGCTGGCCAATGATGGGGTCATGCCTGAAATCAGTCTGGTGCGGCGCGACCATCCTGTTGTCGGTCAACGGGTCATGCGGGCCGATGTAGCGAAGCAGGTGCGGGCCATGTTGGAACAGGTCGTACTGAAAGGCGGGACAGCACCAAGAGCGGCAGTGCCCGGTTATCGTGTTGGCGGTAAGACTGGGACGGTCAAGAAGGCGATTCCGGGTGGTTATTCTGACGACAAATATGTGAGCCTGTTTGCGGGTATTGCCCCTATCTCGGATCCCCGCTTAGTGCTGGTGGTGATGGTGGATACGCCACGGGGCGACAAATATTATGGCGGTCTCGTGGCTGCACCGGTGTTTTCCAAAGTGATGGATGGTGCCTTGCGTATCTTGAATGTCGCCCCGGATGATCACTCGGATGCCGGAGATCGGCGGGTTGTGCTAGGGGCGAGGTCATGAGCGAAACTGTGATGCTCAGCCAACTTTTGCCCGACGTGCTGCCGGTGCTGGATCGGTCGCTGACCGATGTGACACAAGACAGTCGCCGGGTAACGCCCGGCTGCTTGTTTCTGGCGCGTGCCGGTCTGCAATCCCATGGCATGGCCTTTCTGAATCAGGTACGAGAAGGGGGGGCGGCTGCTGTTTTGGCTGAACCAGATGCTCAGTGGCCTGAGACACAGATTCAGGTTCTCTCTTCCGATGAAATGCCCATTCTGCCAATGGTAGATTTGGGACGGAAATCCAGTGCTATCGCTGGGGCATTCTTCGGCTCGCCCAGTGCGGCCCTAAGGGTGATCGGCATTACGGGCACCAATGGCAAAACCAGTTGCGCCTATGCCATGGCTTGCGCATTGGAAGGCATTGCTGAAACCGTGGTCATCGGCACCCTAGGCAATGGTTTTCCTGCACAGTTGGAAGCCACCAGTCATACCACGCCAGATGCCGTGGAATTGCAACGGCTGTTGGCCCATTTTCGCGATACGGGTATTGAGGCGGTGGCTATGGAGGCCTCCTCACATGCCCTGGATCAGGGGCGGGCTGCGGCAGTGCATTTTGACGTGGCCGTGTTTACCAACCTGAGTCGCGACCATCTGGATTACCACGCTGATATGGTCAGCTATGGCGCTGCCAAACGCATTCTGTTTCAGTCACCCGGGTTGGGCGTGGCAGTGATCAATGGGGATGATCCCTATGCACCCATGCTGGTGGAAACTCTGTCCGACGAAGTGCGCCTGGTGATCTATGGCTTTGCACCAGATGCTGTGCTACGAGATCGAGCCGATCGCCTGATTTTGGGGGGCGATCTGAAAACGACCCTTAATGGTCTGCAGTTGAGCATTGCCACAGGCGATGAAAAGGGGCTTCTCTTCGCACCTTGGCTGGGGCGTTTCAATGCCTCTAACCTGATGGCCGTTTTGGCTGTGCTGTTGGAACAGGGCCTGAGTCTGGAGACGACTCTGGATCGTCTGAAATGCCTACCTGCTGTTCCAGGCCGCATGGAAGCTTTGGGACGGCCTGGTCAACCCCAAGTGGTGGTGGACTATGCCCATACTCCGGATGCCCTGGAAAAGGTGCTGGCTGCGCTTCGGCTACATTGTGAGGGCCGTCTGATTTGTGTCTTTGGTTGCGGTGGTGATCGCGACTCGGGCAAACGTCCACTCATGGGCCGGGCTGCCGAACAATTCGCTGATCTGGTGCTGATTACCGATGATAATCCCAGGAGCGAAGAGCCCGCTCGTATCACCGATGAAATCCTCACTGGCATGCAGCGTCCACAACAGGTTAGGGTGGAACATGATCGTGAACGGGCCATTGCCCTGGCTTTGGCCGAAGCGGGGCCAACCGATTTGGTGGCCGTGTGTGGCAAAGGGCATGAGGTGGGCCAGCGTATTGGTACCGAAATCCGTCCTTTCGATGACCGCGAGTGCGTGAGACGAGTGCTGGAGGCTTGGCCGTCATGTTGAGCATGAGTTTCAGCCAAGCCGCCACCGCTGTTGAAGGGCGGTTGCTGGGTAAAGAGGGCAGCTTTGCTTCGGTGAGTACCGACAGTCGTACGCTCAGTGGGAGGCCTCTGTTCGTCGCTCTGTTGGGTGAGCGTTTTGATGGTCATGCCCATGCCGGACAGGCAGTGGCAGCAGGTGCTGTTGCGCTGTTGGTACAGCAGCAGTTGGATCTGCCTGTGCCGCAGATCCTGGTGGCCGATACCCGTTTGGCCTTGGGTAAGCTGGCTTCTGCCTGGCGTCAAGGCAGTAAGACAACCTTGATTGGACTGACTGGCAGCAATGGCAAGACCACGCTGAAAGAGATGCTGCGTGCCATATTGAAGGAGTCCTTCGGCCCGGTGTTGGCTACCGAGGGTAACCTGAATAATGACATCGGCGTTCCCCTGACCCTGCTGAGGCTGCGCGACGAGCCCGTTGCGGTGGTGGAGATGGGGGCCAATCATGCGGGTGAGATCGCCTATCTCAGCGATTTGGCACGACCAGATGTGGCAGTGTTGAATAATGCGGGCAGGGCCCATTTGGAAGGCTTCGGTTCGGAAAAGGGTGTGGCCATGGCCAAGGGTGAAATTCTCTCGGGTCTCAACCCCAACGGCTGGTTCGTTTATCACGCCGATAGCCCCTGGGCCGAGATCTGGCGTCAGAATACCCAAGGTAGGCAGTGTCTCAGTTTCGGCTTTGGTGCGGATGCCCAGGTGCGCGGGATGAGTGATGAGGTGGGGATTGTCTGGCAGGACGAGGGTTTCAGTATGGTGTTTGAGGTCATGACACCCAGAGGGGTATTCCCCATCAGTCTCTCTCTGGCCGGTCGCCACAATCAATTGAATGCACTGGCTGCTGTGGCCACGGCCCTCTGTCTGGATCTGCCTGTTGAGGTCATTCAGCTGGGTCTGAAACGCCTGCGTCCGGTCAAGGGGCGTCTCCATAGCCAGAAGGTTGGGGGCTGCTATCTGGTGGATGATGGCTACAACGCCAATCCGGACTCCCTCAGAGCAGCCATTCGGGTGTTGGTCACAGCGCCGGGGCGGCGTTTTTTGGTGCTTGGAGATATGGCGGAGTTGGGTGTGAATACAGATGTCCTGCATCAAGAGGTAGGAGAAATGGCCAAAGAGGCAGGTCTGGATGGACTGTTGGCCGTTGGGGCTCGCTCGGCACTGGCGGCGCATGCCTTTGGCAAAGGCGGGCAGGTTTTCGACAATAAAAACGATTTGGTGATTGCGCTCAAACGGCAGTTACAGCCAGGAGACGCGGTTTTGATTAAGGGGTCGCGCTCGGCCGCAATGGATGAGATCGTAGCCGCCTTGAAAACGGGGGAGACAAACTGATGTTGCTGTGGCTGCTGGATTTGCTGACTCAACTGGACCCAGGTTTTGGCGTTCTGCGCTACATCACGTTGCGCGCCATTCTGGCTACGCTGACTGCGCTGCTGTTCTCTTTTGTGATTGGGCCGATTCTCATTCGACGCCTGACCCGTCACCAGATTGGTCAGACTGTGCGGGATGATGGTCCGGAAAGTCATTTGTCCAAATCTGGTACGCCTACCATGGGGGGCGTGTTGATTCTGGTAGCGGTGGCAGTGGCTACGCTGCTTTGGGGAAATCTGAACAACCGTTACGTTTGGACCGTGCTATTGACCACACTCTCTTTTGGCATCGTTGGTTTTGTAGACGATTACATCAAGCTGGTGCGGAAAGACCCGAAGGGCCTGATCCCACGTTATAAATATTTTTGGCAGTCGGTTGTCGGATTGGGAGTGGCCATTTTCCTCTATGCCACAACAACACTTCCAGCTGAAACACAGCTCATTATTCCTTTTTTTAAAGGCATGGTGCTCGACTTGGGGCCCTGGTACATCCTGTTGACCTATCTGGTTATCGTGGGGTCTAGCAATGCTGTCAATTTTACTGATGGCTTGGATGGATTGGCCATTATGCCGACGGTGATGGTGGCGGCAGCCTTGGGCGTTTTTGCTTATTCTTCCGGCCACATCAATTTTTCCACTTATCTTCTGATTCCCTATTTGCCCGGCGTGGGTGAAGTGGCTGTGATCTGTGCCGCCCTGGTCGGTGCAGGCATGGGGTTTCTTTGGTTCAACACCTATCCGGCTCAGGTGTTCATGGGTGACGTGGGTGCTTTGGCGCTGGGGGCTGGGCTGGGAGTCATCGCTGTGGTGGTGCGCCAGGAATTGGTGCTCTTCATCATGGGTGGGGTTTTTGTGTTGGAAACCCTATCGGTCATCCTGCAGGTCGCTTCATTCAAATTGACTGGACGACGTATTTTTCGGATGGCACCTATCCACCACCATTTTGAGCTCAAGGGTTGGGCGGAACCTAAGGTGATTGTGCGCTTCTGGATCATCACTTTGATTCTGGTGTTGATTGGTTTGTCGAGTTTAAAGATACGCTGATGATGTCGACGGTTGTTCATAAGGAAAATGCGGCACTGCCCTTAAAGGGCAAGGTGCTGGTGGTAGGTCTGGGAAAGACCGGACTCTCCTGCGCGCGTTTTTTACAACGGCAGGGCTTTGAGGTGGCTATTACTGACAGCCGTCAGCAGCCGCCGGGACTGGATCAGCTACAGCAAGCCTGGCCGGATCTGCCAGTATTCCTCGGTGGCTTTGCCCGCAAGGCTTTTGAGGCAGCCGACTCTTTGGTGGTGAGCCCAGGCGTCCCTCTGGAGGAATCCCTCATTGTCGAGGCGATGCAGCAGGGTAAGCCGGTGCTGGGTGATATTGAACTCTTTGCCCGCTATGCCAAGGCACCTGTGGCGGCTATCACCGGATCCAATGGCAAAAGTACCGTGACGACCCTGTTGGGGGAGATGGCACGGGAGAGCGGGTGTCGAGTTGCTGTGGGTGGGAATCTGGGTGAACCTGCACTGGATCTCCTGGAGGAAAGTGTTGAGCTATATGTGTTGGAATTGTCGAGTTTTCAGCTGGATAGCACAGCATCTCTGCGTCCGAAGGTGATCGCGCTGCTCAATATTTCAGCGGATCATATGGATCGATATCCGGATTTGGTCGCTTATTCCCGATCCAAGGCGCGCATCTGTCAGGGGGCGGAACATCTGGTACTGAACGCTGATGATGCCTTGGTCGTTGCAGCTGATTGCGATCAAAACCGAGCTCAATGGTTTAGCTTGAATGAACCCGGCAGGGCTCGCTACGGCATACGCCACATATCGGAGAAGCTCTTTCTTTGTCGTGGTGATGAGTCCCTGTTGGCGACGGCAAAGATGTCCCTGCCCGGGCGTCATAATTGGGCCAACGCCTTGGCGGCCTGGGCCATGGCAGATGTTCTGGGGATTGAGGATGAGATTAAACGGCAGGTGCTGCAAGCCTTTCCCGGTCTGCCCCACCGGACTGCCTTGGTGGCAGAACATCGGCGTGTCCGCTGGTATAACGATTCCAAAGGCACCAATGTGGGTGCCACGCTGGCGGCACTCAAAGGATTTTCTGATCCCCAGCACCCCAATCAGCTGGTGCTCATTGCGGGGGGGGATTGCAAAGAAGCCGATTTCGGTCAACTGGCCGAAACTGTCAGGCAGACCTGTCGGGCCGTGGTGCTGATTGGCCGTGATGCCCCAGCGATTGAGGCTGTGTTGCAGGGACAGGTCAAACTCCTGAGGGCCAAGGATATGGCCGAGGCTGTGCGCCTGTGTGATCAGGAGGCACAAGCGGGTGACAGCGTTCTGCTCTCACCCGCTTGCGCCAGTTTCGATATGTTTGATAACTATCAGCATCGGGGTGATGTCTTCACACGACTGGTGGGGGCCTTGATTCATGGCTGAAGCAGTGACCATGGACAGCGTTGGATCACAACGGCAGGCGTCGTCTGTCGATGGGTTGCTGCTTTTCGCCGCTGGTGCCCTGCTGTTGTTGGGTCTGGTGATGGTGATGTCGGCCTCTCTGCATAAAGTGAGCGGGGCGCCCTGGCATTATGTCAACCGTCATCTGATGGCCATGGCAATCGGTTTGGTCATCGCCGGCTTTATGTGGCAGTTGCCTATGCAGTGGCTGCAAAATTCGGGTCCTGTCCTTTATGCCTTCGGTTTGGGGCTGCTGGTATTGGTCATGATTCCTGGCGTCGGCACGGAGGTCAACGGGGCCGTTCGTTGGATTCGTATTGGGTCGCTGAATATTCAGTGTTCCGAGTTCATGAAACTCTTTATGGTGGTCTACATCGCAGGCTATATGGTGCGGCGTGAACTGGAGCTGGTGCATACCCTCTGGGGCTTTATCAAACCCATGATGCTGGTGGCCTTTGCCTGTAGTTTTATCTTGGTTGAACCCGACTTCGGCACCACCATGGTCATTGTCGCCATGGTACTGGGGATGCTGTTTTTGGGGGGGGTGCCACTCTGGCAATTCGGTGTGTTGATGGGTGGACTGGTGGCACTGACCTCCGTGCTGGTATTGCTGGAGCCCTATCGCATGAAGCGGGTGGTGGCCTTTCTGGATCCCTGGGCCGATCCCCTGAACTCCGGCTTTCAGCTGACCCAGGCACTGATTGCCTTTGGCCGAGGGGAGTGGTTTGGCGTGGGGCTGGGTGCGGGCATACAGAAGCTCTTTTACCTGCCCGAGGCACATACCGATTTTCTGCTGGCTGTGATCGGTGAGGAGTTGGGCCTGGTCGGTACCCTGAGTGTCATTGGACTCTTTGCACTCTTGGTGTGGAGGGGCTTTGCCATTGGCGTTCGTGCGGATGCTCTGGGGCAGCGATTCTCAGCCTATGTGGCCTTTGGTATCTCCTTGGGATTCTGTATTCAGGCGGCCATTAATGTAGGGGTCAATGTGGGCCTGCTGCCGACAAAGGGGTTGACCCTGCCCTTTATGAGCTATGGCAGCAACAGCATCATCGCTGCCTGTGTCATGACTGGCGTTCTGTTGCGCATCGATCGGGAAAACCGCCAGTCCGAACAGGCTGAATTGGATCAGGGAGGAGCACCATGGCAAGAGTGATGGTGATGGCAGCGGGTACCGGTGGGCATGTCTTCCCCGGATTGGCGGTAGCTCGGGAGTTGATGGCCCGTGGTCATGAACTGCATTGGCTGGGTACCCCTAATGGCATGGAGCAGCGCTTGCTGGCCGAGACCCGCATTCCCATGCACCAGATTGAGGCCAAGGGGCTCAGGCGTAGCGGTTTGGTACGCTGGCTGACAGCACCCTATGCCATGCTGAAAACCCTGATGCAGGCCCTGTCAGTGCTGCGTAGGGTCCAACCTCAACTGGTGATCGGCATGGGCGGTTTTGTCAGTGGACCAGGGGGCTTGGGTGCCCGGTTACTGGGTATCCCCCTCCTGATTCACGAACAAAATGCCGTTCACGGCTTAGCAAATCGTATATTAGCTCCTCTGTCCCGAAAGGTATTGCAGGCCTTTCCTGATGTCTTTGCCGCCAGTGACAAAGTGTTGACCGTGGGCAATCCGGTGCGGCGTGAGATCGCAGAGTTGGCTGACCAAAAGCGGGAGTCACCCCATGACCCCGTGCATCTGCTGGTACTGGGGGGATCCTTGGGTGCCCAGGGACTGAACGAGCAACTACCGCCAGCCATTGCGGCTAGCAGACTTGAATTTCGGGTGCGCCACCAGGCAGGTCGCAACAAGCTGGAGCCGACCTTGGCGACTTATGAGCAGTCTGGGGTGGCTGCCCATGTCAGCGAATTCATCAAGGATATGGCTGAGGCTTACGCCTGGGCCGATCTGGTGGTGTGCCGGTCGGGTGCTTTGACCGTTTCCGAATTGGCGGCGGTGGGGCTGCCCGCCATCCTGGTGCCCTATCCCCATGCCGTGGACGATCACCAGACCCATAATGCCGGTTTTCTGGCCATGCCGGGCGCGGCAGTGATTCTGCAACAGAATGATATTACGGCTCAGGGTCTGGGCAGGCTGTTGCATCAGCTCTGTAGTGAACCGCAACGGCTTGCCGAGATGGCTGAGAAAGCAAAGGCCTTGGGGCAACCCGAGGCGGATCGCCGTATCGCTGACATTTGCGAAGAGGTGCTGAACGCATGAAACGATTGGCGCGAGAGGACTGGATCCGCAACCGGGTGCGCCACATCCATTTTGTGGGGATTGGCGGCGCAGGCATGAGCGGTATTGCCGAGGTGATGCTCAATATGGGCTATCCGGTTTCCGGTTCGGATATGAAGGAGAGTGCCAACACTCACCGACTGAGACAGGCCGGGGCCCAGGTGTTTATCGGACACGATGGTACGAATATCAGTGGTTGTGACGTGCTGGTGGTCTCCACGGCGGTAGATGAGACCAATCCTGAGGTCATGGCGGCGCGGGCGGCTTTAATCCCGGTGGTTCGACGGGCAGAGATGTTGGCTGAGCTGATGCGGTTTCGGTTTGGTATCGCCATAGCGGGTACCCACGGCAAGACCACGACCACCAGTCTGGTGACCAGCCTGCTGACAGAAGGTGATCTGGATCCCACTTTTGTTATCGGTGGCCAACTCAACAGTGCAGGCTGCAATGCCAAACTGGGCGAAAGCGATTTCTTAGTGGCGGAAGCTGATGAAAGCGATGCCTCTTTCCTCTATCTGCAGCCCATGATCGCGGTGGTGACCAATGTTGACCGCGATCACATGCAGACCTATGGCAACGAGTTTAAAAAACTGCGGGAGACCTTCCTGGAATTTCTGCATCACCTGCCTTTTTATGGCTGGGCGGTACTCTGTATCGATGACCAGAATTTGCGCGAGATGGTGCCGGAGGTCTCCCGTCCGGTGTTGACCTATGGACTCAGTGAGGAGGCCGAGGTGCGCGCAGTGGATATCGAGCAGAAGGGCCTGATCACCCGTTTTCGGGTGCACCAGACGGGTTATGACGAGATGAATGTTACCCTCAACCTGCCTGGCCGCCACAATGTACTCAATGCCCTGGCGGCCATCAGTGTTTCACGTTTACTTGAGGTCGGGGATGCCCCTATGCAGCGTGGTCTGGCGGAATTTGCCGGTATTGGTAGACGCTTCCAGGCCCATGCCTGTCGATTGCCTCAGGGTGAGGTTATCCTGGTGGACGACTATGCCCATCATCCCCGTGAGTTGGAGGCTACCCTGGATGCCATGCGCTCCGGCTGGCCCGGACAACGTCTGGTGCTGGTGTTTCAGCCCCATCGCTACACCCGTACTCAGGAGCAGTTCGAGGATTTCGTGCTGGTGTTGAGCAAAGTGGACGTGTTGCTGTTGTGCGAGGTCTTTCCTGCGGGGGAGGAACCCATCGCCGGGGCCGATGGTCGCAGTCTTATTCGTGCCATTCGGATGCGCGGGCAGGTCGAGCCGGTACTGGTGGAATCACTGACTGAATTGCCCACTCTCCTTGGTGGCCTGCTGCAGGAGGGTGATTTGGTACTGACTGCCGGTGCCGGCGACATCGGCAGTGCGGCCAAGAGCCTGTCGAAGGCTCTGGGGTGTGGGTCATGACAGCCTTGCGCGGTGAACTGCTGAGGGATGAGCCCATGGCCCGGCATACCACCTGGCGCGTGGGCGGTCCTGCTGAGCAATATTATCGGCCCGCTGATGTGGCCGATCTGGCCCTGTTTTTGCGCCAACTCTCCCCGGAAACACCGGTGACCTGGGTGGGGCTGGGTAGCAATCTGTTGGTGCGGGATGGCGGCATCCGTGGTGTCGTGATTGCGACCCAGGGGCGTTTGAATGAAATGAGTATCAACGCCGAGGGCGAGATTCGGGCTGAAGCGGGGGTGGCCAGTGCCCATCTGGCGCGATTCAGTATTCGGGAAGGGCGTTGCGGGTTGGAATTCCTGGCGGGCATTCCGGGTACGGTGGGAGGTGCTCTGCGCATGAATGCCGGTGCCTTCGGCGGAGAGACCTGGCGCCATTTGGTGCAGGTGGAGACCCTGGATCGCCAGGGCGAACTGCGGGAGCGCCCGGCCAGCGATTTTTCCATCGCCTATCGACAGGTGACCGGGCCGGATGGGGAGTGGTTTGTGGCCGGTGTCTGGCAACTGGAGGCCGGTGATGATGTCGAAGGTCGGGCAGAGATCAAGGCGCTGTTGGAACGGCGGAATCAGACCCAGCCCATCAGCCAGCCCAGTTGCGGGTCGGTCTTCAAAAATCCCCCTGATGATCATGCGGCCCGTTTGATCGAAGCGGTTGGCTTGAAAGGCGAACGCATTGGTGATGCCTGTGTGTCGGAAAAGCACGCCAATTTCATCATCAATCTGGGTGCTGCCCGTGCCACTGATATTGAGGCCCTGATGGCCCTGGTATCTGAGCGGGTGGCATCAGAATTTGGTGTGGAGTTGCATTCCGAAGTGCAGATTTTGGGGGAGGCGGCATGAGCCTGACAGCAGCAGATTTTGGCAAAGTGGCAGTGCTCATGGGGGGCGAGTCCGCTGAGCGCGAAGTGTCACTGAAGAGTGGCCGAGCGGTGTTTGATAGCCTCTTGCGCCAGGGGATCGACGCCCAGGGCATCGATTTTCGTTGCGGTATGTTGACCGAACTGGCCCATGGCAATTTTGACCGGGTCTTCATCGTGCTGCATGGCCGCATGGGCGAGGACGGTGTGCTGCAAGGGGCCTTGGCGTTGCTGGGTTTGCCCTATACCGGCAGCGGGGTATTGGCTTCGGCTTTGGGAATGGACAAATGGCGCAGCAAGGCCATCTGGCGGGCCAATGGTCTGCCAGTACCTGCTTCTGTGCTGCTCTCGGCAGACAGCGATTTTGCTGCGGTGGAGGCTGAATTGGGTCTGCCCCTGTTCGTCAAACCCGCCAATGAAGGCTCCAGCGTGGGCGTGACCATGGTGGCGGCCCGGGGGGGGGTCAAGGCCGCCTATGAGGTCGCTGCAGCCCACGATGCCATGGTGTTGGCAGAGCAGTTCATGGATGGTGGTGAATACACGGTGACGATCCTGAATGGCAAGGCGCTCCCCGCCATTCGCATCGTTCCGGCACGGGCCTTTTACGACTACGAGGCCAAATATCTGAGGGACGACACCCAGTATCTCAGTCCCTGTGGCCTGGATGCGGAAGCCGAGGCCCGAATGCAGTCTCTGGCCCTGCAGGCCTTTGACAGGATTGGCTGCCGTGGCTGGGGGCGGGTGGATTTTCTGCTGGATGCCGCTGGTGCCCCCCATGTGCTGGAAGTGAATACGGTGCCCGGTATGACCGACCACAGTCTGGTACCGATGGCGGCCCGTGCGGTAGGTTGGGATTTTGACCGGTTGGTTTGGGAGATTCTGGCAGGAACTTTGGAGCAGTCTCATGACTGAAATCCCTGAAGAAAAATTCCCAAAACCAAGTGGGCCATCGGGCCTGCGGGGTTTGTGGCGGTATTTGCTGGCGCTCTGCCTGATTGGCGGATTGGTGGGTGGTGTGACCTGGTTGTCCGATCCCACCGTGATGCCATTGCGGGTGGCGCGGATTGAGGGTGATTTCCGCTATCTCAAACGGCCGGAATTAGAGCGAGTGATCGCGGTGAATACCAGGGGCGGTTTTTTCTCTGTGGATTTGCGGGCGATTCGTGATGCTGCTGAGTCCTTGCCCTGGGTGGCCAAAGCGAGCGTGCGCCGGGTCTGGCCAGACACCCTGCATATCTGGGTGGTGGAACGCGTACCCTTTGCCTATTGGGGGGAAGAGGCGTTGATTACGCCGGAGGGCCAGGTCTTTGCCAGAACGGGCGGAGAGGTGCCCAAAGGATTGCCTTTACTGGTAGGGCCGGAGGGTTCTGGGCCTGATGTGCTCAGGCATTTTCATCTGGCCAAGCAGCAATTAGAAGGTATTGGGGTGGAATTGGTGCAGATCGAGCTGAGCCAGCGGCGGGCGTGGCGGCTGTTGACCAGGGATCAGCTGGAGATCCATCTGGGTGTCGAGGCTTTTGAGGAGCGACTGCAGCGGTTCGTGTCGGTCTATCCCAAGCTGTCAGCTGACCGAAAGGAAAAGATGCTGCGAGTAGATATGCGATACAACCATGGCATGGCCATTCGCTGGGATGGTGCCGTACCAAAACCGGCAGCCAGTTGATGACCAGGATAGATGGAAGATTTGAAAGAGTGAGCCGAACACTATGACCAAAAAAGTCGATAAAAATTTGATCGTTGGCCTGGATATCGGCACCTCAAAAGTGGTTGCCATTATCGGTGAGTTACAGGAGAACGGTGGCATCAATATCATTGGCCTGGGCTCCAATCCTTCGCGGGGACTCAAGCGTGGGGTGGTGGTGAACATCGAGTCTACCGAGCAGTCGATCATGCGTGCCGTCGAGGAGGCGGAGCTGATGGCGGGCTGCCAGGTGCATGGCGTACATGCCGGGATTGCCGGCAGCCACATCCGCAGTATGGACTCCCACGGCATCGTCGCCATCAAGGACCGCGAGGTGAGTGCTGCCGATGTAGAGCGGGTGATCGATGCTGCCAAGGCAGTGGCGGTGCCAGCAGATCAGAAGATTCTGCACATTATGCCCCAGGAGTTTGTCATCGACAGTCAGGATGGGATTCGCCATCCGGTGGGCATGTCTGGGGTTCGCCTGGAGGCCAAAGTCCATCTGGTGACCGGGGCGGTGAGCGCGGCCCAGAACATCGTGAAATGCGTGCGGCGCTGCAACCTGGAAGTGGACGATCTCATTCTGGAGCAACTGGCCTCCAGCTATGCCGTGCTCACCGATGACGAGCGCGAATTGGGTGTCTGTCTGGTAGATATCGGTGGCGGGACCACGGATATCGCTGTCTTTACGGGTGGTGCCATCCGTCATACTTCAGTCATTCCCATTGCGGGTGATCAGGTGACCAATGATATTGCGGTTGCACTGCGCACCCCGACTCAGTCGGCAGAAGAGATCAAGATTCGTTACGCCTGTGCCCTGCGTCAACTGGCCAGCGATGAAGAGACGATCGAGGTTAAAAGCATTGGGGACCGTCCTGCGCGGCGACTCAAGCGCCAGACCCTGGCCGAGGTGGTGGAGCCCCGCTACGAGGAGTTGCTGAGCCTGGTACAGGCTGATCTGCGCCGTAGCGGGTTCGAAGACATGCTGGCCGGAGGTGTTGTGCTGACCGGTGGCAGTGCAAAGATGGAAGGCCTGATCGAGCTGGCCGAAGAGGTTTTCCATATGCCGGTTCGCTTGGGGATGCCCCATGGTGTGACCGGACTGGTCGATGTGGTCAGCAATCCCATCTATGCCACGGGGGTGGGGCTATTGCATTTCGGCAGTCGCAGTCGTATCTCCCACTATCAGGAGATGGAGAAGGATGGTGGCGTAGGGGTGGTGTGGGACCGGATGAAAAGCTGGTTTCAGGGCAATTTTTAATTTTTTGTGGTGGTGAAAACCATTTTGCTTTTGAGGAAGCGGGAGACAGTGAAATGACGTTTGAATTGATTGATGTGGAATCACAGAGTGCCGTCATCAAGGTGATTGGCGTTGGGGGTGGTGGTAACAATGCGGTAAACCACATGTTGCAATCCAATATTGAGGGGGTTGAGTTCATCTGTGCCAACACCGATGCTCAGGCATTGAAGAGCAGTGAGGTTCCCACGGTATTGCAGTTGGGATCCTCCATCACCAAAGGGCTTGGTGCGGGTGCTAATCCGGAGATTGGACGCAATGCCGCTTTGGAGGACAAGGAACGCATCGCCGATGCCATTGAAGGGGCCGATATGGTTTTCATCACCGCAGGTATGGGCGGTGGTACGGGCACCGGCGCGGCTCCTGTCGTGGCTGCCGTGGCCAAGGAAATGGGGATCCTGACCGTAGCAGTAGTGACCCGCCCGTTCCCTTTTGAGGGGCCAAAGCGTATGAATATCGCCAACGCCGGAATCAAAGAGTTGTCTCAGCATGTGGACTCACTGATTACTATCCCCAATGAGAAACTGCTGGCGGTATTGGGTCGGGATATGAGCCTGCTCAACGCCTTCAAAGCGGCTAATGATGTGCTCTACGGCGCTGTACAGGGGATCGCTGAGCTGATTACTCGTCCGGGACTGATCAACGTTGACTTTGCGGATGTGCGCACCGTGATGTCGGAAATGGGTCAGGCGATGATGGGTTCTGCGGATTCCATTGGCCAAAATCGGGCCAAAGAAGCGGCGATGCAAGCCATTCGCAGTCCTTTGCTGGAAGAGGTAGACCTCAATGGCGCCAAGGGTATTCTGGTCAATATCACGGCTGGTATGGACATGAGCATTGGTGAGTTCGATGAGGTGGGTAACATCGTGCGGGGCATTGCTTCTGATGAGGCCGTGATCGTCATGGGTACCGCCATCGATCCCGAGATGAAAGACCAGATGCGGGTAACCGTGGTGGCGACTGGTTTGGGGGAACGCGCCCATAAATTCAAGGTCGTGGAGAGAAAACAGGAAAGGCCCGTCCAACAGATCAAACAGGTGGTGAATGGGCCGGCCATTGAGACCACGATGGTCGAAGAGAGCTGTGTGGAGTCCGAAATAGTTGCTCCAGTCATCAAATCCCGTCGTTCTGTGGGAGAATTGGGTCCAATGACTGATAGCGATATGGAGTACCTGGATATTCCCGCTTTCTTACGGCGTCAGGCGGATTGAAGATGGCTTGAAAAATGAGGTGGCATAGTCGACCGTTTGGCTGTGCTAGAATGCCGCGCTTTGATGATCCTTCTCCATAAATTCTTCAGGGACGAGAAGGGGGTGGAGCCTGACCGCCACCAGTGCCGGGAGTTTCCGGCAACTGATACTTTAGGTAACTGAGCACTATGATCAGACAGCGCACCTTGAAGAATGCTATCCGTGCCACGGGTGTCGGCCTGCATACCGGAGAGAAGATCTATCTGACCCTGAGACCGGCAGCCCCCAATACAGGGGTGGTGTTTCGTCGGGTCGATCTGCCCAGGCCGGTGGAGATCAACGCCTGCGCCAAAAACGTCGGCGATACGCGACTTTCTACCAGCCTGGAGAATGGCGATGTGCGGGTCTCCACGGTGGAGCATCTGCTCTCCGCCATGGCCGGACTGGGCATTGATAATGCGATTGTCGATGTCAATGCCCCTGAGGTGCCGATCATGGATGGCAGTGCAGGGCCCTTCGTATTTCTGATTCAGTCAGCTGGTGTGGAAGAGCAGAATGCACCCAAGCGTTTTATCCGGATTAAAGAGCGGATTGAGGTGCGGGAGGGGGATAAAAGTGCCCGCTTCGAGCCGTTTGACGGCTTTAAGGTCTCTTTTGGGATCGATTTTGAGCATCCGGCAATTTCTGAACGCAGCAAGTTTGCCTCTATTGATTTCTCATCGACTTCGTTCGTCAAGGAGATCTCCCGTGCTCGTACCTTTGGCTTTCTCAAGGATGTCGAGCGCCTGCGTCAAAATGAACTGGCTTTGGGCGGAAGCCTGGATAATGCCATTGTGGTGGATGATTATCGCGTATTGAATGAAGACGGTCTCCGTTACGAGGACGAATTTGTCAAGCACAAGATCCTGGATGCCATTGGTGATCTCTATCTGTTAGGACGTAGTCTTATCGGTGCTTTTACGGGGTTTAAATCGGGCCACGAATTGAACAACCGGCTGTTGAAGCAACTGCTTGAAACCCGTTCCGCCTGGGAAGAGGTGACCTTTGAGGAAGAGGGTTGCGAATTTCCGATCTCTTATATGAAGCCTGCAAGTGCAACTTAGCTCTGGCTCTGAGCGCGCTGACTTAGGCGCATCAAGGCATTTTTTAATCCAGGATCCAGGTTAGATTCAGCGGCATGGCGCAAGGCGTCGGCTGCCTGGCTGGGAATGGCATTGGGCTTTTCCCGCAGCTTTTGGACAGGCCTCTGATGATCTGGTGCCACGACTTTGACCTCAAGCCGTTGAAAAGGCGTGCCCACCGCAGCCAATGCCTGTCGCAATTGTCCCTGAAGGAAGTGTAAACGGTTGCGCCAGGCCGGAGAGTCTGTCAATAATGTGAGGCTGTTGTCTTCCAGTTGGGCGCCCATGCAGTGGTCGCACAACGGGTCTGGTAAGCGCGATTTAACCAGATGTAATAGCGCCTCTTGTTGGCGCGTGGCGTGCACCAGGGACTTTAGGTGTTCGCAAGATGCTAAAACTTCGCTGATGTGTTGATTGCGGGCTTTGCGTGCCATTGGCGAGCGACCTGGGTGGACGAATCATTAAGATTATAGTGACAACCCAACTTGAGGGTAAGCACCAAGAGCAAGTGTTGAGTGTGACTCAGCTGCTGGCGGGGCTGATCTTTTTTTCCCTGTTTTTGATTTTGGCCGGGGCCTGGTTTGGCCATAGCAGTGCCATGGACGATGCCAAAAACAGCGGTATTTCCAGTTACCAGGATCTGGTTGAAGTCTTTCAGATTCAGCGTGAAAAGCTGAATGCCCTGGAGGCCAGCGCTGACCGTCATCAGGATGCCCTAGGTGCCCGCCTTGGCCGGTTGCAATCACGGTTGACCCGATTGGAGGTACTGGGTGGGCGCTTGGTGGATCTGGATAAGCTGGATGCATCTGAATTCGATTTTTCGCAAACTTCAGCCATCGGAGGTGTGGCAGAACCTGTCTCCCCGGTAGGTTCCCAGGGGAGGTCCCTGGTTCAGGATATCGATGTACTGGAGTCCGCCCTGCGGGATCAGGAGGTCAAACTCAGTCTGCTGGAATCCTTGCTGGTCAATCGACGCTTGCAATTGGAGATGTCGCCTTCGGGTAAGCCTGTTCGCGGTGTGATTACCTCCGGTTTCGGTACTCGCCGGGACCCTTTTACCGGGCAGACCAGTTTTCACCGGGGGACAGATTTACAAGCCAGGGCAGGCACGCCTATCGTTGCGGTGGCCACTGGTCTGGTGGTTTTTTCCGGTGTTCGCGGGGGCTATGGCCACGTGGTGGAGATTCAGCATGCCAACAATCTGGTGACCCGTTACGCCCACAATCGCAAGAATCTGGTACGCGTTGGAGAGCCGGTGACCAAGGGGCAGGTGATCGCCGAATTGGGTAGCAGCGGTCGCTCTACAGGGCCTCATTTGCATTTTGAGGTGATTAAAGACGGCACCAACGTCAATCCCATTACCTATCTCAGGGGGGGGTGAGGAGCGCTCCCATCTGCTTCAAATCTTCTCTTCATGACTGCCCTGAAAACCCTAATTGCGGTATGATGCTGGGCTGCTATTACATTGTCCTGGCTGTCGTTTCTGATGCCGGACAGTGATCCATTTTTCCAGGAAATTTCATGGTCAGCAAACTACTGAAAAAGGTCTTTGGCAGTCGCAATGATCGGCTGGTAAAGAAGATGCGCCGTAAGTGCGAGCAGATCGGTGCATTGGAGCCCGAACTGCAAGCTTTGTCCGATGACGCCCTGCGGGCTAAGACGGTTGAGTTTCGTGAGCGCATTGCCCAGGGCGCCTCACTGGACGATCTTTTGGTAGAGGCCTTTGCCGTGGTGCGCGAGGCGGGTCGGCGTGTGTTGCAGATGCGCCATTTCGATGTGCAGCTGATCGGCGGCATGGTGTTGCATCAGTGCAAGATTGCCGAAATGCGCACTGGCGAAGGGAAAACCCTGGTGGCAACCCTGGCGGTCTATCTCAATGCCCTGCCGGGAAAGGGCGCCCATGTGGTGACGGTAAATGACTATCTGGCGCGCCGGGATGCCGAGTGGATGGGGCGTCTCTATGACTTTCTCGGCATGCGCGTCGGTGTCATCCAGTCGGCTGGTGGCATGGGGCCGGATGACTCCTCCTTCCTGATCGATTATGCCTATGAGGAGGATAACGAGGGCATTCGCCATCTGCGTCCCGCAACCCGCCAAGAGGCCTATGGGGCGGATATCACCTATGGTACCAACAACGAGTATGGTTTTGATTACCTGCGCGACAATATGGCCTTTAGCGCCGATCAACGTGTGCAACGGGGTCGTTTCTTTGCCGTGGTCGATGAGGTGGACTCCATCCTGATCGACGAGGCGCGCACCCCGCTGATCATCTCCGGTCCGGCAGAGGACAGCGCTGAGCTCTATCAACGCATCAATACCTTCATTCCACATCTGGATCGGCAGGAATCCCAAGGGATCGTGGATGGCAAAGAGGCCTGGGGGCCGGGTGATTACTCGGTAGATGAGAAAGGCCGTCAGGTCTATCTGAGTGAGGACGGCCACCAGAAGATCGAGGAGATGCTGTCCAACGAGGGGTTGCTGAAAGAGGGCGAAAGCCTCTATGACACCGCCAATATCGGTCTCATGCACCATGTCAATGCGGCCTTGCGTGCCCATGTGCTGTTCAAACGGGACGTGGATTACATTGTGCGCAATGGCGAGATTGTCATCGTTGATGAGTTTACCGGTCGCACCATGCCGGGTCGCCGCTGGTCAGAAGGGTTGCATCAGGCGGTCGAGGCCAAAGAGGGGGTAGCGATTCAGCACGAAAACCAGACTCTGGCCTCCATCACCTTTCAGAACTACTTCCGTCTCTATAACAAGCTCTCCGGCATGACCGGTACCGCTGACACCGAAGCCTTCGAGTTCCAACAAATCTATGCGCTGGAAGTGGTGGTCATCCCCACCAACCAACCCACACGACGTGACGACCGAGGGGATCTCATCTACCTTACCCAGCGAGAGAAATATCAGGCTATTGTCGAAGACATTCGCGATTGTGTGAAACGGGGTCAGCCCGTCCTGGTGGGTACGGCCTCCATTGAGTCTTCGGAACTGGTCTCCCAGTTGCTGGATCAGGCCAACATCGAGCATAGGGTGCTCAATGCCAAACATCATGCTCAGGAGGCAGCCATTATTGCCCAAGCGGGCCGGGCGGGGTCAGTGACCATTGCCACCAACATGGCCGGTCGCGGCACCGATATTGTACTTGGCGGCAACCCGGAGATCGAGATCCATGCTTTGGGTTTGAACCCTGACCCCAGTGCGGTTGAGTCCATTCGAGCCGATTGGAAAACCCGTCATCAGACGGTGTTGGATGCGGGCGGGCTGCACGTGATCGGTACTGAGCGCCATGAATCCCGTCGTATCGATAATCAGCTACGTGGCCGCTCCGGGCGTCAGGGTGATCCCGGCTCCACGCGATTCTATCTGTCGATGGAGGATAATCTGATGCGCATCTTCGCCTCCGAACGGGTGGCGGGGCTGATGCAGAAACTGGGGATGAAAGAGGGGGAGTCCATTGAACACCCCTGGGTGACCAAGGCGATTGAGAATGCCCAGCGTAAGGTGGAGGGCCGCAACTTCGATATTCGTAAACAATTGCTGGAGTATGATGACGTCGCCAACGATCAGCGCAAGGTAGTCTATCGTCAGCGCGATGAACTCATGGATGAGGAGGATATCAGCGAGACCGTTTCAGCCATGATGCAGGATGTGGTTGATGCCACCATCAGCGCCAGAATTCCTCCAGGCAGTCTGGATGATCTCTGGGATATTCCCGCCTTGGAGCAGGATCTGGTCGGGGAGTTCGATCTGCCTCTGCCCTTGGCCCGATGGCTGGATGAAGACCCGGATCTGCATGAGGAGACGCTACGCCAGCGTATTCAGGAGTCGGTTCAGAATCTCTATACAGAGAAAGAGGCCCAGGTTGGCCGGGATAACCTGCGCTATGTCGAAAAGGCGCTGATGCTGCAGATCCTCGACCACCATTGGAAGGAGCATCTGGCAGCCATGGATTACCTGCGCCAGGGTATTCATCTACGCGGTTACGCCCAGAAAAACCCCAAGCAGGAGTACAAGCGCGAGGCCTTTGAGATGTTTTCTCAGATGCTCGACAGCATCAAGCAGGAGGTGGCGACGACCCTGATAAAGGCCCAGGTACGGCCCGCTGAAGAGTTTCAGCAGCCGGAACCCTCGGCGGTGGATTTCGAGTTCAAACACGAGGCCTTTGAGGGTTTGGGTGAATCCGCTTCGACAGTCGATGAGCCCCCACCTGAAAAGGAGGCAGCGCAGCCTTTTCAACGGGTTCAACCCAAGGTTGGGCGCAATGAGCCCTGTCCCTGCGGCTCCGGAAAAAAATATAAGCAGTGCTGTGGAAAAATTGTATGAGCCAGTCCTGTGAGTCCTCAATTTTCGATATTGAGGGCGTACAACTGGCGGCTGGCGCAGCAGGTATCCGCTATCAGGGACGGGATGACCTGGTGCTGGTGGCGCTGGCAGAGGGCAGTCACTGTGCCGCAGTGTTCACCCGCAATGCCTTTTGTGCAGCCCCTGTTACCTTGGCGCGGGAACATCTGACCAAAGCCACACCGCGTTACTGGCTGATTAACGCCGGCAATGCCAATGCCGGGACCGGCATTCATGGTTTGGTCGTGGCTCGTGAGACCTGCCGTCTAGTGGCTGAGGCCTGCAGTTGTGCGCTAGAAGAGGTATTGCCCTTTTCCACTGGTGTGATTGGTGAAGATCTGCCCATCGAACCCTTCGCCAGAACGCTGCCCAGTTTGGCGGCCGGGCTGGATAGTCAGGGCTGGTCACGGGCGGCTGCCGCCATCATGACGACCGATACCTGTCCCAAGCTGGCCAGTCGTACCCTTGAGCTGGATGGTCGTCAGGTTCGCCTGACCGGCATGGCCAAGGGCTCGGGCATGATCCATCCGGATATGGCCACTATGCTGGCTTATGTGGCCACCGATGCCGAGATATCATCCGAGCTGTTGCAGGTCTGTTTGCAGCGTGCGGTTGATATCTCCTTCAATGCCATTAGCGTGGATGGAGACACCTCGACCAATGATGCCTGCGTGTTGGCGGCCACGGGCGCTTCCGGGGTAGCCGTAACCGATCTTGAGAACGAGGTCGGACAGGCCTTCTTTAACGCCTTGGAATCATTGTGTCAGGAGCTGGCCCGAGCCATCGTGTTGGATGGAGAGGGCGCCACTAAGCTGGTGACCATCGGGGTCAGTGAGGCCATGGATGTGGCCGAGGCCCGTCAGGTTGCCTTTACCATCGCTCACTCGCCTCTGGTCAAGACGGCACTCTTCGCCTCAGATCCTAACTGGGGCCGCATTCTGGCCGCTGTGGGCAGGGCTGGACTGAAGGATCTGGATATCGAGCAGGTGCGCATTGATCTGGATGATGTGCGTATTGTCAGCGCGGGAGGTCGGGATTCCGGCTATCGTGAGTCTGCCGGTGCAGCGGTCATGGCGCAATCCGCTTTCAGTATTCGGGTGTTTTTGGGTCGGGGCGAGGCGGCAGCCCAGGTGCTGACCTGTGACCTCTCTTACGATTACGTCAAAATCAACGCAGAATATCGCAGCTGAGGCCGGAGCCGACATGGTAATCCAGGTGGCTGTCGCTGTCATTGAGGATGGCATGGGACGGGTACTCTTGTCGCGTCGCCCCGCAGAGGTGCACTTGGGCGGTCTTTGGGAGTTTCCCGGTGGCAAACTGGAGCCTGGAGAAACCCTGTCGCAGGCACTGTGTCGGGAGATTCAGGAAGAGCTGGGGCTGGTGGTACTCGGTCATCGGCCTTTGATCCGCATTCGACATCGCTATCCAGAGAAAGAGGTTCAGCTTCTGGTGGAGCGGGTCACCTGTTGGCAGGGCGAACCCCAAGGCCGGGAGGGCCAGTCCATTGCCTGGGTGACGCTGGATCAGATAGATCGCTACCCCTTGCCACCGGCCGATGGTCCCATTGTCCGGGCCATGATGCTCCCTGAGCAGTACCTCATTACGGGTGATGCAACCCAGGCTTCTTTCTTACCCCGTTTTAAGGCGGCATTGGAGCGGGGGATTCGATTGATTCAGATTCGCCCTTTTGCCGGGGCCATCAGCGCAGACCAGATCAGAGCCGCTACGGAAATGGCAACCGCTTATGGCGCCACTCTATTGCTGAACAGTCGATTATTGTCTGATGGGGATGATTTTCCCCAGCTGGGTCTGCACCTCACCTCTGCTGATCTCATGGAACTGAAGCAACGCCCGGAGCGGGTCTGGGCCGCCGCTTCTTGCCATGATGCCCAGCAACTGATTCATGCCAGCAGTCTGGGGCTGGATTTCGCCGTGCTGTCGCCAGTGCTGCCAACCACCTCTCACCCAGAGGCTACCCCCCTGGGTTGGTCTGGTTTCACTGAACTGGTGGATCAGGCGGCTCTGCCGGTCTATGCCCTGGGTGGTATGGGCGGGATTTCTCCAGAAGAGGTCTGGGCCCACGGTGGTCAGGGCATTGCTGCTATCCGAGGCCTGTGGTGAGTCAGGGGCGCCTACATTGGATCTGGGTGTTCTACATTATCATCGGTGCTGGCTTGGTGCTGAGCTTTGGCTTTGTCGGTAAGTTCAACCCCAAGAATAAAGAACAGCCTCCACTGGATCAGGTGAAGCTCCTGCGCCCGGAGACAGATTGTCGTCCATTAGAAAAGCCTTGTGCGGCTTTAGGGGGGGATTTGGCCCTGGTGGCCCGGCTCTATCCCCAGGACCGGGATTTTCGCCTGGTGGTGAAAACCCTGAATCTGGGTGGCGTGGGTGAGGCAGTCTGGTTGGATGCCCGGGGACAACCGCTTGGGCGTGCGCAGCCATTGGTATCAGACGGGAAAAAGAGCTGGTCACTCAACCTGGCGCGACAGCAACGGGTAAAAAGCCTGCGGATCAGTTATCACCAGCAGGCCCAATGGCTGGTGGCAGATCTGCCTTTTCAATGAGCCGAATGGCTCAACTCAAACAGCGATTCATCGGCAGATTCATCCTCCTGGCTGGGTATGCGATAACCCTCCTCCAGCCATTCGCCCAAATCGATCAGTTTGCAGCGTTCACTGCAAAAAGGGCGCCAGGGGGAGGCGGGGGACCAGGGAACCGGTTGGCCGCAGTGGGGGCAGGGGACTGTTTTCATATCACCGAAAGTCCAAGCTGGAAACTGATTTCACTCACATTATTGTCGATACCCAGTGATGTGGGATCAAGGTGGCGGAAACGAATGCTGAAGCGGTGTTTGTTGCCACTGAGTTCAGGAAAAAAATGTGCTGATTCGTCCAGCTCCACCAATACCAATTGAGAGAACTGGGCAGAGTCAAGGCTCAGCTGAAAATGGCTGTTTCGGGCGACTTGTTCGCTCATCTGGTAGCTGCCGCGGTAGATGGAGAGCAACTGGTTGACTGTTTCGTGAACGGGGCGGAACTCTTCAAACCAGGAGCGAAGTGTTTGCTCGCGGGTTTCAAAAGGCAGGTTAAGCCAGAGGTGGAGCTGGGGGATGTCAAATACGCAGGAGCCGCCAGGAATGGCATTACGTTGCATGATGGTTTTGAAAAAATCGGCTTCACGCAGTTTGGATCCAATCTGTTTGCCATGGGTCAGGAGATTATTCTGGCTCTGCTCCAGCTCTTTGATGGTTTCCTGCAGACGTTCTGAATCCACATTGGGGCGATTGGAGAGTTTGCGGAACAACCCGAGGTTACGATCAATCTCTTTGAGAAGATCGGCCTTGAAGTCCGCCCGACTGAAAAAATTGGTGGCCTCGATCAGGGCCTGGATGCACGCCTGAGTGTCTCGTGGATGATCCAACGGCAAATAGTGGAGGATTCGGGAGAAGACGTGTTCTAGTCGCAAGAGAACCCGGCTTTTTTCATTCAGAGGGTATTCGAAGCGGATCATAGGAACCAACAGCGTGCCAGTTGAGGATATCCGCCCTATTCTCTATAGGTTTGCCCTGGATGTAAAACCCTGTTCAGCCAATGTCAGATAACGGCGATGTAAAAGGGCAATTCGTTGAGGCAATTGGGCCAGATCATCCGGGGTTTCGTTGCGTAAGACATCATTGGCGATAGCCAACCGTTGGGCTCGACCGGTTTGGGCTGCCAGCAATTGTTTGGCCTGGGTTTGGGTGCAGGCATCTCTTTTCACTAAGCGCTGTATCTGGATACTTTCAGGGCAATCGATTACCAATACCCGGTCTGCAAGAATTTGCTGATGGGTCTCCACCAGTAAGGGAATGGCGAATATCAGGTAGGGGTATTGGGTCTCCAAACCCCTGGCTTGAGACAGCATGGTCTCTCGAATCATGGGGTGGAGTATGGATTCTAAGGTCTGGCGCTGGGCTGTATCGGCAAGCATGATATTTCTGAGTTTTTTGCGGTCAAGCTGACCATCTGGCTGTAGAACCTCAGTGCCGAAGTGCTTCACGATGCCCAGGAGCCCTGGGCTATGAGGTGCCACCAGTTCCCGGGCCAGTTGATCGGTATCGATTATAGGTATACCAAGCTGGGAAAAGATGGCGCAAACCGTGGATTTGCCACTGGCTACACCACCGGTCAGGGCTAGCCGCATGGCGTGTCAGTTCAAGCCAATGGCGCGGAAATAGCCACCAATCAGCTGATCGCCCCAAAGCATACTGATCCAGCCAGCAATGGCCAGGTAGGGGCCAAAGGGGATGGGGATGCGTTTGTCATGTTTTAGGAAGGCAATCATACCAATGCCAATCACTGCCCCCACAACAGAAGAGAGGAAGATGGTCAGAACGGCAGATTTCCACCCCATCCAGGCACCGATCACCGCCAGCAATTTGAAGTCTCCGTGGCCCATGCCCTCTTTTCGGGTGACCAGGCGGAAAATCCAGTAGAAGCTCCATAATGAGAGGTAGCCCACTGTGGCGCCGATCACTGCCTGTTCCAAAGGGATGAAAAGAGCGGGGATGGCAATGAGTATGCCCAACCACAGCAAAGGCTGGGTGATATTGTCCGGCAACAGCTGATGGCGGATATCAATCACGGATAGGGCGATGAAAGCCCAGGTCAATACCATCAGTGCCAGTGCCTGGTAGCTGGCCCCCATTTTCCAGACAATAATGACCGAAAGTAGTCCTGACAAGGCCTCTACCAGCGGATATTGCATGCCGATAGGGGCTTGGCAGTTACTACATTTGCCCCGCAAAAAGAGGTAGCTGATGAGGGGGAGGTTCTCCCACCAATGGATCAGGTGACCACACTGTGGGCAGCTGGAGGGGGGGAGCAGCAAATTAAAGGTCTTCTCAGCCTCCACCTCATCGGAGGGTAACTCGAGCAGCTCCCGGCATTGGCCCCGCCACTCCTTTTGCAACATCAAGGGCAGGCGGTGGATGACCACATTCAAAAAGCTACCCAGGATCAGCCCCAGTAATAGGGTGGCCCCGTACACAAGTGCCGGGGCCTCAGCAAATAGGTCAGTCACAATACGGGCAATGCCTTATACGACCGCCGCCATCTTGAAGATGGGCAGGTACATGGCAACGATCAAAGTACCAATCATGCCACCCAGAACCACCATGATGAGGGGCTCCATCAAACTGCTGAGGGAATCCACCGCATTGTCGACCTCTTCCTCATAGAAATCGGCGACCTTGCCCAACATGGTATCCAGAGCACCCGATTCTTCACCGATGGCCACCATCTGGATGGTCATGTTGGGGAAGATGCTGAATTGTTTCATGGAAAGTTGCAGCGATTGGCCCGTGGCAATGTCTTCGCGGATCTTCTTGACGGCATCAGAGTAGACGATATTGCCCGTAGCACCAGCGACCGAATCCAAGGCTTCTACCAGGGGAACCCCTGCAGCAAACATGGTGGAGAGGGTACGGGCAAAGCGGGCCAAGGCGGATTTCTCCAGGATCGGGCCAATGATGGGAATGCGCAACATCATGCGGTCAACAGCACGCTGGAAGGATTTGGAGCGCTTGTGGTAGGCCAGTAAGGCCCATATGCCGGCTGCCAAGCCGCCAAAGACAGCCCACCACCACTCCTGCAGGAATTCAGAAAGATTGATTACCATCATGGTAAGGGCGGGGAGGTCAGCACCAAAATTGGCAAACAAGGCCTGGAATTGGGGGATAACGAAGAGCAGGATAATGGTGGTAACGATCAAGGCCACAATGAGTACGGCAGCAGGATAGAACAGCGCTTTTTTGATCTTCCCTTTGATAGACTCGATTTTTTCCTTATAGGTGGCAATCTTGTCCAGCAGAGTTTCCAGAATACCAGCGTGTTCACCGGCGGTCACCAGGTTGACATAGAGGCTGTCGAAATAGAGTGGGTGTTTCTCTAGGGCGCCAGCTAAGGAGGTACCTCCTTCAATGTCTGCCTTAATGCTCAGAATGAGATTTTGCATGGCCGGATTACTGTGACCACGGCCAACGATGTCAAAGGACTGAACCAGGGGAACACCGGCGGCCATCATGGTAGCCATCTGGCGGCTGAATACGGCGATATCTTTGGGGGTGATTTTCTTGGAGCCACCAAAAAGGGGCTTGGGCTTTTTCTTGATCTTTACAGGGGTGACGCCTTGTTTGCGCAACTCAGCCCTGACGATATTTTGGTTTGAGGCCCGGCTTTCCCCCTTAACCCGCTGACCTCGTCGGTCAGTGCCTTCCCAGGCAAAAACATCTGCACTTTCTGCTTTGGCGGGTCTTTTTGATTTTGCTGTTGCCTTCTTTCTTGCTTGGGCGGTTGCTAATGCCATGATACTTAGTCCTTGGTCACACGGTTGATTTCATCAAGGCTGGTAACGCCCATGCGTACCTTATTGAGGCCGGAGGCACGCAAGTCGTTGATGCCTTCTTTTTTTGCCTGTTCGGCCAGCTCCAGGGAATTGCCTTGAGACATGATAATACGCTCCATTTCAGGGGAAATGGGCATGACTTGGTAAATGCCGACTCGGCCTTTGTAGCCACCACTGCACTTATCACAGCCGACTGGTTTGAATATTTTGAGGTCAGGGATCTCCTCTGCCAAGAAACCTTCCTTCAGCAAGGCCTCTTTGGGGATCTCAGTGGCCTCTTTGCAGTGCGGACATAAACGGCGCGCCAGGCGCTGGGCCATGATGATCTGTACGGAACCAGCAATGTTGTAAGGCGGTATCCCCATATTAGCCAAGCGGGTCAGGGTTTGAGGCGCATCATTGGTATGCAGAGTCGATAAAACCAAATGGCCTGTCTGGGCAGCTTTGACGGCGATTTCAGCGGTTTCCAGATCCCGGATCTCACCCACCATGACAATGTCTGGGTCCTGGCGAAGAAAGGCACGCAGGGCACTGGCGAAGGTTAATCCCTGAGCCGGATTGACGTTAACCTGGTTGATGCCCATGACCTGGATTTCAACCGGATCCTCAGCGGTAGAGATATTGACCGTGGGTTCGTTCAATATGTTCAGGCAGGTGTAGAGGGAGACAGTCTTGCCGCTGCCGGTCGGGCCGGTTACCAGAATCATGCCAAAGGGCTTATAGATGGCGGTGAGCAGATCGGCCTTTTGTTTCTCCTCAAAGCCCAGCACATCGACCCCAAGATCGGCGCTGGTGGGATCCAGGATACGCATGACGATTTTCTCACCGTATACGGTAGGACAGGTGTTGACACGAAAATCGATGGAGCGTGTTTTGGATAAGGCCAGCTTGATACGACCATCCTGGGGAATGCGCCGCTCAGCGATGTTCATCCGGGACATGACCTTAATACGAGAGGTGACGCGTGAGGCAATGGCGGTTGGTGGCGAGGCAACTTCCCGCAACATGCCGTCCCCCCGATACCGCACCCGGTATTTTTTTTCGTAGGGTTCAAAATGGATGTCAGAGACACCCTGATTGATGGCGTCCACTAGGATTTTATTGACGAAACGGACGACAGGCGCTTCGTCAACAGCGGCATCATCCATGCTGCCATCATCCTGGGCATCCAGTCCGCCAAATTCCAGATTGTCAAAGTCCTCATCCAGCATCTCATCCATGGAGGTTTCGTTGGCGCTAAGTCCGCTTTCTATGGCGGCTGCCAGCTTGTCTTCCTCTACCAGAATGGGTTCGCTGGAGAGCCCGGTATGGAATTGAATTTCGGATAAGGCCTGGTGTTCAGTGGGGTCAGAGACCGCCAGAAAAAGCTTCTTTCCCCTTTTGTGGATGGGAAGGGTGTGATGCTTGCGAATTAGCTTTTCTTCAACCAGTTTGATCGGAAGCGCCTTGATATCCAAGGCATTTAAGTCCAGTAAGGGTACCCCGTATTCGGCAGAGGCAATGAGAGCAATCCGAGTGCTTTCGGCGTGCTTGTGCTCAACCAGATAGGCGACAAATGGCGTCTGTTGCTTTTTGGCGTTGGTAAGGGCTTCTTTGGCAATGTTCTCCTCGAGAACACCTTCTTGAATCAGACGCCGGGCCAAGCCCGTGAGCTGTGCGGTTTGCGGGGGTTGTGCCATTCCTTACCCTTGGCTAGAGAAACTTCTGGCAAGTATAACCAAGTACAGAGAAAAATACACGGTAGCATCTCTCCTGGTCATGACGATGCTATAGTGGACTTTGGGAATCATCTCGATGTTCTGAGAGGTGTGGTGGGGAAGGTTGTGAGCGAAACATGAGTCCTTTTGGTAGCGAGTTGGCAAATGATTCTCGACTTGGTCGGGCTGAGCGTCTCTATTGTCGCATTTTCGGCGTGCCTATTTTGGGGTTACGCATTCGTTGGCGTCGCATCCAAAAGTTGCTTCCAGCAATAGCTGAACAGGTATTGGATGCGGGCTGTGGTCGCGGTGTGATCAGTCGGGCCTTGGCGGTGAGGTATCCCAATGCTCAAGTCGATGCCTTGGATATTGAGTCAGGGAACCAGCGTCGGAATCAGGAAATTTCTCAAGCGGTAGGCATAAATAATTGTTACTTCTTAGTCAAAGATCTGACTGAGCTGCGTGTGGAAAACAAATACGACCTCATTGTGTCGGTAGATAACCTGGAGCACATTGAGGATGACCAGTCTGTTCTTGACCGGTTTTACACCAGTTTGAAACCAGGAGGCAGTTTGATTTTGCACGTTCCCCATTATTATCGTCGCTGGCCCTTGCTGAGGTGGGTGGTAAATTTCGATGTGCCTGGCCACGTGCGGCCTGGATATCATCAGGCAGAGATTGTGGAACGGGTAGCAAAGGCCGGGTTTGTAGTAGAAAAGACTGGGTTTAGTTATGGTTTCCTGGAGAATATAACGAACAATATCTCATACTGGATAACTCGAGCAGAGGAACGGAATCGTATTGTCTATGCAGCACTATTCCCTTTTTTGAATATCTTCTCTTGGATGGGGCATTGGGGGAGGGTTCCAATGGGGGCTGGGGTCTGGGTGATGGCGCATAAGATTGTTTTGCAAGGGGCTAGTGTAAGTGGTTGTTTAGAGGATGGGTTGTGAGGATTGGTTTAGATGCCACTCGTATCTTTCAGCCAACGGGTGAGGGGGTATACACCCGTGAGGTAATACAGGCCTTGGTTGCTGAGTTTGCCAAAGATGAGTTCGTAATTCTTGTGCCTGAAAAACTGTCTCAGTTTGAGCGGTCAAATGTGGTTCAAGTTATTTATCCTGCAGTCGACGGAATTGCTTCCAGGTTGCGATATGCGATAGATGCGGGAAGGATTTCAAAACAGTATTATCTTGATATATTTCATAATCTCACTAATTATCTTGTTATTGGTGCATCCTGCCCTGTGATAACCACAATTCATGATCTTGTTACCTTGAAGTATCCTGGGGTTCGGCCTGGGCGATTGAAGAATTTTATCTATCGCTATGCTATGCCTAAGCTTTTGGCTCGTAGTTCTCGTCTTGTTGCTATCTCAAAATCAACTGAGAGAGACATTATACGCTATTATGCTTTAGGGGGTAAAACTCGCGTTATTTATAATGGTGTAGATCATGATCAATTCAATACGACTGATCCCTTAGATGATTTGATTCTGGATCGATTCTCTCTTCCTTGTGACTACTTGCTTTTTGTTGGGTATCTATCGCCAAAAAAAAATCTGGACATTGTTTTACATGCTATCAGATATTTGCTTGATGATGGGCTTGATGTGCGTCTTGTATTAGTGGGAAAACGTGGTTATGGTTCGGATTCATTCTTTAAGTTGGCGCAACAATTAGGACTTTCTGGTCGGCTGATAGAAACGGGTTTTGTATCTAGAGATGAGCTTACCTTGCTTTATCGTCGGGCAGGGTTATTTGTTTTTCCATCCGTTTATGAGGGATTCGGTTTGCCTGTGATTGAAGCTTTGGCTTGTGGGATTCCTGTGATTGTGTCAAATACAGGTCCCATGCCAGAGTTGGTTGCTGACCCAGAATGCCGCTGTGATCCTGGTGATGCGAGGGCCTGGGCTGATGGTATTAGGTATATTTTGATGTCATCAGAGATGCGTGAGCGTTTTCGCACCGAAGGTCCTCTCCAGGCCGCTAGGTTCAGCTGGATCAATAGCGCCAGATCTATGAGGGCACTCTATGATGAAGCTGTGGCCGAAAAGGCCAGTTAGTACGAGATTTACAAAATGCCTAGATTTTCAGAACGCTATTTTCGTCCCTATCTTTCATCAGGGCTTCCTATCCGTCAGTTTATTCGGGATCGATTGGGGATTACCCCAAGAGTGCGCTGGCTGTTTCGCAAGATCGCAAAACTTCCTCCAGGAGCACTGGTATTAGATGTGGGCTGTGGTACAGGAGGGTTTATTGAATTGATGGAGCGATCGAATCCTTCTATTCATACACTAGGTATTGATCTGGGACAGCCTCCAGAGTATCTCGCAAAGGGGGAGTTTCTGCGCGGGTTGGCAGATCAACTTCCGTTTCCAGACAATAGTTTCGACTTGGTCACGTGTGCGCATGTTTTAGAGCATGTTTATGACCCTGAGCGTTGCGTACGGGAATTTCTGCGAGTATGTCGTCCAGGTGGGAATATTTACATTGAAACGCCCTCGCCACGTTCTGCATGGATGCCTTTCTTGGCAACCTTTTGGGATGACCCTACTCATGTTCGTCCTTATTCGCAGGTAGGATTGCGGCGAATTCTTGAGGTGGCTGGAGGGGAACAGCTTGTTTCTGGGGTTAAAAAATCTCTCCCTGCAGTACTTTTTGGGCTTCCATATTTTCCTATAGGCCTGATGACAGGAGATCGTCAAGCCAAAGCAATGTTCGCTATCTATGCTTTTGGGTTTTCTGTCTGGTCTGGGGCTGTAAAACCGTCTGAGTGATGAGGTCTAGGGTATGAATGTGGCCTTGTTTTTGCGAAAGCCTGGATTTGGAACGTCGCTGCTAGTTGTTTTGTTCATTGCTGCTGGCTTATTACTTTGGCATAACTCTGAACATTTCAAGGTGCTGTTGAATATTGGTATCTATGACCTCGTATTACTTCTGGCCATTAGTTTGCTCTCTTTCCTTATTACGGCGACTATTTCCTGGCATTTGCTCCGGGTCGTTGGAGTTTGGACTCATTGGACAATAAATCTTGCTTTGACCTTCCTTGCTAATTTTCTCAATTATTTTGGGCCTGCACAACCGGGCCTGATGGCCAAGGCCCTATACCTGAAAAAGGCTAATCAGGTTCGTTATACTGATTTCGGTATTGTTACTGTTGTCAATGCTTTAATTATGGTGTTGGCTGCGAGTATGGTGGGAAGTTTAGTGGCGTACTTAGAGTGGTTGCGCGATGGCGAATTACCAATGTTTGGTTTCTTGAGCATAGGTATGTTAACAATGCTTTTTGGGTTACTTTGGCTAGGCACGCGTCTTCCTTACATAGAGGGTACAAGCTGGTGGCGGCGCATACTGAATGAGATATTATCCGGGATAGCTGATCTTTCTACACGGCATTTTGCTCTGTTTATTTCAGTGGGATTGGTGTTGGTACAGTATGTTGTGGCGGGGGTAGTTGTCTGGTTAAGTTACAGCGTGACGGGTATCCATTTGACCTATTTTCATGCCGTACTGATTGCGGCATTCGTTTCGGTGGCAAATATTGTGCCCGTGACACCGAATAACATAGGAATTTCCGAATTGCTAATGGGAGCTGCTATCCATTTGGAGAGTGGAGATTTTTCAACTGGATTGCTTGCTGGGACGATAATTCGAGCCTGTCATTTGGTAATTTGCATTGGGGCAATGCCCTATGCTCATTGGAGACTGGCTAAAAATCAGTAAGAATGTCTCGGTCAATTTCTACCTTTCAGTAATAACTGGCGTCCTCGTTGAATTGAATTCTTTAGTGTTGGCAGAAAGCCTTGGGCTGACAGTCGTAAATTCTCTTCCGCATAACAAGAGAGAAAGCATTTCGGGCAGTGTCCAGAATGGGCTGCGTGACGAGCTTCCTGGTGAACTGATGAACTCCAAATTTCGTTCATCTCTTGATGTAAGAGATTACCCAGAGGCTCTGTAACAAAGGAACAGAGTGTGACGTTGCCGTTGACATCGATCTCAATCCGGTTCGATCCCTGTATACAAGGGGCAGGGAAATAGGTGCCGGGATACTGGTAAAAGTCGATGACTTTGCGCAAATACATTTCCGAATTTTTGACGATACCGGTTTCTCGTTTGAGCTGTATCAATCGATCAATTTCTTTGTGCGCCGCAACGCTTTGGCTTGGATCTGAAAAACTGGCGGGGGATTGTTTCTGGGTTTCATCCGCCGTGAAGTAGGCGTCATGATGGGCGGTATAACGGATGCCGGAAAGCTCTTTTTCCAGGGCAAAATGGGCCAAGTTTACCCAATCTGACATGTTTTGTGTCATTAGGACAGAACCGATGCCAATGTTATGAATGCCTGCCAGTTTCAGATTGTCGATATGACGGGATATTTTGGTAAATCCGCCCTTTAATCCCCGCGTTGCCAGGTAGGCCTCATCGCCAACACCGTCCAGCCCCAGGGTGACTGCCCTGGGCTTCAGCTCGGCAAGGCGTTTGGCCTTATCGGGCGTAAAGAGGGTGCCGTTGGAGTTGACGCCGAAATCCATGTCCAGGTTACGGATGTGTTCCAGCAAAGTAAAAACGTCTTTTCTGGTGAACATCTCGCCTGAGGCGTTGACCCCAATAAAGTCCACCCCAAACACCTTGAGCTTGGAAAAGATGATGCCCCATTGCTCGCTGCTCAACTCTAACGGGTCTTTTTCGTTTTTCCAGAAATCACACATGGTGCAGCGGGAGTTGCAATGCTTGGTGATGTAGATGGCCGCAATGGTGGGTTTGATGAAATCTGAGGCGCGACCAGCTGTTACTGGAGACAATAGACTGCGGGCAGTTTCATTGAATATGAGGCGAGAAGAGGGCATTGGAATTCTTTGATCACCATTTCCTTTGGCAATTGAACTGAGGATCATTGTTATTTGCGTGGTAGGTCATTTGAGTTTTTAGTGATTTCATTTTTTCCATGAGCTTGTTGCAAAAGATATTGGCTTAAGGCTCTGCACATCCAGGCGTTACACCAGCGCATAAAGGTGAATTTTTTGATACCCCAAGGCGTTTCCTGATAATAAAACCGACCCTCGGAAGCGTACATGCGCCCTAACGTCCAGTCCAGGATTTTTGCTGCCAATTCGGGGTGGCTTGGCCGGTTGATGGGGTGGCTAAAGGTCAGAATACCCTGGGCTGCACCGTGAATATCATGGGGGTAGTCGCAATGACTCATCCAGCGAGGCGACCCGTCAGGGTTGAACAGGTTGTTCGCATAGAAATCGACGCCCAATTGATGGGTCTTGCGCCAGGTGTCGATCTGGAGCGCCGTTTGGATGCGATCCAGGGCATCCAGGATGAACCCCGTGTGGTAGTTGTCGATCTTGACCGGTGAATCCTGGGGTGGGTCGGTGTAGTACCAGGCGCCCTCGGCGGTTTGGCAATTGACGACAAACTGAGTCAAACGCAGGGCATTTTGCCGTAGATTGGCGTCTTCATCTATGGCAGAGATTTGTGCCAATACCGCCGCAGTGAGGATACTGACATCCATGACCCGCATGCTCATGGGTAGGGGCATATAGCCCAGACAGAGTTCATCGGGCTGATCCTTGAGCACGGCTAGGTCGTTGAGGAAAAACCGGGCGGCAGAGCGTACCGGGTCAAGATAGAGTGGATTCTCGGTTATGCGATAGGCCTGAAGAAAAGCCTCGCAGACAAAGGCGGTCACCACGGCATTGGGTGTGGCTTTGGGGGCAAAAAAACCCAAATCCTGCCAGGGGTATTGGTAGCCCCAGCAGTCGCCATGCCAGTTGCCGGGTGAGCGAAGGTCCAGCAGCCGTTTGAGCAGCCGTTCAGCTTCTGCCAAATGGGCTGCCTCTTGGGTTCGGGCATAGGTGTCCAGTAGGGCCATGACAAAGAGGGCCAGACCTTTGGGGTTATGACTTTTGGGTACGCCAATCACGCCTCGAATGTTGAAGGGGAAGCGCATGACGGCCTGAGTAGCGAGGATGCGTGTCCATTTGTGATGGCCGAATAGTGCCCAAACCAGCGGGCTGTTGAGGGCATCGTGTTTGGTGTGCTCCAGATAGTCCTGGGCCTTGCTCCAGGCCAGCGTCTTCTCTAGCACTTTCTCTGTGCGGTCAAACGACATGAAACTCCTCGATCAGGATATGGGTCTGTGCCATGAGATAGAGCATAAACCAATGCCAGCGTCTTGCCTTGGTGGCAGGCTGATGGCGGATATGGCGGATAAAGTCGGCATTGAATAGGCGATGTTGTTGGATGCGCTCTTCACTCAGGTATTCGTCAAAAAGGGGCCGGAGTTCCTGCTGGGCAGCAGCGGCAATATTCAGCTGGAAACCGCTCTTGGGACGGTTGAGAATGGAGGGCGGCAACACTTGTCGGGCAAATGTTTTGAGTGCCTGTTTTTTGCGGCCATAGGGCATCAGGTTGTGACGGGGCAGGTTCTGCAAATAGGCAACAATCTCAGCATCCAGAAAGGGTACCCGGGTTTCCAGTCCCACCCGCATACTGACACGATCCTCATGCCACAACAGGTCGTTGATCAGTTTGTTTTGGATCTCGAATTCGGCCATGGCTTTGATGGGATCCCCAGCCACAGGGAATCGATCTTCCAGCCAGAGAAAGGCATCCGGCAGTGCGGTGTCCAGCAATCTTTCCCCGTAGAGAAGTTGACGTTGCGAAGGGTGATCCCAGGTGTTGCGCAACAAGCCGTAGGCCCGTGGCCAGTCGGGTAGGATGGCGAACATCTCCAACGCTCGCCGAGGCTCTGTCCAGGCACTGTTCTTCATAAAGGGTTCGAAAAGGGCGGCAAGCAGGCGGTTGCTGTTGCCGGGAAATAACTTCTTGCAGTTGTAGGCCATCCAGGTGATTTGGTGGGCGTTGTAGCCGTAAAAAAGCTCGTCACCACCCAGCCCGGAAAGGGCTACCTTGACATGGGGGACGGTAAATTCCGCCAGCAGCATGCTTTGGAGCGCGTTGACTTTAGGGGCTTCCAGGTGTCGGATGAGATCACGGTGGGTCCCGATGATATCGGGGATGGTGAAGGGCATGCGTCGGTTGTGAATGCCGAGCCAGTTGGCCGTATCCGCCGCGTTGTCCGCCTCACGAGGGTCATCCCCCATTGCCAGGGTGTAGCTGGTCAGCGGGCCGTGTCTCAGTGCCGTCTTGGCGATCAGGGCAGAGTCGATGCCGCCGGAGAGAAAGCAGCCAATCGGTACATCGCTTTCCAGGTGTCTGGCGACGGCTTCATCAAAGAGCTCGTCGAATCTATCTGGGTGGAAGGTGGCACTCTCCCCAGGTTCATGATCGGTGCCGCTGGCCGGAATAGTCCGGATGCTGTCAGCTGACCATTGGATTAGAGTTCCTGCTGGGAGCTGTTGGATATCCTTGAAGAGTGAACGGTTACCGGGGGGGTAACGAAAATTGAGGTTGAGATGCAGCGTCTCGGCATCCAGTTCAGCCGGTATGCCAGCCGCGAAGATCGCCTTGGCCTCAGAGCCAAATAGCAGCCGATCCTCCCTGATGCTGTAAAACAGGGGTTTGATCCCCATGGGGTCGCGCATCAAAAAGCCCTGTTGATCGCGCTCGTCCCATAGGGCAAAGGCAAACATGCCACGGAGGCGCTGCCAGCCGATGATGCCGAACTCTTCATAGAGGGCGAGGATGACCTCGGTATCGGACTCTGTCGAAAAGGGGTAGTGGCCTAGCTCCCGGCGCAGTTGGCGATAGTTGTAGATTTCACCATTGAAGACCAAATGGGTTTTTCCTGATCGCCCCTCCATCGGCTGCTGGCCTGTGTTGAGATCGATAATGGCGAGGCGGTTGTGAACCAAGGCGGCCTGATCATAGAGCCCGATGCCGCTACCATCTGGGCCACGGTGGGCCAGGGCATCGCGCATACTTTCCAGCGTGGGTCGCTCAGCCTCTGGAGAGAGTGGTTGCCTTGAGAAATATCCGCTGATGCCGCACATGAGTTAATGGCGTCTGCTGCCAGCCTCTTCCAGTTGATTGGCGACCATCTCAGCGACATCCACCGACTCTGCCAACAGGGTTTCTCGGCGGGAAAGATAGACGTCAGGATCCAGAGATAGCATCTCATTGATGGCTAGAAGCAGTCCATCCAGATTCAGCTGTCGGATGTTTCTGACCAGTCCATATTGGGATTCCTGTTCATCAGTGTAACCTCGCCCGGTGGTGGCGGCATATATCGCCGGGACGCCGAGCACGGCACACTCCGAGGCCATGGTGGCGCTTTCGCCGATAAAGAGGCGGCAATGGGCCATGAGGTGGTGGACTTGGCTCACTTTGCCCTGGTAGACGTATTTGCCCAGATCTGGCGGCAGCTCGCTTTCTGATGAAAGATGTACCTTGCCCCGTTCGTTCAGCCAGGTGGTCAGCTTTCTGAGCAATGCCAGACTCCAGCCGGTTTCCAGTACATCATGGTTGGCCTGCCAGGAGACGGTGCGGATGAAGAAGTTGGGTTGCTCAGGATCGAACCCATTCTCCTTGGCGATGTTGAGACCGGATCGAAAACGATTGGGGTGTAAGTAGGAGAGCTCGTGATAGCCAGGGTAACGCAGATGCCGTTTGGGTAGCCAGGCGTTGTAGCATTGGGGCACGATCACCCGAGAGGCAAAAGGATAGGTGATTGCGTTTTGCAGTTTGGCATTTTCGGTATCGTAATAGACCAGTGCGGGCGTTCTGGTCAGGGCACCGACATGGGCGACAAAGGTGCCGCCGATGGCCGCCATGGCATCAGGGCTCTGCTGACGGACCAAGCGGTATAGTGCCCGATCCCTCTGAACCAACTCGGTTGCCAACGACCAGAGCCCCTTCCCCTTCATGGTGCTCAGTGTGAAATGGGTGATGTTGAGTTCTTCCAGCAGGGGGATGGCCATCTCTTTGACCCGGCTGGTGACCAGAATCTCATGGCCCCTCTCCTGAAGGATGGCGATAGGGTGACGAAAAAAATGGACGTGAGCGGGATGGTTGAGGTCGAAGAGGAATTTCAAGCACTCAGTCCTGAGTCGGCGTGGTAGGGTCGGATTTCCTGTCCATCGGAAAAGGCTAGTCCCTCTTGTACATCAGTGCCGTGATCTGTTCCGAGACCAGGCCGATGAGGAACACCAGGATCGAGGTGGTAAAGAGCAGGGCACTCATGTTGGTAAAGCGACTTTGGGTCAGATAGGTGTAGAGGTAGTACCCCAGGCCACTGGCAAAGATGCTGAAACTGATGGGCAGAAAGAGTTTTAGTGGCGAATAGAGCGTGCCTACCTTGAAAATGATCAACAGGAAGCGCATGCCATCTTTGAAAAGATTGATGTGGCTTTTTCCGGCCCGCTTCCCCGCAACGATAGGCTCGTAGGCGACGGCATAACCTGCCCGAAAAAAGGCCATGGTGATGGTGGTTGGGTAGGAGAAGCCATTGGGAAGCAGATAGAGAAACTCACGGAATTTATCAGCCCGTACCGCCCGGAAGCCTGAGGTCAAATCGGCAATCGGCTGGTTGGTCATATAGCTGGCCAGCTTGTTGTAAAGCCCATTGGCCACTCCCCGTCCAAAACTGGCCTGAGAGCTGGGTGACCTGGCCCCAACGACCATGTCGTAGCCCTGCTCCAATCGCGCCAATAGGCGTGGAATGTCCGCTGGGTCGTGTTGGCCATCGGCGTCCATGAAGACAAGGATCTCTCCGGTGGCCTCGCGAGCACCTGATTTGATGGCGGCGCCATTGCCCATGGCATAGGGATGGGAAACAATCCTGGCATCCTCTTGTTGGGCGATTTCTGCAGTGTGGTCGGTAGAGCCATCATTGACCAGCAGAATCTCTACATTCTTGGCTATGCCTCGAATTTTCTGTAGCAGTTCAGCCAGACCCGTAGCTTCATTGCGGGCAGGGAGAATAACGGAAAGCTGTGGCATGGGGGAATCAGGGCGTTTTGGTCAGGATGAAGGTATTGATGTCGTCTGCAATCTCTTCGGGGTAGCCCAGTTCCTTGAGACGGAACGCAAAGATTTGGTGTAGCTTGGCTTTGCCATAGATGCCGGGTTTTTCTGTGTCTTTGAATTGAGCGATGCGCATCAATGCTTCGTTGACGGCGGCATCGAATTTTTTGGTCGCTTGTTTCGACTTGTTGCTGAGATGCTGGGCCACAAGGGCTTCGGGTACGGTGCTATAGAGTTCCTCGGCTGTTTGTTTGGCAAACGCAATGAGGCGTTGCTTGCGCTTTCCAAATAGGAACATGGCATTCTCCGTCAGGTTTGTTGGTCTGTGTTAGTCTAGCCGATGGTGGCCGGGGAGCATAGCTTCTTGGCGTGGCGCACTTGGAGCTTGAGTCCGGCGGGTGAATCCATCATAGGAGGACGTGTGTCGAAAAATCTAAATAATGTCATCAAGAGAGCGGAGCGGCATATTACTAATGCTCAATATGAGCAAGCAATAGGTTTGTTGGAGGAGCATTGGACAGGAGATTATGCGGAGGTAGAGCTAATCTATTGGATGGCTGTGGCCAGATTCTCTTCCGGTCAGGCGGCATTTGCTTTGGACTTGATGTTGGGGTGTCAGGGAGATATCTCTGGTTGGGCTGATTTCCATGCTTTGTTGGGAGAGATATACCGCACTTTAGGTCAAAAAGAGCATGCTGAATCTGCTTATCGGCATGCACTGGGTGTTGATGATAATTGTTTAAGAGCATTGACAGGATTGGGGTATCTTTTCTACTCCAGTTGGGAAATTGATGCCTCAATAGAGTGCCTTAAAAAGGCAGTTTCCATAGATGATAAGCACTATCCAGCACAAACTTATCTGGCATTGGCTCTGGCGGCTTTTGGTGATGATGAAGCTGCTGTTTATCATGGAAATGTTGCATTAAAACTGGCGCCTAATGATGTGGCAAATCATATTAATATGGCAAATATTTATCAGATCTTTGGTAAAGATGAGGAGGCAGGAGAGCTACTTAAAACGGCCATCAACCACTTTCCTGATTATGGGAATTTATATTTTTTGCTATCACGGTCGATGAAGTTTGCTGAAAAAGATCAACAACTGATAAAAAGGATGGAGTCGGCCTTGGGGTGTTCAATGCCAACAGCGTCTAGGACTCGGCTGCACTTTGCCCTGGGAAAGGCATTTGATGATATGCGGGAGTGGAAAAAGGCTTTTGGACATTTTCGTAGTGGAAATAATCTTATTAGCGCTCATTACGATTATCGTTTGCACAAAACTGAACTTGACCAATTCTGTAGGTTTTTTAGGAAGCCTTTTTTTTCTGGTGGAAATGCTTCTGCGAGGACAGAAAGCCCGATATTTATTATAGGTATGCCCAGATCTGGATCAACATTGGTTGAGCAGATTTTGCTTTGTGATAAGAGTGTTGATTCACTGGGTGAGTCGAATATTATGTGGAGTTATATGAGAAAACTTGCAAAAAAAGAAAATGTCCGAAATGAAAACTGGTTTCCCAGTATTTTGTCGGGGCAAATGGGTGAGTTCTACGAAGCTTTTGCAGACGATTATCTGGCGGAGGCTGTAAGGCGGTTGGGCGAGGTCAGTGGTGTCAGAATAGCTGATAAGCAATTAAATCATACTCCGTTGCTGGGGGTTATTGCCCTTGCTTTTCCAAATGCCAAAATTGTGCGTGTGCATCGTCATCCATTGGACGCGGGCTTGTCTAATTATTTTCAATGTTATGATTATCCTGAAACAGTGGATTGGGCTTTTGATCTTACCAGTATTGGGCAGTACTATGAGTTGCATCTTGCTATGATAAAGCATTGGCAGAAGATATTGCCGATTTCTATATTTGATCTGTCTTATGAGCGATTGATTGCCGAACCCGAGCAGACAACCCAGGAGCTTTTTGAATACTGTGATTTGAAATGGACGTCTGATGTGTTGAGTTTTCACCAAAAAAAGAAGAGAACAGTCCAAACTGCCAGTCTCTATCAAGTGAGGCAGCCCATCTATCAGACCTCCCGTGCCCGCTGGCATAATTATGTGCCCTATTTGCAGCCAATGGTAGATGCTATGGGGGAGGGACTTGCTGATTATGAAAAAGATCTGTCTGAGAGAGGCCTGTCGGTGAAGAAGGGTTTCTTAAAAAACTGGATGAGAAGATATCGATGTTAGATCGTTTTCGTCACTATTTAATTGGTTGGCTGGAAAAGCGGGGTGTCGCTGTCGAGGTATCATCTTCCCCCAACCTCTCTGCATTAGCTAATCCATTTACGAATGACCAACTTGAATCTTTGATCCTACAGGGGCAGCAGTACGAGGATTCTGGCCAGTTTGATTTGGCTGAGGCCTCCTATAGAGAGGCGCTTCAACTGGTACCAGATTTACCCAGGGCTTTGCTGAATCTGGGTAATCTCATGGGGCTTAAAGGCGATCAGGCCGAGGCCGAGGCTCAATATCGGTTGGCGATTCGAAGTGATCCTGATTTTGGGCCAGCCTATGGGAACCTGGGGCGGCTGGCTATTTTGCGTGAAGATATGCAAGAGGCGGTTGCTCTTTATCGAAAGGCAATAGAGCTGCTGCCTGTCGCTCAGTCTGTAGAAGCCCGGAGTAGTTTGGGTCATGCGTTAATGAGGTTAAAAAGGCGCCAGGAAGCTATAGAGGTTATGCAATCAGTGCTTGATGTTGATCCCAATCACGTGACTGCTTTGAGGCATTTGGGAAGCATGCTCTTTTTCGAAGATAGGAAAAGTGATGCGGCCACTTATTTAGAGCGATTAGTGGCTCTCATCTCAAACGATCCTAAAGTCTTGGCTCGTTTGGCAAAGTGCTACGGTGATATGGGCATGATCCCTAAAGCACTGGAATTTTTGGATAGGGCGTTACCTTTTGATCCCGATGATCCAGATTTGGGCATGATGCGGACCTTTGCTGGTAACTATGATCCAGACTGTTCTGTTGATCAGCGTTTTCAAGAGCATCTTGATTTTTCCGAGCGCTATCTTTCGAGGTATTACCCAACGTGTATCGTACATGGTAACAGTCGAGACCAAGAGAAGCAGATACGTGTTGGCTATGTGTCAGCAGATTTCAAGGAACATCCTGTCGCCCGTTTTGTGGAGCCGTTATTCCTGCATCATGACCGGAATCGTTTTCAGGTTCATGCCTTCTCTTCGGCGACTCGCCATGATGAGGTTAACCTGCGTTTAAAGTCGGAGGTGGATCACTGGCACGAAGTGGCAAGTCTGTCAGACGAGGCGGTTTCGAAGTTGGTGCGCAGAGAGAGTATTGATATTTTGATCGATTTGAGTGGCATTACCGATGGTCATCGGTTGGGGATTTTCGCCCGTAAGCCCGCCCCTGTGCAGGCCACTTGGTTGGGTTATCTCGGAACGACGGGTCTGAAAACCATGGACTATCGCATTTGTGATGGTTTTACCGACCCCCCTGGGTTAACCGAGGATTTCCACATTGAACAATTGGCTCGAATGCCCAATTGCCAATGGTGTCATATGCCATATAGTGGCGCACCGCCAGTGGCTCCATCACCTTGGCAAGAGAATGGTTACATCACCTTGGGTGCTTTCAATTACTTTGGCAAGGTCAATGATTCTGTTTTGTCGCTGTGGACAGAGGTGCTTTTGGCTGTGCCGACGGGCAAACTACATTTGGCAGCGGTACCTGTGGGTAGGGGGGAGCAGCGCGTTATTGATTTCATGGCAGAAAAAGGGATTGGTGCCGAACGGATTTGCTTTGCCCCCAGGCAGTCCTATCAGGGGTATTTGGCCTCGATTTCTGAGGTAGATCTCGCCCTGGACCCCTTTCCCTATAATGGTGGTACCACCTCATTTGATGTCCTCTTTATGGGCGTTCCTCTGGTGACCCTGGTGGGTGATCGTTCTATTTCCCGCGGGGGCTATAGCATTCTTTCCAATCTGGGGCTGACGAATTTTATCGCCCATAGCAAAGAGGAGTATGTAGAGATTATTAAGGCCATGACCTCTGAGCCAGAGCACTTAAGCGAGCTGCGTTTGGTCTTGCGCGACAAGATGCAGCAGTCACCACTCATGGATGGGCAGCGTTTTACGCTGGATATGGAGTCACTCTATCATCAGTGGTGGCAGCGCTGGTGTGCTGGGTAAGGGCCAAGCGGGGGCGATGGGCGTGTCTTTGCCAAAGAACAGTGCCTTCTTGTGGTTGCTGCCCTTTTTGGTGGTGAAACGCACTTGCTGTTGAATCTCGGTCATGGCCTGTTCGAGGCGACGTTCGTGGTCTTCTTGGGAATATATGCCAGATGGTCGTTTGGCAAGAAAATCGGCCTTAATCTGGTCCGCCTCCTTGTCGAGTCCCAACGCTTGCAAGGCGAGGAGATAGCGGGCTAGGTTCCAGTAGTTGGCATGTGTCTGGTAGCTGGTGTTTAAATGATTCAGGGCCTCAACAGGATTCCCCTGAGTAAAGAGAATAAGACCTAGTGCGTTATGCACGCCAGCCAGCTCTCCTGGGGAGTTCTCCAGCGTTTTGGTCGTCAGGATACCTTCCAGTAACCTTCTGATATCATTCAGATCCAGCCAGTTGCATTGGCTTGAGAGTCTGTGGCCCAGCAATGACTGCAAATGAGGTAAGGAGGCCCTGATTTGGTCAATAGGCGGCTTGTTCTGAAGTATTTCCGTCAGACGCTTCAACAGACCGGTGCCACTGGCTTTCTGGTTGGCGGCGCAACTCAGTGCTAATCCTTTGGTGGCTATCATGGGATTATTAGGGTTATTGTTTGAGGCCTCGGCAACAAATAACGCTGCTTGTTTGGTGCCGCCATGGGCTTCAACGACCGAACTTTTATAGTCCACGGCTCTGGTAGAGGTGGGATGGGCGTTGTACCAGCGCTCAGCACTCAGGCTGGGGTCACCCCAGCCGCGCGTCGTGACAAAAAGCAGAAAGGCCAAGCCTGGGATGAGTGCGAGAATGATGAGGTGCCGAGCTGGTGATTCGTCTGCGATAAAAACTGTGCTGAGGGGAATGGCCAGCAGTCCTAGGCTGGGTAGATAGTTGCGGTGCTCAAAGTAAAGTTCCAGTTGGATCAGAGATGATTCCAAAAGATGGCCGCACAAAAAAAAGCCTAACCCGAATAAGATGATGGGAAATGTTTGCCTTAGCCGAATGGCTGCAAATATTGCTATTACCCAGGCCGTGACAGCAGCCAGTGTAAAGGGATCCATGCCATGAATTCGGCTGCTGTCGTCCTGTAGTGGCCCCATGGTCTGAATATTGGGGACGAAAATCTGCTTGACGTATTCCCAGAGAATGAGCGCCTCAGACCAAAGTCGCTGGTCCCAGGAAAAGGCCCGAAAGGCCATGGGTGCTGGCTGTAGAATGCTGGGCACGAGGGTTGCCATGTAACCAAGTAAAACGAATACTGGTCCCCAGAACAGCAATAAGCTGAAGGGGCGCCAGTAGGGGCGGGATACTAGGCGGTAGCGCGAGAGGATTTGTAGTTCTAGCAAACCAATGAAAATGGGCAAAAGAGCACCGTTTTCTTTGGAAAACGTGGCGAATAAAGTACCAAAAATAATGCTGGCAAAAATCGTCAGCCACCCCTGGATAGGGTGAGTTTGTAACCGGCGTCTGCCAAGCAGATAGCCAATGAGCCCCAGTAAGGCGAAGCTGGCCGATAGTAGCGTCATGCGTTGTACAACGGAAAGCACACTAGAGGCAAGAAAAGGGTGGAGTCCCCAGATGATAGCTAGGGTTATACCAAATCCCAGAGCTTGTGTGTGTAAGGGGGTGAGTCGAGCAATCAGTGTGGCTAATATGGCGACCAAAACTATATTGGCCAGATGAATCCAGGTATTGATCTGGCGGAAGCCTGCCGGATTTTTATCCCAGTCATCGAGATTGACCAGGAAAGAAAGCATTGATAGGGGGCGGCCTGTAGGGCCGGTATTGTTATTCAGTACAAAGGATTTGGCGGAATCCCAATCCTGTACGGACTCTAGTCCTTGCAATGAGTGATGGTCGTCAAAGGTCCAGAAAGCGGGAAAGCCAATGCGGTAAACAAAGAAGCAAGTAGTAAGAGCAATTAGAAGGAGTAAAAGAAAACCCCAACCCTTTCGTTTTGAAAGGGTTGGGGTGGCTTGGTCTGTCTCAGTCAACAAAGGAGGAGATCAGACGTTAACCAGCTTAGCGGTAGTTGGCTGGGATGTGAGCCACATTACAGCCAGAGTTACTGCCGTTCCAAGAGGTGATGGCACCAGCAGTAGTAGATCCGGGGGTAAGGGTAAGTGTGCAGCCTGCAGCGGTACCGGTTGTGGTTAGAACCCCAACGGTAATAGCGCCACTACCCGCAACCGTAGCAGCAGCACAGTACTGGGAGGCATCGGTGCTACAGCCAGCAGAGGTATTGGTGGGTGGGAAATAGGCCTTGGTGCCATAGAATTCAGCCACAGAGGTTTTGCAAGCACCCAGGCTGGCGGCACACTCAGAGACCTTGGAGCGGATCATATAGTCCTGGTAGGCAGGGATGGCGATGGCGGCCAGGATGCCGACGATGGCCACAACGATCATGAGTTCGATCAGAGTAAAACCGGATTGTTTTTTCATTGGATTAATCTCCTAAATGCGTTTTGAAAGGCCGCCTTGGTAGGGGTGGCTGCCTTGGGTAAAGCAGATGGTGTGCCAATCCTTGGATTCCTAATTATTTTTCTTTTAACACAATGGGTTGTATTGGTGTCTATCTGGATTGTGCTTGCTGTAACTGCCGCGGGGGTGACCTTGAAGGGCGGCAGTTGTCGCAAATTGTCATCTGGTACTCACTCTGGCGACTTGTTGCACAACATCCCAGTGTCACGAGACTTCTGCCTTTTCTGGGAAAGTTGCTACATGGGGTTTTTTGGGTTGGGCTTTTATGACAAATTGCAAGACCATGGCATCTTTTACGGCTTGATTTGGGTCTCCTCCAGCGGCTATCGCCATGGCGCGTATCTGGGGCAAGAAACCATCCCGTGCTGGCTCAGGGAAGATTCGGGGCGTTCCAGCGGTGATCTCAAAGCCAGCCTGGCTAAACATTTGGATCATTGTGGAACGGGTGAACCAACGAATGTGTGTTCTATCCAGTAAGCCGCTGTCCTCATAGTTTAGGTTGCCTAAAGAGAGTCGAGCCTGGATCGACCAGTGCTGCATGTTGGGAATGCAGGCAACCACAGATCCATTGGCTGGGATGACGTTGTGGATCTTATTCAGAATTCTCCAGGGGTCATAAAGATGTTCAAGGACATCGCCAAAAATCCAGCAGTCCCGAGTTCGTTGGTTTTCCCAGAATTCAGGTGCAGCATCCTCAAGATTAAGGCATAGAACTTCATCGCAATGGCGGCGTGCCAGTTCGGCATAGCCGGTATCGATTTCCATACCCAGGTATCTGATATGAGAATTCTGTTTTTTTAGTTCTCGAGCCAAGGCTCCTGAGGAACAGCCTATCTCAATCAGGTCCTTGGCTTCCCTTGGTATGAGGGCCAATAGATCAGGGTTGTGTCGTTCATGCGCTGGTGTTTGGTGTATCTCAGACATCAGTTTCCCCATTTCTGTAGGTAGGTTTGGTAACCGGCACGCCAAGCGGGCGAATTAAAATTACCGCCGCTCTCGTGGATTAAGGCGATATCCCAGGTGCCACAGATTAGACTGGCGACTTCAGCTTGGCGACAGAAATCCATGTCATAGAAGTGGAAATCAAATTGCTCATCAAACATCAGATTGTGCTGCCAGAGTGTTTCACTTCGTACGGCAAGGAAAAGGCCATCCAGCAATTTAACTTGCTGGCGGGAAGGCCCAAAATTGCTTAGATTGTTAGGTGGGAAGCCTTTTCCATGTGCTACAACGCCGCTGAGATTGGTTTGGTCATCCCAAGTGAGTTGAGTGTTGATAAAAGCCCAGCCTGGTTGCTGGTCAATGCGTCTTTTATTACCAGCTAGCCCAACAATCTGAAAGTGGTCGAGGGCTTCCAGTAACCGATGACACCAAAAGAAATCGGTAAAATGGAGATCGTCATGAGCGAATACCAGGATGGCGGGGTCTTCTTCGGTCTCAAGAATTGCTTGGTTGTAAACGCTGGGTAGGCCGCGTCTATTGTCAGGTGTGATGCTGAGCTTTAGATTTGGGTATGTGGTATAGCGTACGGTTCTGCCAGTGGCAGACTCGGTTATAAATTGTTGCTGACTGTGGCGTGATGCAACGATCATTCGGATTTTTTCCATTTCAGCCGTTCCTGAGTAGATTGTGTGCCTGTGATGGGGGATGCTATGCATTAAGTATCCAACTTTTGAACACATCATATCGTTGATGGTAACGGGTATAAATGTGGGCTTGTTGCGGTAAAGATGTGTGTTTTCGTAAGCAGGTTTGGTCAAGGTTTGGGAGATGAATGATGCGAAACACCTATGACCCTGATCAGTATGGAAAATATCTCTGTCTGAAGGTTCCATTTTGGATGCTGGCGGTATTGTTTTTTACTTGTCGACATCTTGTGTTTGTTTTGCTGGCCAATGCGCCTTTGCCTAGCGCGAATACCTCAATGGGCTTTTTGACAGCACAGACGTCACTTTGGTTTTTGCTGACAGATCTGCCCGCATTGCTGGTGCTTTTAGCTTGGGGACATCGATTGCCGAATGCAAAACCGGTCTGGGAATGGTTGTGGCGGAGGGGAAGAGAGTTGATCAGTATCAGTCTGGTTTTTCAGATGGGTTTTACGCTGATGGTTATGATTGCGGGGCAAAGCGCGGGTGGTTTTTCCTGGGGGATTTCGGATCGTTTGCTGATGGTCAATGTAGGGCTTATTGGTTTGTCGCTCTATTATTTTTGGCGGTTTTCAATAGTTGCGGACGTTTTCGAAGATTTTCCAAAAACGGATCAAATAGACAAGACTTACTAAGAAGTCAAAAACCTACAGGACATTGACTGAGGCGTATTTAACATTTCTCTCGCGAAAGAAGGCCATCAG